>NZ_CBCRZG010000004.1:0-349389 GCF_965137015.1 Tsukamurella hominis | reverse complement strand
AACGATGTTCACGAGCAACCATCAGGTGGGGCCAGATCAAACCGTCGCAACACCACCGGCGAGTCGCAAACGGGGCCAGGTCTAGCCGTCGAGCCGGGGCCTCTTCAAGCTGTCATAGCCAATCTGGTGATCTATGAGTCCCGCCTGGAGCTCGCTAACCTGATGCTCGCAGACTTCGACGATCGGGTTCGGGGCATCGTGGCCCAGCCTTTCCTTCTCGCGACTGAGGTCGATGGTGTCCTGCGGAGGCACGTTCCGGACTTCCTACTCGATACTGATTCCGGCCCGGTCGTCGTTGACGTAAAGCCTGCTCGAAGGCTTGATAATGATGATGTTGCAAGGGTTTTGAACTTGACTCGGGATGTCGTCGAGGCCAAGGGGTGGCGATACGAGGTCGCCACCGAGCCGCCGCCGCGGAGGGCCGCGAATGTCAGATTCCTCGCTGGCTATCGGCGCGAGAGTGCAATCGTGCCTGACCATTGCGAGGCGGTTCAGGCGGTCGCTCAGGTGGGATTGACGATTGGTGCTCTCATCGATCGGATGCCAGATCGTCCTGACGCGAGCGTGCGAGCGGCGGTGCTGCACTTGATATGGCGGCGTCGGCTGCACGTCGACATTGACGCCGCAATCACTAGTCGCACTCAGATTTCGAGGGTCTTGTGAGTGGCGTTGAGCGGGTTGAGGTTGGCGGACGGTACATGTACGACGGCGAGGCGTTCGAGATCGTGGAGCTCGCCACGGCTAAGGGCGTCGTCGATGTGCTGGGGAAAAGCGCTGCAGGGCAGTACATGCGAGTTGGCCTCGCGGAGTTGCTGTCTTCGGTCCGGGGTCGGGTCCTCCCGACCGGCCCTGGCGTTTCGAGCACTGATGCAACCGAGCCTGCAGGCGTCATCTTCGGTGAGTTGTCCGCGGCAGAGCTTCAGAAGGTGACGGAACGCGCGGGGCACGTACGCGAGATTCTTACCGGGTACAGATCTGGCAGCGCGGAGACTGCGAGCAAGGGGGAGCCCAGGCCGGAGTTTTCCGGCGACCGCCCGCTCACTGACCGCTACGCAGCGAAGGCGCGCGAACTGGGCGTCGGCTTGCGATCTGTGGAGCGGTGGGTGTCCAAGTTCCGCACTGAAGGGCCCGCAGGCCTGGTAGACGCGCGACGTACGAGAGAGGCGGAGCCCTTCCCGTCTGTCGATCGGCGGTGGTTAGACACAGCTGTCGAAGTCATGGTTGAGCACGCCACCGAGTCGAAACCGTCCCGCACGATGGTGATGGCACGCGCGGAGGCACGGGTCTTGGCGCGATTCGGAGAAGGGGTCGTCGCCATCCCGTCTCGGACAAATGCTTTCCGCGTTCTCGAGTATCTGGAACAGCGCTATCCCACATTTCGACTGTCTGCCAAGCGAAATCGCGACATCGCTGAGCGGCCAGAAGGCGTGTACGGCAAGCTCCGTCCAACTCGGCCTGGCGAGTACATGCTGATGGACACAACCAGGCTCGATGTCTTCGGGCTCGATCCTCTGACGCTGCGATGGGTGCAGGTCGAACTGACCGTCGCGATGGACTGGTACACCCGCTGCATCACCGGGTTGCGATTGACCCCGGTTTCCACGAAATCGGTTGATGTAGCGACCGTGATGTACGAGGTTTTCAGCCCACGTCCGGCCGGCGCGGACTGGCCGGAATACGCGGTGTGGCCAGCTCACGGAGTACCGCGGTCGGTACTTGTAGATGTCACCGCGGAGCGGCCAGCGGATGCGGCCGCTGGACCAGCTATTGTCCCTGAGACACTGGTCGTGGACCATGGCAAGGTCTACCTCTCGAACCACGTGATGAGTGTGTGCCAGCGCTTCGGGATTTCGGTGCAGCCAGCTCGGCTCCGAACCGGCCGCGACAAAGGGCCAGTTGAGCGGTTCTTTCGTACTATTCGTGAAGATCTCCTCCAGGCCTTGCCGGGGTACAAGGGACCTGATGTCCACTCGCGCGGCGAGGATCCTGAGGGCGGAGCGTTCTTCTACATCGACGAGCTCGAAAGCATCATCCGCGAGTGGGTTGCGCAGGTCTACCACCACCGCCAGCATTCGAGCCTGCTCGACCCGCGAGTTCCGGGCTTACGTATGTCGCCCGCCGCGATGTTCGAGCACGGTGTTTCTCGCGCCGGATACATTGAGGCGCCTCGCGATCCGGACCTGGCATTCGAGTTCCTCAAGCCGGTATGGCGGAAAATTCTTCACTACGGTGTCGAGATCGGAGGCCGCCGCTACAACGGAGACGGGCTCAACGGCTACCGTAACCTCGCGAGCCGGTTCACCGGCGAGGCCAAGGGACGATGGCCGATCCACTGCGATCCCGACGACATCACCAAGGTGTACTTCCGGCGCCCAGATGAGCGGACCTGGCACACATTGGTGTGGGAGCACGCACCGTCGATCGATATGCCGTTCAGCGAGGATGCACTGCTCTACGCAAGGAAGCTAGCAGCATCGAAGTACCGATTCCCCAACGACCGCCTTGCGGTAGCTGACTTGTTGGAGCGGTGGAACATCGGCCTGGGCTCGACCCGAGTGGAACGGCGCATTGCATTGAGAATGTCACGCGAGACCGAACTGTCGCAGCGACCGCAGGGCGAAGCGCGTGTGGATCGACTGCCGTCGGTCGCCCGCGTGCTCGCTCCCGACCAGGACGAAAGCGATGTGCAAGCAGAGGACACCGCGATTGATCGCGGTCTCGACTACGCCGGCGAGGAAGGTGACGACGATCGATTCGACCAGGAAAACATCGATGACTTCTACTCCGACGCGCTGGAGGACGTATGACCGAAACCGCCGCGACACTCGACAATCTGACCCTCGCCCGAAAGGAAGGGTGGCAGAAGTTCGTCAACACCCCCGCACGTGTTCCACCGGAGGCGTTGAACCGCGATGAACTCGACAGACTGACCGACAAGGAGCGCACCGACTACGACCGTGAGCGCCGCGAGTGGCACGCGAACCTCGGGCCCCTCAAGACCAGACAGCTGGTCGAGGTGCACGAAAACCTCTGGGATGTCATCGACTCCAACGCCCAGGACGGAGACAAACCGAAAGGCGCCGTTGCGATCGACGCAGTACCCGGACTAGGGAAGACCACCGCGGTATTGAGCTTCGCCCGCGCGTTCCACCGCCGCGAAGTAGCCGAGAACGGCACTACGACCGAGGAAGGTCATGAACGGTGGCCGGTGTGCCGGGTGGGACTGACCGGCAACACTGGCCTACGCGAGTTCAACCGGGCGATGCTCGCGTTCTACGCCCACCCAGGCGGCCGCCGCGGCAACGCCGCCGACTTCGCCCACCGAGCCCTGGACTGCGTGCTGGCATGCGAAACGAAGATCCTCATCGTCGATGATCTGCACTTCCTGCGGCTGCAGTCCACCTCCGGTGTCGAGGTCAGCAACCACTTCAAGTACATCGCCAACGAGTTCCCGTTGACGGTGATCTTCGCTGGCGTCGGTTTGGAGGCGCGGGGACTGTTCTCCGAGGGCAGTAGTGACCGAGATGCTCTTCTCGCGCAGACCGGCCGGCGTACAACGCGGCTGACAATGGATCCTTTCGGTGTCACCAATGATGCTGGGCGCCGGGCATGGCGTCAGACGCTCAAGGCGATCGAGCAGCGGGTGGTTCTGGCCGAAAAGTATCCGGGCATGATCGCCGACGATCTCTCTGACTACCTGTATGCCCGGTGTACCGGCCAGATCGGCTCACTGATGACCCTGATCAACCGGGGATGTCAGCGCGCGGTCCGGACTGGGTATGAGCGCCTCGACGAGGAACTGCTCGATCGGGTCAAGATCGACGAGGCATCGGAGAAGGCTCGCGAAGAACTGCGCCTGGCATTCGACAACGGCTGCCTGAGAACTCGCATCGGCAGGGCCGGATGACAGTGCCACGTTCGCTTCCCTTCAGGGTGGACCCGGTGCCGGGCGAAGCGATCGATTCCTGGCTCGAAGCGATCGCCTTCCGCGCCGACTCAGCGTGGGGAGACCTTCTCGACGCAGTCGACATACCTGCGCCTGCAGGTCTTGGGTACCCGCCCTGGACGATCGCACTCAGCGAGGCCGAAGTAGCCAGCCTGTGTGCCGCCACGGGCAGCGACGTCGAATTTTCGATGATGACCCTCACCCGGTTCGACGGGACCGCGGTGCGCATCGACTCGCAGTCGCGGAGTTTGCGCCGCGAAGTGGCATGGACCCGCCGCACCGGATCCCGCTTCTGCCCGCACTGCCTCCGAAGCAACGGCGGCCGATGGAAGCTCGAATGGCGACTCGGCTGGGCGTTTGCCTGCACCGACCATCGTTGTTTGCTGTCCGACGAATGCCCTCGCTGCCATAGAATTCCACGCCGCCGCCCGCTCCCGGGCCACTGCACCCCGATCCCCGGCCGATGTGCATCGCCGGCGCAGGAAGGAGGCATTGGACGGGAGGCCCGACGGTGCGGCGCCGATCTCACGGCTGCCGAGGTCCTCGACCTTCCTGGTGCGCACCCCGCTCTTCGGGCACAGGCCCTCATCGATCGAATCATCGACGACGGAGTCGTGCGGTTCGGGGTCTACGCGCGCCTTCCACAGCCTGCGGCTTCTGTGCTTGCCGACATTCGCGCCATCGGCGGCCGAGTACTGTCCTACGCCACCGACGAAGAGCTCTTAGCGCGAGTGGGACCCGAACTGGCGGTTGAGTACCGGGCAGTCGATGAACAAGGTGGTGCACGATCCGGACAAGTCCGACAGAGCCGCACGAAGCCGGCCCTCGAAGCGCCAGCGAGAGCCGTCACAGCTGCGATTGGCGTCAGTGCCGCGATCGACGTTCTGCACTGCTCGGACCTCGCAGCCGCAGCTGATCGCCTGCGATGGTTAGTGACCTCGGCCCGGGAGACAGGCCTCAGTGTTCAACCGACGAACATCGGCTGGGGGACGCGAATCTCACCAATCCTGACCGGTGTCCAGCTCGCCGCGCTATCCCCGATGCTCGACCCGTCCGACCAACTTCGCTACCGCACTCACTCCGACCTTCCCACCTTGGTGACCAGTGGGCGCGCAGAGCTACTAGCGCGTCACACGCCGACGCAATTTTGGGCCGGAATCAGTTTGCCCTTCACGGTCCCGGCGGCGAGGCGCACAATGATGCGCCTGGCATTGTCTGCGGCCTTACAGTTGGTGGGCACTCGGTTGAATCTGACGGCCGCTGGTCAGCAGGTCGGAGGTCACCTGGCTGGCCATGCCCTATCCCGATTCCTACAGATTCTGGAGTCCGATCAACACTGGAGCGATGTGTGCGCGGGTCTGACACGCGTTGCCGATTACGTTGTCGAGCGCGGCGTACCGATCGACTATCAGCGCCGACGGGCACTCGATTGCACCGGTTTGCTTCCGGACGATGAGTGGAGGCAGATCTGCCACCGCACCGGAACGCCGTCACAGGGCGGCTCCGCCCGGGCGGCTGTTGTTCGGGCGTTTCTTCGCGAGGAGCTCACAGGCGTCCCCACGGTTGACGGGTCCGCAGACTTGCTCGCTAAGATCGCCGCGTTTCCCCGCGATCTGACACCCGGCCTTCGGGACGAGCTGATCAACCACGCACGGGTGTTCTTGGACGCCGCGGGCATCGATGAGGAACCAATTGCCTGGGAGCCGCCAATTGAGCTCCTCGCTGGTCTCGACCTCCCTGGCCCGCGACCAGGACTGATCGACCGTGATCGCCTTCGAAAGCTCATCCGAGAACGCGACCTTCCCATCGGCGCCGCCGCCCGCGACCTCGGCACCACTGGCGAGGCGGTTCGCCTTGAGCTGATCGTCAATCCCCTCCCAGTCGATACCGGCCGCCGGAAGTACGCCAGCGCTCGAACGCAGCTCCCCCCGGAGGCTTTGACCCAGCTCTATCATCACGATCGCCTCACCTTGCGACAGATCGCTAACCGTATTGGAGTCAGTCGTCAGGTGATCCGTCGACTCCTCACCGAATACGAGATCCCGACGATCCCCGCTACCGAGCGCGCGAAGATCATCATCGACCGCGACTGGCTCTACCAGCAATATGTCACCAACAGCAGGGCCCTCCCTGACATAGCCCGAGAACTGGGCATGAGCACGGCGAACCTGGCTCGGTGGGCGAACAAACACGAGATTCCGATGAGACCCCGCGGCGGACCCAGTCACACCGCGGCCCTCGACGCCGCGGCCGCCGCGAAAACGGTGCCGCCGATCTTGCGCACAGCTGTTGCGGCCCAGGGCGGGCGCGACCGACTGGAACGGGCGAAAGCAGCATCGCGATTCCCCACGCTGACCGAGGCTGCACACGCGTTAGGAACCAGCCAGGCAACCCTCACGAACCAGTTTCTCCGGCTCGAACGCGAGACCGGCGGAGCTCTGTTCGACCGTGCCGAGCGCAATCGCCCTATGACCCTGACCGCCCACGGACGGAGGGTGATCGACGCCATTCGAAAGCTGGACGGAACTGCTAGCGAGTCTCCCGGTGGGTAAAACGGTGCACCAAGTTCCTGAACCTGGCCTCTCAGGTGGTGAAGACGTGGTTCGGAATGCCCTAGCCTCCACGCACGTCGTCGCGTCGGTAGGGTCAGGAGCGAACCGCGATTCCACGTCCCGGAACCTGTCATGGTGAGGCTCTAGAATAGAGACAGCTAAGCCCGGCTCGTTTGCCGACGAACCGGGCTCAGCTGAACAACCGAATCACCACTCCGAGGGTTCGCCCCTCGATACCGTGACCGTTGCGAATGTCTTTGGATGACGCCTCCGATGGTAGACGGTGTGCGCGGGTTCGCCAAACACCGGAACGCTGGTGTGGGCGAGCGATGCGGACCTTGGCGTGGTGGCTCATCCACACTGCCTTGAGGAGGCACCGTTGACCAACGACAGTCGCGACTCTGATCGCACAACCGATACCACCAGCACTGAACGGGCTGGAGGTGCCCGGCCCATCCAGGTCGGGCAGCACCGGCTCGAGGGCATGTCGACGGACCTGTTCGTTCAGGTCCCGACGACCTTGATCGACCCGACTCGCGCGCTGATCGCGTCGGAAGGTGTCGGCGCGGTCTACTCCGTGCCGTGGCAGTCCCGGACCCACCGCTCCGCGGTGGCGAGGACCGCGGCGGATCAGACCCGCAAGAAGTGCCCCGAAGCAGCGTTGCTGCTCGACGCGAACCTCTACAGCGGCCGGCAGCGGAAGGTGGCGACGGCGGAGCCGACCCGCGACTGGATCACCGTGCAACGTAGCGCGGGCCTGACGTGGGCATTGACCGATTCCGGCTATGTGGCCAAGGGCGACACCGCTGGGCTGCGGACCACCCTGAAGACGGCGGCCCGCTTCGGTGGACAGGTGATTGCGGCGCTGCCGATCGCGAGCTGGTGGCTTTCGCACGCCGCCGATTCGCTCCGGTCTGAGATCAACGCGCACGGCATCCCCGTGGCGTTGATGGTCGAAGACACCGACGACCCGTTCGACCGGACCAACGTCGTGACCGGGCTGGTGCACGTCCTCACCGCAGATGTCCCGGTGCTGCTCCTGCGCAGTGACACGGCGGGGTTGGGGGCGCTGGCGTACGGCGCCGCAGGCGCGGCGATGGGGTCATCGACCACCTACCGGCACATCTACCCCGACATCGGCGGGGGCGGCACCAGCGGGTCGGTGTCGTTCATCCTCCCGGAGCTTCTCGCGTACACGTCGCTGACCGCGTTCGAGCGGCATTACCTCAAGGACAAGTCCCACGCCGCGTGGTGCTGCGACTGCGCACTCTGCGGTGGACGGGACCTGACCTGGATCCGCACGGCTGACATCCCGAAGGCAGCAGCGTTCTCGCATTCGGTCTCCGCGGTCGCGATGCTCGGTCGCGGTTTGGCCACCGCTATCGCCGCCCACAACGGCCCGCAGGCGTGGACGGCGATGTGCGAGGCCGCCCACGAGAGCAACATCGAGATCGAGAAGCTCACCGGCGGGGACTGGAAGCGCAAACGCGCCCTGTCCGCCTGGATCGGCGCTACGCCGGAGCCGGCTGCGGCGTGATCGGCACCCCTGTCGCGAGGGCGTGAGCGAATAGCCGCTCCTCCCAGTACCGCACCGCGACGATCCGCGGAGGATCGGCAACCTTCGATCCCCGCACCAGTAGTTCCTCGCCGGCGTGAGAGGTATGCACCACGCTCACGTCGGCGAGGTCCGCCGCCGTCAAGCTCAGCGCCGTGGGCCGCCGCTCGGTCAGCACCACGGTCTCGCCGAACCCGCGAAGCTCACTGGCGACATACAGGGCCCTCTTCCACTGCCCGGTGGCGACGAACCCGACGATGCTCAACGGCGCCGCCGGCGGCGCCCCCGCGCCCTCCGCCGGGCACATCTCCCACAGCTCGAGGACCTGCGCGTCGAGCATCGGTCCCGCCCCGGACGACATCCGTTCGGCGACGGTCGACGACCATCGGACCACCGGATACCCGCGAAGCCCCGACAGTTCGGTCCGCGGCAACACCGACACCGAGCTATCGAGGACGAGCTCCGCAGCCGCGACCACGGCCGCGTCGACCAGATCCGCCGGCGCGACGGCAGGGACGTCGAACAGGGGGAGCTGACCCGCCTCTGCGTGGATTGACCGGGTACGTCGCCGCGCCGTCACTGGTCTTCCTCTCCCACGGGCGCGGGCTCCGGCGCGATGACCCGCGACGCGGCGAACAGATGAATGCGGTCCTCCAGGGCCAGGAACGCCACGACGCTCCCAATGTCCAGACCGACCGAGTCGAGGACCGCCGCCGGCAGCGCGATCTGTCGCGACGTCCGCAGCCGCCGCGGACGATCCGGGTTACCTCGTACGGACGGCTTCGTCCCGCGCGGGCCGCGAGTGGGAATGATCTCGACGATCCTCTGGTCGGCGACGACACCGATCCGGACCCACGAAGGCTGCCGCACTCCGGACGCCTTCGCCACCTTCGCTGGGATGGTGATCCGGCGGAAGCTGTCGATCGTCCGGGGACCCGTGGGAAGCATACTGCTGATTTTAGCAGTCAAGGACCGAACAGTCACTGGTACTGCGGATTACAGCGCATGTTCCTCGTGCCGACCGCTGTCCCGCTAAGGCACGGAAGCGCCGTCGTCGAGGGCTTCGAGGACGGCGCGGAGGAACTCAGCCGCAGTGAGGGGGATGCCGCGTTCGCGGAGCTGTTGCTCTAGCTGCTGCTCGATGTGGTCCACGCGTGTCGATCCTGCCGCAGGCGATCGTGCTGGTGCTGTGCCGGGGAGCCTCGCGACGGTGTCGTGCAGCCACTACCTGCGCGCGAGAGGCGCGTTCGCGCTAGCAGCACGTGGCCAGGACGGCCCGGAGCGCTTCAAGGGAGTCAGGTTCGGCCCGGTAGAAGACGTTGATCCCGCGCCGCTCGGAGCTGACGAGGCCGGCCTTCTTGAGCTGGCTCAGGTGGTGACTGACGGTCGCCGACGACAGGCCCACCGTGTCGGCGAGGTCGCCGGTGCTGATTTCGCCTGGACGTGCGGCCATGAGGATCGAGATCAGCTGGATCCGGGCCGGGTCGGCGAGGGCCTTGAGGCGCAGGGCGAGCTCGAGTGCCGCGGCCTCGTCCATCACGCCGGCGGCCAGCGGAGCACAGCAGATCGGGGCGCTGATGTCGACGACGGGGAGCGTCTTGGGCATACGCTTCAATCTACCTACTCGTTGACATATGTCAAAGCGTGGTCTAGAACTGAACGAGCAACAGTTAGATGTATGTCGAAGCCTCGGAGGTTCTCATGTCCCGCGTCCAGCTCGCCCTCAATGTCGATGACCTCGATCAGTCGATCGCGTTCTACACCAAGCTGTTCGGCACGGGCCCGGCGAAGGTCAAGCCCGGTTACGCCAACTTCGCCGTCGCCGACCCGGCGCTCAAGCTGGTCCTGCTGGAGAACCCCGGCCAGGGCGGCAGCATCAACCATCTCGGCGTCGAGGTGGACTCCAGCGACAAGGTGCACGCTGAGATCGCCCGCCTCACCGAGGAGCAGCTGTTCACCGAGGAGGAGATCGGCGCCACCTGTTGCTTCGCCACCCAGGACAAGGTCTGGGTCACCGCCCCCGACGCCGAGCGTTGGGAGGTCTACACCGTCCTCGCTGACGCCGAGACCTTCGACGGCGGACACACTCCGGCGACGACAGCCGAGGACTCCGAAGCGACGCCGGCCGCGTGCTGCACCCCTGCGGCGGCGAACTGCTGCTAGTCCGCCCTCGATCGATGGCCGTCACCGCTTCGGGTGGCGGCCATCGACGCGGTTACCAGAGAGCGCTGGCGCGAAACGCAGTAGCGGGCCGCACTGCGCTGTACCGGCTGGTTCTCGCGGTCGGCGTCCCCCTGGGCGGAGGCTGCGCTGGAGGAGAGGCATCTGCGGTTAGGCGCAGTCGCGTGGGTGGAATCCCTCGATGCGGTCGATCGGGGTAAAGACAGGGCAACCGACTTGGTCGTTTCGGTTGAGGATCACGTTCGATGCCGCCATCACTTCGCAGGCTGCGAGCCCGCGGCTAGCGGCGAGCAGCATGGAAAGCCCGTAGAACGTTGCTGCCGCCGGCGGGGTGAGCGCGAAGAACGCGAAGAAGACCAGCGTGTTAGTGGCCATGGCCCACGCGCCTGTGACCCGCAGTGGTGCCGAATCACGACCCCGAAGTACAACCGCGAGGGTGATCGCGGCAGGGACCAGTGCGACCGCGATGATGAGGTCGATTGTGGAAGGTCCGATGATGATCCCGGCTCCCACGAAAGCGGCACCGATCACTGTCCGGGCGGCGGTGCCCCATCGGCCGATCTCTCTTGTCCTGCGTGCGAGGGGCGATTTCACTGTGTTGGTCATTGGGCGGTTCCTTCGTGCTGATCCGGCGAGCAGCATCCGGCCTGTCGGGCTGTGTCCGGGCTGATGAGCGCTTGTTCAGCGAGAGCTTTCCCGAGGGCGTGCGCGTGGGTGATGTCGAGGAGTTGGTTGCCGGGATTTTCGCGCGTCCACGTTTGGGCATCGTGTGGGGAGGCGAAGAAGTGCACTTGGTTGCAGAACGACGTTCGAAGCGAGCTGAGGTCATCGGGGTCGACGAGCGATAGCACTGCGGTGTCGGGTTCGATGCTGGTCACGGTGTCTGCCGTGACAGAGATTCTGATCGTTTGACCGCTCGCGGGTGAGGTCGACTCGATGGTGGCTGACTGGTTTAGGAGTGTGGGGAAGATCAGGGTGTCGAGTGCGCACCACGTGAACAGTTCGTGACCTGCGACGGTGAACCGATGCGGGGTCGGACGGAGGGTCAGTCCTTGCCCGACTATTTGGTCGCGATCGTCGTATTCGGTGTCGGAAACGGATTGGAGTCGTTCCCGTACATCGGGTTCCGACAGTCCGGCCGCAGCTGCTAAGTCCTCTACGCTGACGGGGTTTCCCTTGGAGAGGAGCCTGAGTAGGGGAACCAGGACTGCCGGATCGAGGCCGGACCCCTCGGGGGTGATGAGTCGATCGAGTGGATTGGTCATTGTCTGGGACTTCGCTTGCGGATCGGTGGAATCAGGAATTAGGAAGCGCAGCAGGAGAGCTGGGCGATGTCGGTGCTGAAGGATTGTGCGGCGATTTTGATGCCCTCGGCCATGGTCAGGTAGGGCGCCCATGTCCGGGCGACCTGCTCGACGGTCATCCTTGCTTCGAGGATGTAGACCCCAGCGGCGGCGATCTCGCCGGCACTATTCGCGACCGCCGAAATTCCGAGGACTCGATGACTATCGGAGTCTGCGATGAGCTTGATGAAGCCTCGGGTATCTCGGTCAACTTGGGCCCGGGGTACGTGAGTGAGCGGAAGAAGCGAGCTCGTGTACCGGATTCCGCTTGCGAGGGCCTGCGTCTCGGTCATACCGACGCTCCCGATTGCCGGACTGGTGAACATCACGCGCGGCAGGTGCGTGTAGTCCAACGACCGCGGGGTCTGTCCGAACATGTTGTCGGCGACCGTTGTGCCTTGCGCGGCTGCGACATAGACGAACTCGGGATGGCCGGTCACATCGCCCGCTGCCCACACACGCGGGTTTGATGTTCTGAGCTGATTCGACACGAGGATCGCGCCGCTGGTGCTCGTGTCGACTCCAACCGTCTCCAGATTCAAACCTCTAGTATTCGGGGTTCTGCCCGTCGCGACGAGCAGCTTCGCCGCACGGAAGTCGCCTTGTCCACCAGGGCTGGAGGCGGTCACGACGACCTCACCCGCCTCGGTGTCGACCGAGGTCGCGGTCGCGAGCTGCACTACCTCGATGTGCTCGTCAGCGAGCGCTTCCAGGAGAGCATCTGCGACGTCAGCATCTTCGGCCGAAGCGATCCTGGACCGCACCAAAACGGTTACCTTCGCCCCCAGTCGCGCGAAGAGTTGCGCCTGCTCGAGCGCGATGAACCCGCCGCCGATCACTAGGAGTGATTCCGGGACTGCGGTCAACTCCATCGCGGTCGTCGACGTCAGGTAGTCGACCAGATTGAGTCCGGGAATCGACGGAATCGACGGTTGGGCCCCTGTTGCCACCAAGTACCGTCGAGCAATTATCGTCTCGGTAGTCCCATCGGGAGCTGTGACCACCAGCGATGGCGCTGCCCGCGTTCCCGCGAACGCGGCCGCACCCTGGACGCGGCGCCAGCCGTACGAGTCCGCAACGGCAACGTACTTCTCTGACCGCATCGACTCTGCCAAGCGCCGTGTCCCCGCCGCCAGGGCGGCCATATCTACCGGCACGGCGGTCGCACCGACCCCCGGGAACCGGCCAGCATCAGAGACCGTGTGCTGTGCCTGCGCCGCGGCGATCAACGCCTTCGACGGCACGCAACCGGTATTCACACAGGTGCCGCCGAAAGTGCCTCGCTCGATCATCACCACGGACTTGCCCATGGCTGTTGCGCGGATCGCCGCCGCCATCGCTGCAGCACCCGAACCAACGATCGCAAGATCAAACTCTTCACTCATGTCACCATCATCAACCCTCCAGTACCCTTGAAGGTCAAGCCCAGAATCCGGACAGGGAGGACCCGATGCGGATCGGAGAACTCGCCCGCAAATCTGGCGCCACGCCATCGACGCTGCGGTACTACGAGGAAGCGGGGCTCCTCCCTGAACCGGGACGTACCGCCGGTGGATACCGCAACTACACCCCCGACGCCATCGGCATCGTGCAATTCATCAAGAGGGGGCAGGCGGCGGCACTCACTCTCGCGCAAGTCAAAAGAATCATCGACATACGCGGCACCGGCCAAGCCCCATGTGATCACGTACGCGACCAGCTAGACAGGTCGATCCACCACCTCGATCAACAGATCGCGGAACTGATCGCACTGCGCGACAACATCACCCACCTACGCCAAGCGGCCGAACACACCGATCCGAAGTCGTGCGCTAGCGAAGATATCTGTCGCTACCTATAACCCAGACACGCTTGTGTCCAACATCGATATCTGTCAATATTGATGTGTGTCGAATTCGATTCCGTTGACCGATGTGACCGTGCGGTGCTCACCGCTGGTCCGTGAGCCTCTGTCGGAGGGGCAGTCCGTCGACCTCGCGGCGGTGTTCAAGGCCCTGGCCGACCCGGTCCGGCTGCGCCTGTTCAGCCTGATCGCCAGCCACGAGGGAGGCGAGGCTTGCGTGTGTGACATCTCGCCGGCGGTGGACGTCTCGCAACCGACGATCTCGCACCACCTCAAGGTCCTCAAGACCGCAGGCCTGCTCGAGTCCGAGCGCCGCGCCTCGTGGGTGTACTACCGCGTCATCCCCGAAGTCCTGTCCTCGCTCGCCGGGATCCTGCAGTCCGGTGACCCCGCCATCTCGTTGGAGGTTCTTTCGTGACCAGCCCCGCCCCGACGACTGAGCATCAGCCGGTCGTCGGCAAGCTGTCCATCCTCGACCGGTTCCTGCCGGTGTGGATCGGTGTCGCCATGGTCGCCGGCCTGCTGCTCGGCCGGATGATCCCCGGGCTGAACACCGCGCTGGAGAGGATCCAGGTCGACGGTGTCTCGCTGCCGATCGCCCTGGGCCTGTTGATCATGATGTACCCGGTGCTGGCGAAGGTCCGCTACGACCGCCTCGACACCGTCACCGGCGACCGCAAGCTCCTGCTCGGCTCCCTCTTCCTGAACTGGATCCTGGGCCCGGCGCTGATGTTCGCACTCGCCTGGATCTTCCTGCCCGACCTGCCCGAGTACCGCACCGGCCTAATCATCGTCGGCCTCGCCCGGTGCATCGCCATGGTGATCATCTGGAACGACCTCGCCTGCGGCGACCGCGAAGCCGCAGCCGTCCTCGTGGCGCTGAACTCGGTGTTCCAGGTGATCATGTTCGCCGTCCTCGGCTGGTTCTACCTCTCGATCCTGCCCGGCTGGCTCGGCCTCGAACAGACCACCATCAGCACCTCGCCCTGGCAGATCGCCAAATCCGTGCTGATCTTCCTCGGCATCCCGCTCCTCGCCGGCTACCTCTCCCGCCGAATCGGAGAGAAGACCAAGGGCCGCGACTGGTACGAAACGAAGTTCCTCCCCCGGATCGGACCATGTGCCCTCTACGGGCTGCTGTTCACCATCGTCATCCTGTTCGCCCTGCAGGGCGAGCAGATCACCTCCCGCCCGTGGGACGTCGCCCGTATCGCCCTGCCGCTGCTGGTGTACTTCGCCGTGATGTGGGGCGGCGGGTACCTGCTCGGCGCCGTCATGGGACTCGGCTACGAGCGCACCACCACGCTCGCGTTTACCGCCGCCGGCAACAACTTCGAGCTCGCCATCGCCGTCGCGATCGCCACCTACGGCGCCACCTCCGGCCAAGCCCTCGCGGGCGTCGTCGGGCCGCTCATCGAGGTCCCCGTCCTGGTCGGCCTGGTCTATGTCTCGCTGGCCCTGCGCAAGCGCTTCCCGCTGACCCCGTCCTCCACCGCCGCGACCGCGGATCCGTCCAGGAGTGTGAACTGATGTCCGACAATACGATCACCGCCGACACCGAATCGGCCACGCCGAGCGTGTTGTTCGTGTGCGTGAAGAACGGCGGCAAGTCCCAGATGGCCGCCGGCCTGATGCGCAAGACCGTCGGCGATGCCGTCGAGGTGCACTCGGCCGGCACCAAGCCCGGCTCCGTGGTCAACGGCCTGTCCGCCGAGTCGCTGGCTGAGGTCGGTGTCGACATCACCGGCGAGACCCCGAAACCGATCGACCCGGCGCTGCTCGCCCGGGTGGACCTGGTGGTCACTCTCGGCCGGGAAGCCGTCGTCGACACCCCGGACGGTGTCGCGTTGGTCAACTGGGATACCGACGAGCCGTCGGAGCGGGGCATCGACGGGATCGAGCGGATGCGCCTCGTGCGCGACGACATCGCCGCCCGCGTCACCGCGCTGGCAGCCGAACTCACCACCCGGTAGCGACCGAGCAGGCCGGGAAGCCCGAGAAGCGGGAGAAAGTCGGATGAACGCCAACGCCACGACCGAGTCGGCCGGAACACCGGAACTGCTGATGCCCCAGGCCCTGCTGGCGCGGACCGCGGAGCGGCTCGCCGCCCAGTACCGCGGGATCGTCTCCGAGCAGACCGTCGAACGGGTCGTCTTCGAGTCCTACACCGCGCTGCGGCGCACCGCCCGCATCCACACTCACCTGGTGACTCTCGCCGGCCGGTTCGCCGCCGAGCGTCTCGCCGCCCTGGCGCAGTCGACCGGTGCGAGCACCAAGACCGTGCCCGAGGTGCTGTTCATCTGCGTCCACAACGCGGGCCGCTCGCAGATGGCTGCCGCGCTCCTGACACACCACGCGGCCGGGGCGGTGCACGTACGCTCCGCCGGGTCGCTGCCTGCTGCGGTGATCAACCCGATCGTCGAGCAGGCCATGACCGAGGTCGGGCTCGACCTGGCCGCTGAGTTTCCCAAGCCTCTCACCGACGACGTGGTCGCGGCCGCGGACGTGGTGATCTCCATGGGCTGCGGCGACGCCTGCCCGGTCTACCCGGGCAAGCGGTACCTGGACTGGCAGGTCGCCGACCCCGACAACCACCCCATCGAGACCGTCCGCCTGATCCGTGACGACCTCGACCGCCGCGTCAAAGACCTCCTCGCCGAGCTCCATCCCACGATCACCTGACCCACCCCTTTGATCGACGTGCTCGACGGCCCCGCTCACCGCCGTCAGTGCCGCTGTGCCTGCTCACACCTCATTTGCCTGTTCTTGGAAGGGAACCGACACCCCATGTCTGCACGCAAGATCATCGCCATCGGCGGATCGGACGCCGGGATCTCCGCCGCCCTGCGGGCCCGCGAACTCGACCCCACCAGCGAGGTCACCGTGGTCGTCGCCGACGCCTACCCGAACTTCTCCATCTGCGGCATCCCGTACTACGTCTCCGGCGAGGTCACCCACTGGAGCAACCTCGCCCACCGCACCGCCGCCGACCTCGCCGCCACCGGCATGACCGTGCACACCGACACCAGAGCTACCGCGATCGATCCGGCCGGACACCGCCTGACCGTCACCGGCCCGGACGGCGCCGCCCGGGACCTCGACTACGACGTCCTCGTCATCGGCACCGGCGCTGTGTCCGTGCGGCCGCCGATCACCGGCCTCGACCACCTCGGCCCCGCTGACGGCGTGCACCTGCTGCACTCGATGGGCGACACCTTCGCCGTGATGAACACCCTCACCACGAAGGACCCGAAGACCGCGATCATCATCGGCGCCGGCTACATCGGCCTGGAAATGGCCGAAGGTCTCACTGCCCGCGGCATCACCGTCACCCAGATCGAAGCCCTCCCTGAGGTGCTCCCCACTGTCGAACCCGAACTCGGCGCCCTCGTCCACGATGAACTGGTCCGCAACCGGGTCGACGTCCGCACCCACACCCTGGTCACCGCGGTCGACCGCACCGACACCGGCGCCCTGACCGTCACCACCAGCAGTGACGGCCAGAGCGATCACCTCACCGCCGATCTCGTGCTCGTCGTCGTGGGCGTGCGCCCCGACACCGACCTCGCTGCCGCAGCGGGCGCGCAGCTCGGCATCAAGAACACGATCGCCGTCGACGAGCAGATGCGCACCAATCTGTCCGACGTCTTCGCCGCCGGCGACGCCGTGCACACCCACCACCGCCAGCTCGGCATCACCTGGCTCCCGCTCGGCACCACCGCGCACAAGCAGGGCCGCGTCGCCGGCGAGAACGCCCTCGGCGGCACCGCCCGCTACACCGGCTCCCTCGGCACCCAGGTCGTGAAGATCTTCGACCTCGTCGCCGCCCGCACCGGCCTCAAAGAGACCGAAGCCCTTGCCGCCGACCGCGGCTGGGTGCCGGTGTCGACGACCTCCACACCGGACGATCACAAGGCCTACTACCCGGGTGCCACCCCCATCAGCATCCGGATCACCGGCGACCAGAACACCGGCGCACTACTCGGTGCCCAGCTCATCGGGCACCGCACGGCCGAGATCTCCAAGCGCGTCGACACCTACGCCACCGCCCTGCACCACGGCATGAGCGTCGACGCCCTCTCCGAGCTCGACCTGTCCTACACCCCGCCCCTCGGGTCCCCGTGGGACGCCGTGCAGGTCGCCGCCCAGAACTGGGTCCGCGAGCACCAGCTGCACCATCAGCGCAGCGTCCTTAGCCTGAACAGGTGACCACCAGCCCCCACGACTCAACCGGGTCCGCCGCACGAGCGGCGGACCCGGCGATCGTTGTGATGCGGCCCGAGCATGGGCCACAGGTCCTCGCGATTTACCAAGCCGGCATGGACACCGGCAACGCCACCTTCGAAACCGCCGCACCCGGCTGGACGGACTTCGACCAACGACACCTACCTGAGCACCGCGTCGTCGCCCTCGCCCCAGGTGGGCAGGTCGCCGGGTGGGTTGCAGCGGCGCCCGTCTCGGGGCGCTGCGTCTACGCCGGCGTCATCGAGCACAGCGTCTACGTCGACTCCGGCCACGCCGGGCAGGGCATCGGAGCCGCGCTGTTGCAGGCCCTCATCCAGTCCGCCGACGCTGCCGGGGTGTGGACCATCCAGACCGGGATCTTCCCCGAGAACCACGCCAGCCTCGCCCTGCACCGGCGCGCCGGATTCCGCACCGTCGGCACCCGCGAACGCATCGGCCAACGCGACGGCCGCTGGCGCGACGTCGTCCTCATCGAACGACGCAGCTGACTGCCGCCTACACCTACCGGACTCAGCCGGCGTCACCGACTTCAGAACCGTCTGGTTCTTCATCCGCCAGCTCTGGGGCGCGGGTGATCGACACGATCGCCGACGAGCGGCGGAACTGCTCGGTGTCGAAGGGGCTCGCGGGATCGTCGAACCAGACCAGTGACTGGTCACCGACACGCGGCCAGCGGGTGACCCTTGTGATCCGGTGCGCGATGCCGTCGTAGTCGAACGCCCCAGACGGGCTGGCGGGGCCGGGACGACGCGTGTACGTCAACGCATCCAGGTCCCACAGGTGCGTTGATCCCTGCGAGGCCACCACCCACCGGCCGCGCATACCGTCCGTGAGCTCATCCACCGTCTCCGACGGTGGATCGTTGCCGTCGGGCGGCTGCTGGACATCCGGTTCATCCGTCATGGGACTCCTCGTATAGGGGTATAGGGTCAGGCTCACTGTCCCGAACGCTAGGCGGAGTTGATTTGGGGCGCCGCTGCCGGGTGCGCCCATGATTTTGGGCCTGGGGTTCGCGTGCCGTCCTTGGCGGATCTACTCGGCGGGCTCGAGGACGCGAGGATGGATCAGTTCGATCCGCGGGACGTGGATCTCGGCTCCACCGAGAACCCGCACACGGGGCCACTCGCCGTCGACCATCGTCAGGCCGGCCTGGGCGGGAGTGAGGCCGTCCTCGGTGGGGATCAAGCACGCCTCGCCAGGCCCGGCCTTGCACCCCGGACAACCGGTCTTGGTCTCGATGGCGATACGCGACTTCTCCAGCTCGAGCTTCTCGTCGTCGGTGGCATGGCGCCAGCAACCGAACCCGTCCTGGTGGCCGACTCCGGCCTGGTACAGCGGCCGCATCTGACACGGTTTCCCGTTCGTCTTCGGCCGCAGGCACTTCTGCTTGAGGCTGCGGTCGAGGTCGTCCTTCTTGGCCTTGATCCGCTCGACGTTGAGAGCCATCTGCGTCAGGTAGTCAGCGGTGTTGTCGCCGGCCGCCTCGTACAGCGCGAACACCTGCCGCGGAGACCGGGCGCCGGTCCAGCGCCGGCCGTCCGACCCATACACCGCCACGGGAAGCTTACGTGCGACGATGCCGATCGCGACCTCGATGTAGTGTGCCAGGCCAGTGGTCTCGGGAGTGTTGACGACCCGCTCGGGACAGATGGCGATGCCGTACTCGCTCTCGATCCGCGCGGCCTCGCGGTTGAACCCGGCGACGGCGATCTCCACCTGCCGCAATGCCGTCATCAGCGGTGTGTGATCCAGCGGTGCGGGCGCGGGCTTCGGGCGAGGGGTGCGGTTGCGATCTGATCTCCGGGACATTGGTACAAGCGTGCCAGTAACCAATTCGGAGGTTGCTCGACGGTGGCCCGCCGCTTGGTAGGAGCGGTGTGCGAAATGCGCGCGCGAAATACCAGGGACATCCCTCGAACCCAAACGAACGGACCGAGCCGCGCATGTTTCGGTGACGGCGAGCAGAGCACCGAGCACAAGCGACTGTCCTTCCTCGGTGTCCCCTGAAATCCCGAAGGACACCGAGCAGCTCACCCGCCCGGACCTGAGTCCGCGAACGCAAGCCGCACCGCCCGCAGACCGCACTGATCCCGCCCCAGTACCCGCGCGGAGGCCCGTGGCGTGGCGCTACACCGCTTGCTGAATCGTCGGCCGCCGGCTCGTTGCTGGGGGAGCCGGCGGGAGCGCGGTGACGCGGCCGGCGCGGACGCCGTTGGCGATGACGACGATCTCGGCGAGTTCGTGGACGGCGACGACGGCGGCGAGGCCGAGGACGCCGAACAGTGCGAGCGGGATGAGGATCGCGATCAGCCCGAGGGACAGGGCCACGTTCTGCAGCATGATGTTCCGGGCCCGGCGGGCGTGATCGAGGGCCTGCGGCAGGGTCCGTAGGTCCTCACCCATGAGCGCGATGTCGGCAGTTTCGATCGCGACGTCCGAGCCCATGGCGCCCATGGCGATGCCGAGGTCCGCGGTGGCGAGGGCGGGGGCGTCGTTGACGCCGTCGCCGACCATCGCGGTGAACCGGTCTTTGCGGAGCTCGCCGATGATCCGGGCCTTGTCCTCGGGCCGCAGGTCGGCGTGTACGTCGTCGATCCCGGCGATCTTCGCCAGGGCGGTGGCGGTGGCGGTGTTGTCGCCGGTGAGCATCGCGACGGTGGCGCCGCCGCGGTGCAGGTGATCGATGACCTCGCGGGCTTCAGGACGCAGCTCGTCGCGGACGGCGACCGCCCCGATGACCTGCCCGTCGTCTTCGACGAGGACCGCGGTGGCGCCGCCGGCTTGCATGGCCGCGACCCGCGCTGCAAGTGGGCCCGGGTCGATCCAGCCGGGCCGGCCGAGCCGGGCGGGCCGCCCGTCGACGAGCCCGGTCAGCCCGGCCCCGGGGACGGCCTGCACATCGACCGCCGCCGGTATGCGGTCGCCATTGGCGGTGAGGATCGCCCGGGCGAGGGGATGTTCACTGTGGGCTTCGAGCGCCGCGGCGACGGCGAGCACCCGGTCCTGTTCCGGCGACCGGACGCCCGAGCCGAGGTCGCTCGCCTCGACGGAGGGGCCGGCCGGGTCGGTGGCCGGGTCGGTGATGGTGGCGATGTCGACGACGGCGGGGCGGTTCGCGGTCAGGGTGCCGGTCTTGTCGAGGGCGACCGTCCGCACCCGGCCGAGGGCCTCGAGGGCGGCGCCGCCCTTGACCAGGACGCCGATCTTGCTGGCGGCGCCGATCGCGGCGACGACGGTGACGGGGACGGAGATCGCCAGTGCGCAGGGGGAGGCGGCGACCAGCACGACCAGGGCCCGTTCGATCCACGTTGCGGGGTCACCGAGCAGGGACCCGAGGATCGCGATCGCGGCGGCGAAGATCATGATCGCCGGGACCAGGGGCTTGGCGATGGTGTCGGCGAGGCGTTGTGCGTCGCCCTTGCGGGACTGTTCGGCCTCGACGATCTGCACGATCTTGGCCAGCGAGTTGTTCTCCGCGGTGGTGGTGACTTCGACCGTGAGGGCGCCGGTGCCGTTGATCGTCCCGGCGAACACCTCGTCGCCGGGTCCGGCCTCGACGGGCACGGATTCGCCGGTGATCGCCGAGACGTCCAGGGCGGTGCGGCCGTCGCGGATCACGCCGTCGGTGGCGATCCGCTCGCCGGGCTTGACCAGCATCCGGTCTCCGACCGCCAGCTCGGCCGGGGAGATGGTGGCCGGGGTGCCGTCGCGCAGGACGGTCGCGGTGTCGGGGACGAGGTTGAGCAGCGCCCGCAGGCCGCGGCGGGTCCGTGAGACGGCGTACTCCTCGAGGCCCTCGCTGATGGCGAACAGCACGGCGAGCATCGCCGCCTCGCCGACCTCGCCGAGGATCACCGCGCCGACGGCGGCGATCGTCATCAGTATCCCGACGCCGATCTTGCCCTGGGCCAGGCGCCGCAGCGTGGACGGCACGAAAGTCCACGCCCCGATCAGCAGCGCGATCCACTCCAGCACCAGTGACAGGCGCTGCGGGCCGCCGGCCCACCCGACGATGTATGCGGCGAGTAGGAACACCGCCGCGGCCGCGGCGGCCTGCAATTCCCGCACCTGCCACCACTGCCCGGGAGCCTGCTCGTCCTCGCCGGCGGGCTCGTCGTGCCCGCAGCCGCACGCGTCACTCATCGCCGCACCACCTTCGCCGCCGAAGCCTCCTCGGTCGTCACAGCGTCCGGGCTGCAGCAGGTGGCGCTGTCGGTGCCGTAGTTCGGGCACAACGCGACCGCGTTGCCGGTCGCCGCGAGCAGCGTCTCCGCCGCCGCGAGCAGGTCCATCAGCTCCGGGCGGGCGAGGCTGTAGAACACCTGCCGCCCCTGCGGGCGGCCCTGCACCAGACCGCAGTCCCGCAGGCACGCCACGTGCGCCGACACCGTCGACTGCGCCAGGCCCAGCTCGGCCATCAGGTCCGCCACCCGGGCCTCGCCACCGTGGGCAAGCCGCGTCGCGATCGCCAGCCGGGTCCCGTCGGAGAGGCTGTGGAACAACGCGACCGCGGGATCGAGCTGCGCGCCCGTCGCCACCGAACACTCATTCATCGTCATACGACGATGATAGCGGTATTCTGTGGTGTAATCGAGTTCTCGCGAGGAACAGGCCGCCGATCGGTGGCCGTGAGCGGTGTTGGGAGCTGCTGGGTATGCCATCGATGTCGACGATCGAGTCCCTGTTCTGCCGCAGCACGCCGTGGGAGGCAGCGACACGGCGGTGGGTGTTGCCGTGGGCCTTGCAGGGCGTGCGCCCTACGGGGAGGGTGCTGGAGATCGGCGGCGGCGGCGGCGCGATGGCCGCGCAGCTGCTGGCGGCGAGCGCCCCTGCGGATCAGGTGCAGCTCACCGTCACCGACTTCGACCCGGTGATGGTCGCCGCCGCGCAGGATCGGTTGCAGCGCTTCGGTGACCGAGCGCAGGCGAGGGTGGCCGACGCCGCCGCGTTGCCCTTCGGCGACGACGAGTTCGACACCGTCGTCTCGTTCATCATGTTGCACCACGTCGTCGACTGGGAGCAGGCCCTCCGCGAAGCCGTCCGGGTGCTGCGCCCCGGCGGAACCCTGGTCGGCTACGACCTGCTCGGCACCGCGCCGGCGCGGATCCTGCACCGGCTCGAAGGCGCACCGCACCGGTTCATCGACCGCGGCCAGCTGCGCCCGCACCTGGCAGGCCTGCCGCTGCGGGAGGTCACCGTCCGGGAGAACGCGGCACTGACCCGCTTCCGCGCGACCCGCACCGCAGGCCGATGACCACGCCAGGGCCCGAACACCGGCTCGGCCGCGGCCATCACCACGGTGCGCGGCCCGAGCTGGACGGCCTCGAACAGGTGGAGGTCGCCGTGGCATTCGTCGACCTCGCCGGCTACAGCGTGCTCACCGAGATGTGCGGCGACCACGAAGCCGCCGAGCTTGCGCTCCGGTTGGCTGAGCACGCCCGTCGAGCCCTGCACCCGCAGGCCCGGCTGGTCAAGACCATCGGCGATGCGGTGATGCTCACCGCCGACACCACCGATGCGATGCTGGCCACGATCACCGCGCTCGCCGGGCACGCCGCCGACGAGGACGGATTCCTCGCCCTCCGCGCCGGAATCCACCACGGCACCGCCCTCCGACGCGACGGCGACCTGTACGGGCACGCGGTCAACATCGCCGCCCGCATCACCGCCCTCGCCGGCGCCGGCCACGCCGTCCTCACCGACCCGCTCCTGCCCGCCGCCACCCGCGCCGGTGTGCCCACCACCGCCCTCGGCCCGCGAAACCTGCGCAACATCAGCACCCCAATCGAACTGCACAGCATCACCTTCACCGACACCCGGCACCCGCACGACCCGATCTGCGGCGCCCGCATCGACCCGGCGACCGCCCCCGCACACCGGCACACCGACACCGGCCGATGGTGGTTCTGCTCAGCCGACTGCGCCCGCCGATTCGACCGCGCGACCGCCCCGGCCACCACCACTGCCGCTGCGACGACCTCCGTCACGTCACCCGCCGGGTCAGCGCTCACATCACGGGCAGGTGGCCGGTGATGATCTCGACCGTGCTGCAAGCCGTGGGCCTGTTCGTGGCCACCAACATCGACGACATCATCGTGATCTCCCTGTTCTTCGCCCGCGGCGCGGGCCAGCGGCACCTGACGGCCAAGATCACCGCCGGGCAGTACCTCGGATTCGCCGGCATCCTCGCTGCCGCAGTGCTGATCGCCCTCGGCGCCGGCGCCTTCCTCCCCGTCGCGGCGATCCCGTACTTCGGGCTCGTCCCCCTGATCCTGGGGCTGCGGGCAGCGTGGTCGAGCTGGCGCGAATACCGCGGCAGCGGCAGCGGCGATGGTGACTGCGCGACGGGGAAGGGGGCGGGCAACGCGGTCGGCGTCCTGGGCGTGGCGGGCGTGACCTTCGCCAACGGCGGCGACAACATCGGCGTGTACGTGCCCGTCTTCGCCAGCATCAACCACACCGCGATCGCCGCCTACTGCGTGGTCTTCGTGATCTTGGTGGGGGCACTGGTGTCCATTGCCCGGTACGTCGCCACCCGCCGCCGCATCGCCGAGATCCTCGAACGAGGGGAAAGCGTGCTGTTTCCCCTGGTGCTGATCACCCTCGGGGTCATCATCCTCGTCTCGGGCGGCGCATTCGGCCTGTAGGCAGGGTGGTCGGGGTCGCAGTGCGTCGGCACGGATCCATCGCTTCCCCGGGGTTGTGGGTAGTTCCCCGGCGGTGATTGCGCACCGAACCGGTGGAGTCGGGGGTGGTGCCGGGCCTGTCACTCCGCGGTGCAGGCGTCCTGGCAGGCTGGCCTGCATGGCCGACGAAGTGAGTGAGGATGATCTGGCGGGGATCCGTGCCCGGTTCCTTCCGGGGTGGTACGGGTCCCTGGATGTGGGGCCTGGCTGGTACCGGTTGATCGTCGATCTCGACCGGGAGCTGGCGGCGATCGACCCCGGCTACCAGCTGATTCAGATCAAGGAGAAGTTCGGCGGCCTGCGGTACTACGTCGAGTTCGAACCGGACCGGCCCCGGCCGGGTTTCGACGAGTTGATCCGGGCGGCGGAACGGCGGTCCGAGCGTATGTGCGAGCAGTGCGGCGGTGACGGTGGCCTCACGCGCCGCGGGAGCTGGGTCCGGACCCTGTGCGCCGCGGACGCCGAGGCGAGCGGATTCACCCTCGACGAGTCCGCACCGGACTAGAAGGGTCGGTGTGGGTCCGGGTGCACGGTGATCAGTCGTCGGTGTCTGGCAGGCGATGTCCGGCGAACCGGATCCACGGCACCGTCACGTCGTGATCGCCGAATGTGAGCGTGATGCTGACCTCGCGGACGCCCGCGGCGGTGAGGTGACGCTGGAGTGCGGTGAGGACCGCGGCGGTCGCGCGGGCGCCGACCTCTGCGGCTGTCGTGGCACCGCGTCGTCGAGCAGCTGGGCGGCCGTGCGGTACCGCTGATCGATCAGGTCCATCTCGGCGGTGATGGCGTCCACCCGGGCCCGCCGCTGCGGGTCGGCGAGAATCCGCGCCAGTCGCTCATCGCCGGAGATGAACCGCACTTCGTCGCCGCTTTCCGTCATGGTCGTCAGTATCCACTTCTGGGCCAGCTCTGGGTGCGGGTCATTTCGGGTGGACAAGTGCACCGGCCGCGCGGATCATCACCTTGCGTGGACGAGACGAGCGCCGGCGCCGCTGCGGCAGCGATACTCGACGAGCTCGTCGGTCCCTTCTACGACGCCGATGGTGTCACCGGGTACCTCGGTCTAGATGGCGATGACCTGGCGCGGATGGTCGCCGCGGAGCAGGTGATCTGGGTGCCGCTGGCCGGCGGCACACCGGTGTTCCCTGCGTGGCAGTTCCCCGACGGTCGCTGGGTGGATGAGCGGCTGCTGACCGTCTGGCAGGCCCTGCGGCGCGCCGCCGAGCCGTGGACGGCGGCGTGCTGGATGTGCGCGCCGTCGGCGGACCTCGATGACCAGACGGCGATCACCTACCTCACCCGCGGCCCGCGTGATCCCCGCCGCCTGGACACCGTCCTGGCACGTGCATCCGAGGACGGCGCCCGCTGGCTGCAGTAGGGGCGTGGCACCGGAGCGGTTACCTGGTACCGGTTTCGGCGGACCCTTCCTCGAGGACCTTCGCGGTGAGACCGCGGGCGTGTGCTGCGCTCCAGGCGGCGGCGAGGTTGTCGGCGCGGCTCTGCCAGGTCATCTCGCCGAGGTACTCGGCGTGCTGCTTCGTCGCATCGGTCCACCGCAGTTCCGCGTATAGGCGCCGGTATTGGCACCGGAGGACCACCCGCCCGAGAGCGTGGGGCGCGGTGCGGATGACGCGGTTGTGGCGGCCGCCTGCGGCGTCGTCCTGCTCTTTGGCCTGCACTGCCTTGTTCGAACCTTGGGGGACTCGCCAGTGGTGGTCTTCGCGGCTAGCGCGCCGTCGAGGAGCCGTACAGCCGCGCGGTATTGACGGTCGAGCAAGGCCATCTCTGTGGTGATGGCGTCTACGCGCGTCCGGCGCTCCGGATCGGACAGGATCTGGGCCAGCCGGCATTGCCTGAAACGAACTGCGCAGCCTCGTCGCTTGTCGCCATAGCGTCAGTATCCACCCACCGGACGGTGGTGAGCGGGGCGGCCAGCTTGTACGGATCAGGATTGGTTGCCTGCCATAGACGAGGCGGCCGCGATGGGACGGCGCAGGTGCTGGAATTTCGTCGCCTGGGCGTTACGCGGCTTGTGTGCATGTACACTGGCACTCGGTCAGGGTCCCGTCGGCGGCCGCAGCGTGACGCCATGCCTGATCGGGTGGGACCGCGCCGCCTTCCTCCGCGGGGGCCGGTACCTGCGTGCCAGCGGGCAGGGCACCGCGCCGCCAGAGCAGCGGCGCGGCGATCGCACCGGCGGCGGCGATCAGCGCGAGTACACCCCACGCGGGTACGAGACCGAATCGTGTGGCCCCCCAACCCGCGATCGGGTAGGCAATGAGCCAAGCGAGGTGCGAGAGCGAGAACTGCGCCGCGAACACGGAAGCAACGTTTGCCGGCGCCACAGCAGACCGCAGCACCTTTCCGGTCGGGGTGATAGCCAGCGCTGAGCCGGCACCGCTCGCCAGCCAGATCGCCGCGGTCACCGCCCAGCTCGGCCGGTCCACCGCAGCCATGGCAACCGCCGCAGTAGCCGCGGCGGTGAGCAGGCCCGCTCCGGTGAGCATCACGGCGCGGGCGGTCACCCGGTCGAGCAAGCGTGGTACCGCTAGTGCCACAGCTAGGGTCCCACCGCCGGACGCCGCCATCATCCACGCGACGTCGGACTCGGACCCGCTCAGTCGGTCACGGACGTAGTTGACGGTGTTCACCACCACGATCGAACCGGCCGCGGCGACAGCGAAATTGACCGCGATGACTCCTCGCAGGCTGGCGGTACCTGTGAAAATCCGCAGACCGGCGAAGATCCGGTCCGTTGGCCGCGTGGCGCCCGACGGTTTCGCGTTGGGTACCTTGGCTTGCAGCACCAGCACCGCGGACAGGACGAACCCGATCGCGGTACCGACGAAGAGCACATTGAACTCGATCACCAGCAACGCCAGCGCCGCCACGACCGGGCTGACCAGACTCTCCATCGTGTAGGCAACTTGCGAGGCCGACAACGCAGTGGTGTACTCGCGCTCATCGGTGATGATGTCGGGGATCACGGCTTGGAACGTAGGCGTGAACGCGGCCGACGCCGCCTGCAGTGATCCGATGAGCACGTAGATCTGCCAGACCTCAGTGACGAACGGCAACGCCAGCACGATCGCCGCACGGAACAGGTCCAGCGCAATCAGGAACGCGCGTCGCGGCAGCCGGTCGACGTACGCCGCCGCCACCGGTGCGATAACGACATAGAGAACCATCTTGATCGTCAGCGCCGTTCCCAGGACGACCGCTGCGGACGAGCCAGCGATGTCGTAGGCGAGCAGCCCGAGGGCGACCGTCGCTAGCCCGGTGCCGAGCAGCGCAACGATCTGCGCACTGAACAACAGGCGGAAATCGCGATGAGAAAAAGGCCCCACGATGGCTCCCAACTAGTTGGCGACGACGTCGATCGAACAGGGCCCGCAGCGCACGCCACCCCGGGCTCCGGAAAACCTAGTACTGCCTGAATCAGCGCTACTGATGGTGGTGCGCGCTCGCACCGCCAGTGACTGCACCGGTGGTGCCTCCGGTGGCAACGAGGGTGAAGTCCGCGGTCCGGACGGTGTCCTGATGTCGGAAATCCAGGAACAGCCGGTAGGTTCCCACGGAGGGAGCGACCGCGTGGAACCGGATCCGGGGACCTGCAGGCGTCTGCGGGTCCGACGGGCTCCCCTCGGGATGGATATGCAGGTAAGCGAGGTCACCGGCCCGCAACGCCACCAGGTGGCCGTACGCAGCAAGATAGGGCTGCAGATCGGTCACCGGGACGCCATTCCAGGTGACGACGGCCTGCAGCTCCCCGGCTTGGGCGGCAACGAGATCGCCCTCGAGCGTGACGGTGTAGTCGCCGCCGGTCCAGGCCCTTCTCAACTCAGGCAAGGGCCGAGGATGGAACCCGCCCGGCACGAACAGGTCGGCACCGAGCGTGAGCCCGTCCGGCGCGCCCTGCGGCACGAAATCGGCCAAGACCCGCCACACTCCCGGCGTGAGCGCCAGCTGCACAGTCCAGGACCCGGCACTGTCCATCGACGGATGGACGTGGTGAAAGACGCTGGTGTCGCGGCTCACAACGATCAAGTGCAACTGCTTGTCGTGACGTTCCTCGAAGGTGACTAGCGGCTCGCCGTCGGGCCCGAGGATCACAAAGCGAAGTTCCACGGTCCCGGCGTCGACGATCTGGATCGCCGGTTCGAAGCGATAGCCTCGAGCGGCGACCTGCAGCCCCTGTGGCACTTCGGGCCCAACGCCGTGACCGGCGTGTCCTGTGTGATCGGTATGCGAACCGTGCTCCATAACGTGCTCCTTCGCGGAAACGACAGCCACCGGGACGACACCCCGGGTGGACTCATGATCGGACGAGACGGGTGATCGCGGCAGTCGCTTCGTTCAGCTTGGTGTCGAGTTCCTGCTGGTCTGAGCGGGCGGCCTGGACGACGCAGTGCCGCATGTGGTCATCCAGCAACGCCAAGGCGAGCCCTTGCAGGGCGCTCGTCGCGGCACTGATCTGGGTCAGGATGTCGATGCAATACTGGTCCTCATCGATCATCCGCTCAATGCCACGCACCTGTCCCTCGATCCGCTTCGCCCGCATCAGATAGCGCGACTTATCGGTCAAATACCCGTGCTGCGCCGCACAGCACTCGGCCCGCTCGACCGCAACCGCGGGGATATCGGTGCTCACGCCGAGGCCGCCGTAACGTACTTGTGTGGGTCGGCGTCGAACCGAGGCCCGCACCCGGCGCAGCACAGGTAGTACCGCGTGCCCTCGAAGTCGCGGTAGAGGCCCTTGCTGACAGCGGCAGACTTGTCCACCACCGTGCCGGTCATGACGGGGCACTCCGCCGTGTCGGTACCGCCTGTGCCCGCCTGCCGGGCGCTGCGGGTCAGCTCGAGCGACTGCTCGCCGGGGCCGGTGTGCCCACAGCAAGACTGTCGGTGTGCATTGTCGGTCATCGTCGAACTCCTTCATCTCAGGCCCCCCGACCGTCTCACATTCACCTGAACGGGTACCCCAGCCGGGTACCCCGAATATATACCCCGGCGGGGTATTGACCGCAAGGGTTGCTCGGGATCGGCCGCGCGACCACCGCTCCGGCGCACTCGCCGCGACAGGAGGGCCTAGACATACCCGCCTGGGGTATGTTAAGCATGATTTGGAGATACCCACAGGGGGTATCTGAACTGGGTAGGAGAAGGCGATGACGACCAGCGAATACCAGGTGACAGGCATGACCTGCGGCCACTGCGAAATGTCCATCCGTGAGGAGGTCAGCCTTATCCCCGGTGTCGAGTCCATCGAGGTCAGCGCGCAGACGGGTCGGCTGCGTGTCACGGGAGCGCAGCAGGTGACCGACGAGCGGGTTCTCGCCGCGGTGGAAGAGGCTGGCTACTCGGCAGTGCGCAATCCATGAGTGCCATGCGCAGGCTGATCGTCTACGTGGTTGCGGTGACCGGTGTCTTCGCCAGCGCGTATGTGATCGGTGGGGTGGCAGTACCCGACTCGGCGGTCGCGCGGTGGGAGCACCGTGCCCCCGGTGGATCGCCCGCCGTGCCGGCGAGTGAACCGGGCGCCCCGCACGGTGGCGGCCACCAGCAGTGACGCAATGAAGCAGCGCGGGCCACAGGCCTGGCGATAGACCGCAAGTACGGATCGAGGAAAATGATGAGTGTGTCAGCGCCGTCGGGCGGCCGTAGTGTCGAGCTGGACATCGGCGGGATGACGTGCGCCTCGTGCGCGAACCGGATCGAGCGCAAACTCAACGGGCTCGATGGGGTCGAGGCCACGGTGAACTACGCCACGGAGAAGGCGAAGGTGCACGTCCCCGAGGGTTTCGATGCGCAGGCGCTGATCGACGAGGTGGCAAAGACCGGCTACTCGGCGACTCTCCCGCGGTCCTCGACGCCGGGGGCTGGAGGACCTGGTGCTGGGGTTGCCGGCGAGGACATGGACCCGGAGCTGACGTCCCTGAGGCAGCGGCTGATCGGCTCGGCTGTGCTGGCGGTGCCGGTAGTCGCGATGGCGATGGCACCGGCCCTACAGTTCACCTATTGGCAGTGGGCATCGCTCACGCTCGCTGCGCCAGTGATCGTCTGGGGTGCCTATCCGTTCCATCGGGCGGCGTGGATGAACCTCAAACACGGAACCGCCACCATGGACACCCTCATCTCGATGGGCACCCTAACAGCGTTCCTGTGGTCGCTGTACGCGTTGTTCCTCGGCACCGCCGGCACGCCCGGGATGACACACGGGTTCGAGTTCTCGATCGCTCCGTCGGACGGAGCAGGCAACATCTACCTCGAGGTCGGCGCAGGGGTCACGGTGTTCGTGCTCGCCGGCCGCTACTTCGAGAAGAGGTCCAAGCGGCAGGCCGGAGCAGCATTGCGCGCGCTCCTCGAGCTCGGCGTCAAGGACGTGGCAGTGCTGCGTGACGGCGCGGAGGTTCGGATCCCGGTCGCCGAGCTGGCCGTCGGCGACACCTTCGTGGTCCGACCGGGGGAGAAGGTCGCCACCGACGGGGTGGTCACGTCCGGATCCTCGGCCATCGATGCGTCGATGCTGACCGGCGAGTCCGTCCCGGTCGAGGTCTCCGTTGGGGACACGGTGACCGGAGCGACGGTCAATTCCGGAGGACGGCTTGAGGTGCGCGCCACCCGGGTCGGAGCGGATACGCAGCTCGCGCAGATGGCCAAGCTCGTCGAGGACGCGCAGACGGGGAAGGCCGAGGTGCAACGGCTCGCGGACCGGATCTCGGGTGTGTTCGTGCCGATCGTCATCGCGATCGCGTTCGCCACCCTCGGCGCGTGGCTCGGTGCTGGCTTCCCCGTCGCGGCCGCGTTCACTGCCGCGGTCGCCGTGCTCGTGATCGCCTGCCCGTGTGCACTTGGACTGGCCACGCCGACAGCGCTTCTCGTGGGAACGGGTCGTGGAGCCCAGATGGGTGTACTGATCAAGGGCCCGGAAGTGCTCGAGTCCACCCGCAAAGTCGACACCATCGTGCTCGACAAGACCGGAACGGTCACGACCGGCAAGATGACGCTGGCCGAGGTGATTGCAGAGGACGGCACCGACTCTGACGAACTGCTACGGCTAGCCGGTGCATTGGAGAACGCCTCCGAGCATCCGATCGCCCAGGCCATTGCCGCCGCGGCTCGCGACAGTGGCGGAGAACTGCCCACACCGGAAGGTTTCGCCAACGTCGAAGGACAAGGGGTGCAGGGCGTGGTCGACGGGCATGCCGTGATCGTGGGCCGCGAGAGTTTCCTGGCTGACTGGGCACTCGAACTGTCCCCTCGGACGGCGGCCGCGAAACGGGACGCCGAATCGGACGGTAAGACCGTCGTGGCGGTTGGCTGGGACGGTCAGGCGAAGGGCATCCTCGTTGTCGCCGACGCGGTCAAGCCGACCAGCGCCCAGGCCATCAGCGAACTGCGGGCCCTGGGCCTGAAGCCGGTGCTGCTCACCGGTGACAACGCCGCCGTCGCACAACGAATCGCGGCTGAAGTCGGCATCGACGAGGTCATCTCCGAGGTGATGCCGCAGGACAAGGTGTCGGTGGTCAAGCGCCTGCAGGATCAGGGCAAGGTCGTCGCCATGGTCGGCGACGGCGTCAACGACGCACCTGCGCTGGCCCAGGCCGACCTGGGCCTGGCAATGGGAACCGGCACCGACGTCGCGATCGAAGCCTCTGACATCACGCTGGTGCGCGGCGACCTGCGCAGCGCCGTTGACGCGATCAGGCTCTCTCGCAAAACGCTGAGCACGATCAAGACGAACCTGTTCTGGGCATTCGCCTACAACACCGCTGCGATACCGGTCGCTGCGGCGGGCATGCTCAACCCGATGCTGGCCGGGGCCGCGATGGCCTTCTCCAGCGTCTTCGTCGTCGGCAACAGCCTGCGGCTGCGTGGCTTCACCAGCGTCGCCAACTAACGTCGCCCCGGCCCCGGCCCCGGCCCTCCACCGCGGAGGGACCGGGGCCCTGCGTATCGGAACACCGCAGCACAGACTCCTGACAGCAGGTCACCGACGATGCATTCCCGCCGCAGCGGCCACGTCCGCTTCGCGGGCCGCGGGATCGGGCACACTCAGTGCGCCGGCTCGATGGAGCGCCCGCAACGCGAGTGCCGCGCCGGAACCGACGATGATGAGCACCAGCCAGATCAGCGCCGGGAACCCGAGCCGGTCCCCCAATGACATGAGCGCCCCGGTGCCGAGGTTGCCGGCCAGGATCCCCACGCCGACCACCGTGTTGTAGAGCCCGTAGTGGGTAGCGACGAGTCGATTGCCGGAGAGGCTGACGACCGTGTCCATCTCGAATGGGAAGACGGTCGCCGTGGCTATCGCCAGGCCCGCTGCCGCCAGCAACAGCGCCGCGATGGCGGCGACCTGCCCGGTCAGCGTTGCGGTCGGCACTGCTAGTAGCGGCACGAACGCCACCGTCATGAGCGCCATCCCGAGGCTGAGGCTGCGGGTGGGCCCGAACCGGCTCCGGAACCAAGCGGTGATCCGCAGCTGCCCGGCCACGGCGATCACACCGGTTACCACGAATACGGCCGCCACAAGGTAGGTCGACGCTTGCTCGCTGCTGGTGATCGACGCCGCGTGCAGTGGCAGCGCTAGATAGACCTGGAAAGAGAGCACGTAGGAGCCGATCATCGCGCACGAGAACAGCACGAACCGCCGGTTGCTGGCCACGGTCCGCCAGTCGGCAAGCACCGACGGCCGCGGCTCGGCTGTGGCTCTGCGGTCGCGCCGATCGCGTGGCAGAGCCAGGATCTGCGCGACGGTCAGCACGCCGAAGACCCCAGCGGCGACCGCCGATGTCACCTGGAAGTCGAAGGCCATCAACGCTACCCCGACCAGCGGGCCGATCAGGATGCCGCCCTGGTAGAAGATGTTGAAGATCGCGAAGGCTTCGATGCGCCGGTCTCCGGCGTCAGCGGCCAGGTACGCGCGCACCGCGGGGTTGAACAGTGCCCCGGCGAATCCGGTAGCTACGGATGCGATTAGCAGTGCAGGCAGCGATTCGACCGTCGCCAGCAGTACGAACCCGATGGTCCGCAGTAGGCACCCGGCGACGATGAGCGGCTTGAAGCCGAGTCGGTCGGCGAGGGTGCCGCCGATGAGGAACATCCCTTGCTGGGAGAAGTTCCGAATTCCCAGCACCAACCCGATCGCCCAGCCGGCGAGCCCGACGGGGCCAGCGAGGTATCCGGCTAGGTAGGGCATGAGCATGTAGAAGCCCAGGTTGATGGTGAATTGGTTGACCATCAACACCTGGCTGGGCCGGTCGAAGGTCCGGAACGTGGCGATGGGCCCCCTCATACGACGGTCAGCGGGTTGCGGACGTTGGTGGTGCGGGACCAGCGGGTGACCACGGTCCTGGCTGGGTCGGCGATGGTGATCGGCGCCAACGGTGGTGCGAGCGTCGGGTCGATGTTGTTGGCGTGGCAGTAGGCGTCGCTGTAGACGGTTCCGTAGTAGCGCTGGGGGCCGTCGGGGAAGATCGCAGCAACGACCGTGTCCGGCGAGCGGGTGCCGGCGATCCACCCGGCGACCTGGGCTACCGCACCGACGCTCCAGCCGCCGGTCGCGTAGTGCGTCGATGCCAAGGTCCGGCACGCCCACACCGACTCCTCGGGCGCGACCCAGTGCACTTCCGAGAACGCCGAGTAGTCGACGTTCTCCGGATAGATGCTCGAGCCAAGGCCACGCATGAGTCGCTTGTGCGCGGGCTGGCCGAAGATCGTCGATCCGATGGTGTCGACTCCGACGAGTTGCAGGTCCGGCAGGAACTGCCGCAGGGTGCGGCTGACCCCGGCCGAGTGTCCGCCGGTGCCGACCGAGCAGACGAGCACATCGATGTGCCCGAGCTGGGTCAGCAGCTCGAGGGCCAGCGGCTGATAGGCGCTGACGTTGTCCGGGTTGGTGTACTGGTCCGGGCACCACGCGGTCGGGTCCGCAGCCAGGTGCTCACAGACCCGGTCGCGTCGGGCTTGCTGCCATCCGCCCGCCGGATGAGGTTCCGTCACCAGGTCGACCTCGGCGCCGTAGGCGGCGAGCATCTGCGTCAGGATCGGCTCCAGCCCCGGGTCGGTCACCAGCGTCACCGGATGATCGTGCACGATGCCCGCGAGCGCCAGGCCGAGCCCGAGCGTGCCGCTGGTCGACTCCACGATCCGTGCGCCCGTCGTGAGATCCCCCCGTGCCTTGGCCCGTTCGATCATGTGCAGGGCAGGGCGGTCCTTCATGCCGCCGGGATTGAACCCCTCGAGTTTGGCCCAGAACCCGTGCCCGGCCGGCGCGAACGGTTCGGCGATCCGCATCACCGGAGTGTTGCCGACCAGGGCCGCCGGGCGCTCCGAGACAGGTCCGATGTCGAGGAGCGACCGGGCGGGCAACGGCGGGTGCAGCAATGACAGTGGGGGGCGAGAATCAGGAACCGTGGTCACTTCGGTGCTCACGTGCTGGGGTCCTTTCGGAAGCGGAAAAGGGCGGCACAGGTGTGTGGCACGCCACCCGGCGCGACGGTCTTGCAGGACCAGGACGGTCAGCGTGAGTCGGCAGATGGCGTGCCCGTGGCCCGCCGGGTGAAGACGTGCCACCGGTGATCAGTCCGGTGAGGGGTATCTGATCGCCCTCGACTGTGCGTGCCCTAACCAGGCCGTTACGTGTGCTCAAGATCAAGATTTGCTCAAGAACCGCGCCTCGGGTCGATCCTGGGCATACGGTCAGGCCACGATGGAGGCATGGATGCGATTGTTGCCGAGCCCAAGCCGACGGCGGTGACCGAACCGCGGCCGAAGCTGGGCCTGCGCGCGATGGTTGTCGAGGACGAGCCGGACCTCGCCGAGGTCATCGCCGACTACCTTCAGCGCAGTGGTTTCGATGTCGAGATCACCGGCGATGGAGCGGCCGCAGTCGCCGCCGCGCACCGAACTCCACCGGATGTCGTCGTCCTCGACCTCGGGCTGCCCTCGCTCGACGGTGTCGAAGTGTGCCGGCAACTGCGCACCTTCTCGGACGCCTACGTTGTCATGGTCACCGCCCGCGCCGACGAAGTCGACACTCTGGTCGGCCTGTCCGTCGGGGCGGACGACTATCTGACCAAACCGTTCAGCCCGCGGGAGCTGATCGCCCGAATCGAAGCAATGCTGCGCCGCCCCCGCGCCGGAACCGTCAACGGGCCCGCCATGCCCCAGGGCGCGGAGCGCCGCATCGGGGATCTGCTAATCGACCCGAACGGTCGGGAGGTGAGCGTCGCCGGTAGACCCGCGGCTCTCACCCGCACCGAGTTCGACCTTCTCGACGTCCTCTCCCGCCGCCCGGGCATGGTGTTCAGCCGCGACCAACTGCTCGCCGAACTCTGGGGACCGACCTGGGTCGGCGATGCACACGTCGTCGACGTCCACATCGCCAGCCTGCGTCGCAAGCTCGGCGACACCACCACCGAGCGGCGTTACATCCGCACCATCCGCGGCATCGGTTACCGAATGGGTGACGGCCGGTCGAAGCAATGAGCGCGCCCCGATCCGACGCACGGCGCACCCGTCGCCCACGTTCGGGGTTCACCACCAGGCTGTTCATCGCCCAGACCATCGTCATCGCCGCTGGCGCTGGGGCCTCCGCGCTGGTGGCGTGGACTGTCGCACCGCACCTGTTCCACACCCACATGGCCCACGCCGGCCTGCCGACCACCTCACCCCAAGCCAAACACGTCGAGGAGGCGTTCGCCTCCTCACTGGTGGTATCCGTCTCGGTCGCCCTGTTGAGCTCCGTGGTCCTCGCACTGGTCGTCAGCTGGCTGATCACCCGCCGCGTCCGACGCTCCATCGGCGCCGTGGTGACCTCGACGGCGAACATCGCCGCCGGCAACCACGCCATTCGCGTCCCGCCCAGCCGCCTGGGCCGCGAATTCAGCGACCTGACCCGCAGCGTCAACCGACTCGCCGAGCAAATCGATACCACCGAAGAGATCCGCCAGCAGATGCTCTCCGACCTCGCCCATGAACTCCGGACGCCGATCACCACCATCACCGCCCAAATCGAAGCCGCCGAGGACGGCATCCGCACGCCGGGCGCGCAAATGTACGGCGTCATCCGCAGCGCCACCGGCCGCCTCAAGCGACTCGCTGACGACATCGACGCCGTCTCCCGCGCCGGCGAACGACAACTACGCGTCGAAGCAGAGCCGACCGCGGTCAACGACATCACCACCGCCGCGGTCCGAGAAGCGCAACCCGGCTACGACGCCGTAGGTATCCACCTCGGCCTCGGACCCACCACCACCGACCTCGTCGACGCCGACCGTGCCCGCATCGGCCAGACCCTCGCGAACCTGCTCAGCAACGCACGCCGACACACCCCACCGGGAGGCAGCGTCACGGTCAGCAGCCGCCGCCGCGACCACAACCTCATCGACATCATCGTCGAGGACACAGGCGAAGGCATCGCCAGCGAACACCTCCCACACATCTTCGACCGCTTCTACCGCACCGACACCTCTCGCAGCCGCGACGCCGGCGGCAGCGGTATCGGCCTGACTATCGCCCGCGCGCTCGCCGAGGCCCACGACGGATCCCTCACCGCCACCAGCCGCGGCCCCGGACAAGGCGCCCAGTTCACCCTGACCCTGCCGGTCTACAAACGCCGCAACACCAAGCGAGAACACCCACCACCGGAACCCGGTACAGCCTCGAGCCCACTACCCCGACCGCCCCTTCAACGAACCCCACAGAGAATCCCTGCCAGAAAGACGAACCGATGAACCCGAAACGACTGATCACCACCGCCGCCGTCACCGCCACTATTGCCCTCGCCGTCACCGCCTGCGGCGACGACATGTCCACGATGAACATGAACGACGACACCAGCACTACCCCCACCTCAACCCAACCGTCGATGCCCGCAGGCCACTCGATGAGCAGCTCCCCGACTTCATCGCCGACACCTCACACAAGCATGCCGGGTATGTCGGGTATGCCAGGGATGGGCGACGGCAGCCCGACAGTCAGCCCCGCTGCCCCCTAAGCAGGGCCGCCCCCGACTTCCTCGACGTCAAACCAAGGAACCAATTCATGACACCGGTGACCAGACGAACAGCCCTCTTCGGCGGTCTCGCCGCGCTCAGCGTCGGCGCGCTCGCCGCATGTGGCGACAAGACCGCCAGCACGCCGAGTGGTGCCTCTCGTGCGCTGCAAGGACCGCCACTACAGGCCACACCCCAGGCCGGACAGAAGGTCGTTGAGACGACCCTCACCGCGCGCGAGACCACCGTAGACCTCGGCGGTATCACCGCCCGTACCTGGGCCTACGACGACGCCCTCCCCGGCAAGGTCCTGCGCGCCAACGCCGGAGACTTCCTCCGCGTCACCCTCGACAACAAGCTTCCCGCCGACACCACCATCCACTGGCATGGCATCCGCCTGCGTAACGAAGCTGACGGCGTTCCCGGCGTCACCCAGGATGCTGTGCGCCCCGGGGGGCGATTCGTCTACGAGTTCACCGCCCCGGACGCCGGCACCCACTACTTCCATCCCCACGTCGGTGCCCAACTCGACCGTGCCCTCTACGCTCCGATCATCATCGACGACCCCAATGAACCAGGCGCCTTCGACGCCGAGTGGATCGTCGTCCTCGACGACTGGACCGACGGCATCGGCAAGAACCCTGACCAGATCCTTGCCGACTTCCAAGCCAAGACCGGACCTTTGCAGACCGGAATGGGCGGGATGGGTGGCATGGACCACTCCTCGATGCCTGGCATGGGAAGCTCTCCGCTGGGCGATGCTGGCGACGTGGTCTACCCGCACTACCTCATCAACGGCCGAATCCCTACGGCGCCGACCGAGTTCCGCGCCAAGCCCGGACAACGCATCCGCCTGCGGATCATCAACGCCGGCTCCGACACCGTCTTCCGGGTCGCCCTTGGCGGTCACACGATGACCGTCACCCACACCGACGGACACAGGGTCAACGACATGCAGGCCCGCGCGCTCTTCGTCGCTATGGGGGAACGCTACGACGTGACCGTCACCGCAGGCGACGGCGCGTTTCCGCTAGTCGCCGCCGCCGAAGGTAAGAAGGGCCAGGCTCTGGCAGTCCTGCGCACAGGCTCCGGCGCCGCACCCGCCGCCGACATTCGCCCCGCGGAACTGGACGGCCCGGTCCTGCTCGGCGCCACCGAACTCACCGCCGCCGACTCCGCGCGCCTTCCTGACGCCCAGCCCGACTCCACGATCAAGGTCACTCTCAACGGCCAGATGGACCCGTACGCCTGGGGCATCAACGGCAAGAAGCACGGCGAAGACACGCCTCTGCGCGTCAGCAAGGGCCAGCGACTGCGGATGCAGATCACCAACGAAACGATGATGCTCCACCCCATGCATATCCACGGCCACACCTGGGGCCTCCCCGGCAGTGGCGGACTGCGCAAGGACACGGTGCTCATCAAGCCCATGGGCTCGGTCGAGGTCGACCTCGACGCGGACAACCCCGGAACCTGGGCCCTGCACTGCCACAACATCTATCACATGGAGATGGGCATGATGACCACCCTCAAGTACACCTGACGCGACCGACGTCTCCGCGGCTGCCCCCGATGGCGAGTGCGACCGACCAGCCACCAACTACTATGCTACTTAGTAGTTGGTGGCTGGTTCGTTAGCCGCCGAGAAGGGGTGAGGATGCGACGACAGTCCACACGGGCATCGCTGGGCGATGATGACCGTCCCCCGAGCGGCAGCTCGAGTCTGCGCCGGTGCGCCGGTGTGATCGCGGTGCTTGTGGTCGCGATGCTGCTCGGCGGGTGCGTTCAGCTCAGCGACCGGGCACGCGATGGCGGGATCATCGCTCCGGATGGCAAGGCCAGGCACTTCTACCCGCCCGAGCGGCGCAGCGTCGTCGGTGAGCTGTCCGGACGTAGTGTCACTGATCCCGGGGCCACGCTGCGACTGTCGGACTACGCCGGAAAGGTCGTGGTGATCAACGTCTGGGGCTCCTGGTGCGCCCCCTGTCGTCTCGAGGCTCCTGCTCTGGAAAAGGTGTACACGGCGCGCAAGTCCAAGGGTGTGCAGTTTCTCGGTATCGACGTTCGTGAAACCGCCGGCGACGATGCGGCGCGGGACTTCATCCGCTCCCACGGGCTGACCTATCCGTCGATCTACGATCCCCCTGGCAAGACGCTGCTCGCGCTCGGTGAGCAGTACCCGACCACAGTAGTGCCGATGACCTTCGTCCTTGATCGGCAGCATCGCGTGGCCGCGGCATACCTGACGACGATCGACGAGAAGACCCTCACCGATGCCGTGGACCGCGTCGCCGGGGAGGGCTGATGGGACAAGCCTTTGCCGACGCCGCCGTGTCAGGTCCGCTGATCCTGGCGATCGGGGCATGCCTGCTCGCCGGGTTGGTGTCCTTCGCCTCGCCGTGCATCGTGCCCCTTGTTCCCGGCTACTTGTCGTACCTCGCGGGGCTGGTCGGCGCCGAGGCTCCAGCGACGTCGATCGCAGAGCTCGGCGGCAGCGGAAAGGCGGTAGACCGGTCCGGTCGGTGGAGAGTGCTCGGCGCAGCCGCGTTGTTCGTCGGCGGGTTCACAGCGGCCTTCCTCTTGATGACGATGTCGGTGTTTGGTCTGGCGGCGACGATTCGGCTCAATGCAGAGACGCTGATGCGGATAGGTGGGGGAATCACCATCATCATGGGCTTGGCGTTCATCGGATTGGTCCCGGCACTTGCCCGCGAGGTGCGTTTTGCGCCACGACCCTGGACCACGCTTGCCGGTGCCCCGCTGCTGGGCGGGGTGTTCGCGCTCGGCTGGACTCCCTGTATCGGTCCCACCCTGGCGGGGATCATGTCGATCATTGTGGGCACCAACGCAGCGCCGGCACGCGGTGCCGCGCTGGTGGTGGCCTACTGCGTAGGCCTGGGCCTGCCGTTCATCGCACTCGCCGTCGGATCGACCGCCGCGGTGCGGGCCGTCGGATGGCTTCGCCGCAACAGCCGACGCATCCAGGTCGCCGGCGGCGTGCTCATGATCGCCGTCGGACTCGCCCTGGTCACCGGCTACTGGTCCGACTTCGTCGACATGGTCCGGCGGCTCTTCGTCTCCAACATCGTCATGCCGATCTGACAGGAATCGCCGTCGACACGCACCAACCAGTACGCCCGCGATCGCCCAGACGACTCGCGACGAGCAGCACCACCACGGTCCAGAATTGAGGAGATCTCACTCGTGACCACGCAGACAGCACGAAGGCTCCCATCCGCGACATCCACTCGGTGGGGGCCGGCTCATTGGCCGTGGACGCACACAGCGGTCAGGCTACTTCTGGCTGCCGCCGGCGGCGGAGCGATGTTCATCTCGTTCCCACCCACCGCGCTGTGGGGAGCGGCGCCGGTCGGTGTCGCGCTCGTGGTCGCCGCCGTGTGGGGCTGCGGAATCGGCCAAGCCCTGCTGTACGGCTACGCCGCGGGGCTGGCGTTCTTCCTGCCCTTGCTTCCGTGGGTAGGCATCTACGTTGGGGCTGGGCCGTGGATCGCGCTCGCCGCGGTCGAAGCCGTCGCGGTAGCGGTGTTCGGCGCCTTGGTCAGCCGGATGGTGGTTCTCCCCGGCTACCCGCTGTGGTGCGCCTGCGCGTGGACAGCGACGGAGGCACTGCGCAGCCGCCTGCCATTCGGCGGGTTCCCTTGGGGAAAGTTGGCGTTCGGGCAGACCGATGGGCCTCTCGTACAGTTGGCCGCGATCGCCAGCGCACCGGCCGTCTCGTTCGCGGTCGCCCTCATCGGGTGCTCCGGTTTCGCCGTGGTCCGCGCGGCACTGCGGAGGTCACCGCGCGCTGCTGTCCGTGCGTCGCTTGGTGGCATCCTCCCGTTCGCCGGCGCAGCACTCCTAATCGCGCTACCAGCGTACGAACCGCGAGCGAGCGTGACCGTTGCGGTGATCCAAGGCAACGTTCCCCGCCTAGGACTGGACTTCAATGCTCAGCGTGCCGCAGTGCTCGAGAATCACCTACGACGCACCGAGGACCTCGCCAGTGCCATCGAATCTGGCCAGATGCCCCGGCCCGCCATGATCGTCTGGCCCGAGAACGCCTCGGATATCGACCCGCTGCGCGATCGGCAGGTGCGCGCGCGGATCGATGAGACGGTCAACAGGCTCGGCGTACCTGTCCTCGTCGGTGCAGTGCTCTCCGCCGACGACGGCACATCACGCAACGTCTCCATCGTCTGGAACCCCGGCTCCGGTCCTGGACAGCAACACATCAAGCGGCGACTGGTGCCCTTCGGGGAGTACCTACCGATGCGGCCGCTCGCGACCCGCCTGTCCGCATACGCCGACAAGGCCGGCCGGTTCGTGCCTGGCGATGGTGACGGCATTGTCACCCTCGCTGGCATACCGACCGCGGCTGCCATCTGCTACGAAGTGGCCTTCGACGACCTCGTCCGTGAATCTGTACGCGGTGGAGCCCAGCTGATCACCGTGCCCACTAACAACGCGACCTTCGGCCGCACGGCCATGTCGTACCAACAACTGGCGATGTCCCGACTGCGGGCCATCGAGCACCGCCGCACCGTCCTGATCGCCGCGACGAGTGGCGTCAGCGCTGTCGTGACCCCGGACGGGACGGTCACCGACCAGTCCGCACTGTTCAGCGCGGATACTCTGATCGCGACTGTTCCCCTCGACGACCGGCTCACACTCGCCACCCGCTGGGGCGCGTTGCCCGAAGCGGTCACGTCCGCCCTGGCCGCTGCGGCCCTGATCGCCGCAACGGTGATCAAACGGCGCGCACGTCGCACCACCGGTCTCAAACAGTCGGTCCCCGCCGATACGACGCCCGTGCCCATCGACGAGCAGAAGACACCATGAGCGTCGCCCTTCCCCCCGGACCCGACGAGTGCGCCTCAACCCCGCCGTGGCATCGCCGGCACCGGTACGCACTGGCCCTTATTGCGATCGCTGCCGCGCTGCTGCTCATCGCCGTCTCGACCGCGCATTCGCTCACGGAAAAACCAGGAGACCACGATACCGCCTCCACCGGCACCCGCACTGGAACCGAGGCCCCACTCCAGGCCAGCTCAGCCCGCGGTGTACCTAAACCGCAGTGCGGCGGAACGAAATCGGTATCAGCCCGATCCGTTGGGCCCCTGGCAGATCTGTCCGAGCCCTGCCTCACTACCCCCGATGTGATCAACCTCGGACAACTCACCGCAGGCAGAACCACTTTGCTCAACTTCTGGGCGTCCTGGTGCGGGACGTGTCGCGAAGAAATGCCGATCCTCTCGCGCTATGCCCAACGCCCCGAAGCAGTCCAGGTACTCGGGATCAACGTCCGCGACGTCGAGAGTTACGCTCGTACCTTCGCCACCGATCTCGCCCTCGCGTACCCGAGCATCATCGACGCGGACGGCGCGGTCGCGAGGACACTGCAGATCCCGCCCCTGCTGCCGCTGTCCTTTCTCGTCCGCCCCGACGGCTCCGTGCAGCGGATCGTGGACCCGCTGGTCTTCCGATCAGTACAGGACATCGAGGACGCTGTTGCTAGGGCGCAACCCTCGCTTCCGGGCAAGTGAGCGCTTCAGTCGATGGAACGGTCAGAACACCCACCCGCACCTGCTCGACGACTCGCCGCGCCTGGTACCTGTACCGGCGGAGCGGGTGAGAGTACCTCGCCTGCGGACCTGGCGGGCTCGACCACTCACCATAAAGTACTATGCAAATTAGTAGTTGCGTGATGAGGCGGGTCGAGGGAGGCTGAATGGTTCTGCAACGGCGAACTCTGCTGGCGCGGACGGCAACCGGAATCGGAGCCGTCGCGATCACGTCCGCCTGCGGTGCCGAGCGGGGCGCGGTGCCGCTGAGCGGATCCTCGTCCTCACCGAAACCGTCGGGCGCCGTGCCACTGATCGAGCTGGCGCCGGCCGACGGCGCCGCGGAGGTCACACCCCGCACACCGGTCACTGTGCGTGTCGTGGGCACCGGCGCCCTCGCCGAAGTCACGCTCACCAACGAGGCGGGACGCGCCGTTGCCGGCACGTTGGACGCACCGCGCAAATCCTGGTCGGCCGGTGAGCCCCTTGGATTCGGCCGCACCTACCGCTTGCGAGCGGTCGCGGTCGATGAGGCAGGACGCCGGACCGAACGGCAGAGCACGTTCACCACTCTCGCGCCACAGGCGCAGGCGACGATGGAGCTGGCAACGACGGCGGGCACCCCGGTCGGCGAAGGGCGGACCTACGGTGTGGGGCTGGTGCTGGTGGCGAAGTTCGACACCGACATCGCAGACCGCGCCGAGGCAGAACGTCGTATGAAAGTCACCTGTACACCCGCGGTCGAGGGAGCGTGGTGCTGGGTCTCGAATACCGAAGCGCATTGGCGACCTGAGAAATACCACACGCCGGGCACTCAGATCACCGTGGACGCCGCGCTATACGGTGTCCGCCTGGGCGAGCGCCTCTACGGCGCCGAGGACGTGCGTGCCAGTGCGACCATCGGCGCCTCGCATGTCTCGATCGCCGACGACGCGACCAAGACGGTCACCGTCTACGACGGCGGTAATCTCGTCCGTACGATGCCCACCTCCATGGGCATGGGCGGCAGCGAGATCATCAACGGCAACACCATCAGCTTCTGGACCCAACGGGGCATCTACACCGTGATGGACAAGGCGAACCCGGTGGTGATGGACTCGTCCACCTACGGGCTACCGATCAACTCGCGCTTGGGGTACAAACAGACGATCAACTACGCGACACGGATCAGCACAGACGGTATCTACCTGCACCAACTCGACAGTTCTGTGTGGGCGCAGGGCAACACGAACACTTCCCACGGGTGCCTCAACCTCAACGGTGACAACGCTCGATGGTTCTTCGACTTCTCGGTCCCCGGCGACATCGTCGAAATCCGCAACACTGGCGGCGCACCTCTCGAGCAATGGCAGAACGGTGACTGGAGTGTGCCCTGGCAGCAGTGGACCAAAGCCAGCGCCCTGGCGTCGTCGGAAGGCCGCTGACCAGGACGGAGAATGGGCGAGGCAGTCCGGATCTGTCTGAGCACATCCCGGTAGCCCCGCCGACTCGTCACAACGTCATCACCCATATCGCCACCGCGATCGCGGCCGTAGCACCTGCTGCGACTGCGGTACGCCCCCACCGAGTGTGCGGGTCGGAGCGCAGCGGAAACAGCACCTGCCGGACCAGCGCGTAGGCAGCGAGTCCGATCACGAAGATCGCTCCCGAGTGCCGGACGCCCAGGAACAGGAATTCGGCCCCTATCGCCAGCGTCCCGCACGCCGCAGCTTCAAACAGCTGCACCGGATAGCGTGAAGCGGCCACCCTCCGATCCGATGACCACAGTGACCACCGCGACACGGTGACCTTTCCAGCGCAACAGCCGGTCAGCCAACACCCCGGCCTCCCGACGGCCATCCCTGCGAGCAGTGCCGGGGCAGCAGAATCGAGCACCGCGCCCCATGACAGTCCGATCGCCGGCGCCCCCATCACCAAGACCACCGCGGCAGCGGCGTTGAACCCCTGAATGCAGGCTCCGGAGGACAGCAGCTTCCGTAGCGGCATCCGATGGATTGCCAAGAACCACAACCGCGCGCCGAGAAACCCCACAGCACAGGCCACACCGCTGATCCCCACCGCCGCGAATGCAGAGCCGCCAGCGAGGGAGACGTTCACTGCCATGAGCGCGACCGCGACGACAGCGCCGAGCCCCACCAGCAGCGGCCAACACCACGCTGCCACCGCGGGCCCGTGTGCCAGAGGCGCGAACACCGTCCGGACCCGCATCTGCTGGTCCGGAAGCTTCATCTCGCCCGCCAGCTCGCCCGCCTGCGTCGCAGCCGGTGTCCACGCTGCTCGCACCCGAATATCCCACTCGCCTGCCGGGATCCCCGATAGCCGCTCGGTCACAGCGACCGGCCGCCCGCGGGCCGCCGCGAGACTGACATCGCGCTGGCAGGTGAATCGCCCTTGCGTATCGTCGGCCTCGGCGCCGATCCGTAGGCCCTCGTACTGCATCCGGAGCGCACCGGGAGCGCTGACCGCGTCTAGCACGTACGTAGCGGACAGTCCTTGTGGCTCCGCTTCGTTCACTGGGTCGCAACCGCCCACCGGACCGGTGATCGTCGAGATCCTCTCCGACGCCTGCACCGCGTCATGCCGCACCGGCGCGCCGACGGATTCGGTCACCGTTGGAAGGCCCACGTCTGGATCCGGCACGCTAGAGAGATGTTTCATCGATCAGGCCTCTCCCGAGATTGAGCTACTAACACGCTTAGTAGGTAACTACTATGTTGAATAGTAGATGAGGGGCGGGCAGGCCCGCCACCAAGAACTACTATGTGATCTAGTAGTTATGCTGAGTTCGAGGAAAGACAAGCGCGAGGTGAGGAGGGTGCACTGTGAGTGGTATGAACCGCAGGGCGGTCATTGGACGGGTGCGGTGGTGGCACGCAGCGGCTGGCGGTGCGCTGATCGCACTGGTGATCGCGATCCCCTCCCGAGTGCTTCCCAATCCTGTCTTCACCCGGATGACGCCGGTGCGCTGGTGGGACTACCTCGTCCTCGTGGTGGTGACCGTTCTCGCGGCCGCCTGGCTGGCAGCTCCGGTGGTGGCCGGGTGGAATCGTGGTGCTGTGCGAGGCACTTCCGGTGTGGTCCTGTCGACGCTCGCGGTGGGGTGCCCGTTGTGTAACAAGGTCGTCGTCGCGATGTTGGGCGCGTCGGGAGCGTTGACGCTGTGGGCGCCGCTGCAGCCCCTGGTTGCTGTCGTCTCGGCCCTCGCCATGGGTGCCGCGGTCGCCACCCGCTGGGGGATACGGTGGTCGTGGCGGGGCGGCGAGCCTGAGCATCCGCTACAGGTGAGCGAATGCCCCGCCGGGGTGTGCGACCCCTCGGCGAAGATGCCTGTGGCTGTGGACACGACCGCCGGGCATCGGCATTCGTGACTCGTCGAATAGCGGCACCGGAGCGTAGTGGCTCAAGGACGTAGGCGCTCGGGACTCGGTGTACGGTCGCTGAAATGCGACTCGTGGGTCGCACTCGCTAGTCACGATGAAGCGTCGCAGCGGATGTTGCTGCGCAGTTGGCCCCCCGGGGAACAGGCAAATCTCTCTGTCACGCTGCGCCACGGGCGCAGCGGGCTAGAGCGCTGGGCAGGAAATAGCGGACACGACGAGGGCTGCAAGCGCCACCGTAGCGGCTGATCCCAGGGCGGTGGCCGCGGCGACCGCGCCGCAGTGGCGCACGCGAGCACTGCGGCTCGCTGCGGGGAGCTGTAGGCGGCGGGCCCGCGCCGAGGTCGCGGTGGTCGCCATCGCCAGAGTAGGGCCCCGCCCGGCTGTCCCTGATCGCTGCCGCACCGATTGTGCGGAGGCCATCTGCAGCAGGGCCCGGTGTACCGTGGCCGCCCCGCAACGGCGTGCTGCTGCTCCGTCAGCGATCGCCTCGACCAATTCCCGCACGGCGCTCGGGGCGTTCCGGCACAGCGGGATCGGGCGCAGGACCTGCCCGATGACCTCAGTGATGGCAACGATCAGGTGGTGGCGACCGCGGAGGTGTGCGTGCTCGTGTGCCAGCACTGCCGCCAGCTCGGAGGGTGCCAACAAGGTCTGTAGGCCGCGGGAGATCACCACCATCCCGCCCCTGGGTGCGGCGATGGCGAATGCCAAGGGGGCGTCGTGCTCGAGGCACCACACTCGGCCGTCCCCGGCGGCTGGACTGGCCACCAGCCTTATTCGGTCGCAATGCAACGTCGCGACCGCCCGCCGGCGCGCGAGGACGAAGACGCAGCGCACGCCGGAGATCACGACGGAGCCCGCAATGAGCGCGGCTAGTGCGGCGCCGGTCGCCCGGCGTCCCTGCGGCACGGTGCCATGGACCGCCAGGGACCAGCAGTCTCCGAACGCAGTGGTTACCGAGTAGTCTGCGTGCAGCGGCAGCAACAGTGCCACGATCGCTAACGCCGTCAGCAGTCCAAGCATTGCCAGCGCTCCCACCCAGCCGATGAGCAGGGCAACTGGATCGAGCCGCGTACGCCCCGCGCGGGTGAGCAGCACAGGTCCGGCAGCCGCGATCGCAGCCGCCGCGACGACCAATGCCGCGAACACCGTCATCGTGTACTCATTCCCTCCATCCGGGTCCGGATTCGGATCTCGCGCACCGGGCTTAGTCTATTGCTGCCGTGACCGACGGCGTAGTGCCCGCCGGATGACCTTTGATTCCTCGTCCGACGCGGACTCGGTGAAGTGCAGCAGCACTGCCTCAGGATCGCCGGATGCATCCAGCACGTCACGCAGCGCCTGGGTCGCAGCCTCCGCGCGGCTGAGTGTCGGCTCGTAGAAGTAGGCCTTGCCGACCTTCTCGCGTTGGACCCACTGCTTGCGGTGCAGGTTGTCTAGAACCGTCATCACCGTGGTGTAGGCCAGTGCCCGCCCGGTGTCGAGGGCATCGACCACCTCCTGCACCTTCAAGGCGTGCTCACTGTCCCAGAGCACTTGCATGACCGCGGATTCCAACTCACCAGGCAAGGGTCGCACTCCTCCTTAGTACTATCGTGGATAGTAGCAGGATCTTGATTGAATCTTGAATACCGCAGGCCAACCCCATTGTAGGTGGCAGTTAAGGCTCTGCATCTGCTCGATCACCGCTTCCCTCTGTGGCGTCTGTGACGTACGGTTCGGATGGTACTCAAGGGGTGCCGGTGCGGCGCGTCAAACTTTGCGTAAAAAGATTGCGCACCAACAATATTCCGCTTCTGATCCCCTCGCGTGGGCGCAACCTCCCCGCGGGGGGCGGTCGGCTCGTTGAAGGAGATGTTCCGTGGTGAATCAGCATCGATGGGCGTCTGGAATGCAGCGGGCGGCGGCGGTGACGATCGTGGCTGCGATCGTGGTCGGCGGAGCGGATCCTGCGTGGGCGCGGCACGTGGGAGACGACCCTCGAGCAGGTCACTCGGTCGCGGTGGTTCCTTCGTTGATCGTGCGCCTTGCGGACTTTGATCAGCAGATCGCGGCTTTGCAGAACGACGTTGACATTCGGCGGCAGTCGGTGAACAAGGCGGTGATCGACGTGGCGTTGGCCGCCGACGCTGCGCGGGCCGCGACGAATGCAGTAGTAGTTGCGGATCGGGAGGCCGTGGCTTCCGACCAGGCAGTGGATGCTGCTCAGCGCAGGCTCGATGAGATGCTCCGCGCCGCCTACATGCAGGGGAACACCTCGGGCGGGGTCGCGGATGCTCTGACCGCCCCGGATGGGCAGACGGCGGTAGACCGCACTGCGGTTCTTCGGCGCGTTGCTGCCGCCCAGGCAGGTACTGTCACCGGCCTCAATGACGCCCGGCGGCGGGCGCGATCGAGCCGCGATGCTGCGCGGATCGCGAAGATCTCCGCGGATGCAGCGGCTGGCGCGGCTGCCGACCGCCGCACCCGAGCGCAGGGGTCGGTGGCCCAGACCCTGGAGGCGCTGCGTTCGGCGACCGATCAACGCCGACGGTTGGATTTGCGTCGGCAGACGGCCGCAAGGGCGCTCGCCGAGGCGAAGGCGAAGTCCGGGGATGCCGCAGGTCAGCAGCGGATCTATGACCAATACGTCGTCAGCGAACAGCAGACAGTGACGGTGCCTTCCTCGCAGCCGGCTCCTGCACCGGCGGCACCCCCGAACGCAAGCACACCCGTAGCGGCTCCTTCTGCGGCACCGGCAGTGTCGGCGCCCGGGGGGCCACCGTCGGCCGCGACCGCAGCGTCGTCGTTGCTCGGGCAACTGAGCAACCTGTTCGGGTTCACGCCGCAACCGCAGACCGCATCCCAGGTCCCGGCTCAAGCGGCAGCCCAGGTGCCTGCAATCCAGGCACCAGTAGCGCCTGTGTCAGTCGCGTCGATGTCGGGCAAGCAAATGATTGACACGGTCATTGCCCGGGGCCTGTCGGTGGTCGGCACCAGATATTCCTGGGGGGGTGGTGATATCAACGGCCCCACCGTCGGGGTCCGCGACGGCGGCGTTGCCGATACCTTCCGTGACTTCGAGAACCCGGGATTTGATTGCTCGGGCCTGACGCTGTTCGCATTTGCTGCCGTCGGCATCAAGCTCCCGCACTACAGCGGCTACCAGTACAACATCGGCAAGAAGGTTCCGCTCGCTGAGATCAAGCGGGGTGACCTGATCTTCTTCGGCCCGAATGCGAGCCAGCACGAAGCGCTCTATCTGGGTGACAACCAGATGCTTGAGGCACCCGAGTCCGGATCGACGGTCAAAGTATCGCCGCTGCGCACCGACGGCGCGATGCCCTACGTGGTCCGGCTGATCAATTCGTAGACCCAGTTCTAGTTACGACCTGTCGAAGGCTGTGGGAACGGTACTGCTGCTGGAGTGGGAGTCCGGCGACGGCCTGAATGCTGTGGTGGAAATGCCATGTTGCTGGGACTGGCGAGATGCCAACTCCGTGGGACTGCGTGATGCAGTGCAGGTGAGAAGGCTGACAGTCGCCAGGTAGGTCGGGACCCTACAGCGCCCTGCCTCCCCGACCCGGTTCGTCGTATCTAGTCGGTCCCCCGTGCACCGTTCACGACTCGTCGGCTCGGATCAGGACTTTTGCGCCGCTCCCTGCACGCAGCGCCTGGATGGCTTCGACGGTGAGGTCCAGGTCGGTCTCCCGGACCCAGCCGGTGAGGTCGTACAGGCCGGAGGCCATCGCGGCGATCACCTCGTCGAACTCCTCGTGCGTGTAGCCGACGGCGCCCACGACCTCGGTCTCCGCGAGCATGAGCTGCGTCGGCTGGAACTCGATCGCCTGCTCGTAGAACGCGAGGACGACCACGCGGCCCCCGGCGGACAGGCACGACACTGCCGAGGACAACGCGGACCCCGCGCCCGCCGCGTCGATCGCGACGTCCACCCCTTCGCCCTCGGTGAGCGCGGCGGCTGCGGCGGGGAGATCGCTGGGATCGACGGCGGTGGCGCCCAGGCGCTCGATGATCGCTCGGCGGTCGGGGCTCGGCTCGGACACCAGGATCTTCTCGATCCCGCGCGCCCGGAGGGCGAAGTAGGTGCCGATCCCGATCGGTCCGGCTCCGGCGATGAGGGCGCTGCCGCCGGCGTGGACACCGGATCGGGCGACTCCGTGCCAGGCGACCGCCATGGGCTCGACCAGGGCGCCCATCTTCAGGTCGACGCCGTCGGGGAGGACGTGCACCGAGGAGGCGTCGACGGTGGTGTACTCGGCGAGGCCGCCGCCCGGGGCGGTGGCGCCGACGGAGGCCATCTGCGGACAACAGAACGGGAGTCCTCGGCGGCAGGCCGAGCATTCGCCGCAGGAGTGTGCGAGTGGGTACACGGCGACGGTGTCGCCCACCGTGACCCCTGTGACGCCTTCGCCCACCTCGACCACGGTTCCCGAGAACTCGTGGCCGAGCACCCGCGGCATCCCGAGGTCCATCGGGACGGCCTCGGGGAAGTAGTAGACGTGCAGGTCCGAGCCGCAGATCCCGGCGAAGCCGTTGCGCAGCTTCACCTGCCCGGGGCCTGGCGAGGGGACGGGTACGTCCTCGACGCGGAGGTCCTCCTTGCCGTGGAACATCGCTGCCTTCATGGTGGTGTCTCCTTCTGGCCGGTGGTCGGCCGCTTCGTCGAATCGGTGGTCAGCGCTCGAGGGCGCGGCGGATGAACTCGTCGCGGACGGCGGCCGAGATCTGGGAGACGGCGGGTTGCCGGATCCCGATGTCGAAACCGTGGAAGCCGCCACCCCACATGTGCAGGTCCACGCTCACGCCGGCCTGGCTGAGGCGCTGTGCGTAGTCGATGGCCTCGTCGCGGAAGCCCTCGACCGATCCGACATCGATGAACGTCCGGGGCAATCCGGAGAGGTCCTGGGCGCGTGCCGGCGCCTCGTACGGACTCACGTCGGCCGTGCCCCGGCGCTCGCCGAGCAGGGCGGTCCAGGCCCAGAGGTTCTCGTTCCGGTCCCAGACTCCCTCGCCGTCCATCATCTGGGAGCTGTGGGTCTGCAGGCGATCGTCGAGCATGGGGCAGCCGAGGATCTGATGGGTGAGTCCGCGGAGCCCTCGGTCGCGAGCCATGAGGCTCACGCCGGCGGCGAGGTTCCCGCCGCCGCTGAAGCCGATGACCACGATGTGGTCCGGGTCCACGGTCAGCGTGCTCGCGTTCTCGGCCGCCCACGCCAGGCCGGCGTAGCAATCGTCGACGGGGCCCGGCGCGGGGTTCTCGGGGGCCGTGCCGTACTCGATCGACACGATGACGGCACGCCCCGCGGCCACGTGGTGGACCACCTCGTCGAGTGCGCTGTACCGGTCGCCCGCGACGACCCCGCCGCCGTGGATGTAGTACATCAGCGGCCACGGTCCGGTTCCGGCCGCCGGCGCGAGCACCGTGACGGTGAGCTCGCCCTGCGGTCCGGTGAACGTGTGGTCCTCGATCCGCACCTCGCCGCCGACGGTGAGGTCCGGCTTGGGGCGGCCGGGTAGGCCGTTCACGGACAGGTCGCGGACCTCGTCGAGGGTGGAGGCGGTCAGTCGGGGGATCGTCGCGGTGAACGCGTCGAGCACGGGGATGAGTTCGCTGTCGAACGGCGGACGCGAGGGCGGAGGAGTGGTGAGCGGGTTCATGGACCTCACCCAACCTGCCGGTGACCAGGCTGGACAGCCGCCGCATGACGCGGATTCGGGAGCGGAGACCCGCCAGTCGGCGGGTCGATCGTCGCCGACCAGGCGAAACAGCCAAACCAAACGGTTCGGTTCGGTACTCTGGAGGGATGGCAGACCGTTTCTCGGCCGATTCGACCCGCGACCGCATCCTCGCCGCGGCGGCGGACGAGTTCGCCGCGCACGGCGTTTCCGGAGCCAGGATCGATCGCATCGCTCGCCGTGCGCGGTCGAGCAAGGAGCGGGTGTACGCGCACTTCCGCAGTAAGACGGCGCTGTATCACGCGGTCGCCGAGGTCGAGCTGGGACAGATGGCCGAGGCCGTCGAACTGGACGTCGACGACCTGCCCGGATACGCGGGCCGCGTCCACGACTACTTCACCGCCAACCCGTCGCACCTGCGGCTGCTGCAGTGGGGGCGGATGGAGTCGTCCGCGGCCGGCGCTGAGGCGGATCCGTTCCGGGACGCGGTCCGGCGGATCGTCTCCGACGGGGTCGACGAGCTGCGCGAAGCGCAGCGACGCGGCCGTGTGGACCCGGCGTGGGATCCGCTGGACGTGATGGTGCTGGTGCACCAGTTGGCCCTCGCCTGGGTGGGGCAGGGAGATCTCGCGGACGTGGTGCACGACGACCGCGTGGCCGCGGGTGATCGGCGCCGGAAGGCGGTGGTCGCCGCAGTCGGGCAGCTGTTCCCGGCGGCCGTCGCCGGCACTGCCGGAGGGACGAGGCCCGCATGAGGGATCTCATCGTGCGGCTCACCACGAGCGACGGCGGCGCCGCTGATGCGTTGCGGGTGATCGCCCATTTCGACACGCTGGTCGACCACCGCGCGTCGGCGCTCGCGATCCTGCGCGCGGCCGCCGCGCTCGCCGAGTGTCCCGTCGGATTCGACGATCCGGATCGCGCCATGCGCGTGGCCGTGGACGCGGACGGGAAGCTGGTGCCCGACGTGTCCGGGCCGACGGCCGCCGCACTGGTGGATGAATTCGCAGGCGTGACGGTGTGGCTGGACCGCGGCTCCGACGACTGGCCGCTCGACCGCCTCGTCCTCGAGAGGTTCGCCAGGAGTCTGCACGCGGTGAAAAGGGGCCGCGACGTGTCGCCCGTCGTGGCGGCGATCCGGACGGCCTGCGACGCCGACGTCCAACCGGTGGAGCGCGAGGAGGCGTTGCGGTACTTGGGGATCGGCGCGACGGTCGCGGTCGTGGTCACGCGCCTCGACGACGCGCCCGCGATGGTCCGGGGTCTCGACGTGGACGGGGGATTCCAACTGCACCTGTTCGACCCCGATCGCGCCCCCGGGGAAGTCCCACCGGACGTTGCCGCGGGGGTGCACGTCTGCCCCGCCGCCGACGTGCACCGGGAGTGGGCTCGGGCGGTGACGGCGCGACGGATAGCCGTCGACACGACGGGGCGGCCGATCCACGTCCGCTACTCCGATCTCGGCAGTATCGCGGCGGTGGTCGAGACCGTCGACGCGGACACGGCGAGGGCGAATCCCGATGTCCGGTGCCTCGTCGAGCTGCAGGGTGAACGTCCCTGGGTGGTGCCGACTCTCGACCTGATGCTCAGCGGGGCGAGTATCCGGGAGGCGGCCCGATCGCAGAACCTCCATCACTCCACGATGCGTCAGCGCCTGGACTGGCTCGAGCGGAGACTCGGCTACACGTCCGCGGGTATGGGCCACGCCCGGGCGAGCCTCGCGGTCACGCTGTGGCGAATCGCCGTGGCGGCCGATCACTCGCAGACGACCGACAACCGGCGGTAGTGACTGGCGGAATTGCGCCCGGGCGGCGGCTGGGAGAGGTCCCGGCTTCGCGGTTGAGTGAGGGGACACGACGAAGGAGATTCCCATGACCGCTGACAGCACAATCGATTTCGGTCCCGCGACGGTACGACCGCCCTACGATCCCGAACTGATCCCGGGATTGGAGCTGATCCGTTCCGCTTCCCCCGCGTTGAGCGACGACACGCTCGAACTCATGCGGGAGATCACGATGGCGGCCATCCCGGGCCGCGCACCGGTGGACCTCACCGCGGGTGGCGCCGTGCGGGTGGACGAGATGGTCGTTCCCGTCGCCGGCGCGGAACTGGAGCTCACGGTGCTGACTCCGGCCACCGGCCCAGGACCCTGGCCGCTCGTCTACTACGTCCACGGCGGCGGGATGGTGGCCGGGGGACGCCGCCTCGGGCTGGACGACCACCTCGAACACGTCCGCGAGGGCCGCGCCGTGGTCGCGTCGATCGAGTACCGCCGAGCGCCCGAACATCCCGACCCCGTGCCGGTCTCGGACTGCTACGCGGGCCTCCGGTGGTGCGCCGAGAACGCGGCGCTGCTGCACGTCGATCCGTCGCACATCGTGGTCACGGGCACCAGCGCCGGGGGCGGGCTCGCCGCCGGTTCGGTACTCCTGGCGCGCGACGAGGACTTCCCCACGGTCTCCTACCAGGCGCTCTGGTGTCCCATGCTCGACGACCGATTCCTCACCCACAGCTCGACGATGCTCGAGGACGACGGGACGTGGGACCGCAACGGCAACCTCTACGGGTGGACTGCCCTCCTCGGGGAGCGGCGGGGCACGGCGCAGGTGTCCGAATACGCGGCCCCGGCGCGTGCGACGAACCTGGCCGGGCTGCCGAGGTCGTATCTCGATGTGGGTTCCGCGGAGGGATTCCGGGACGAGGCCATCGATTACGCGCAGCGGCTGAGCCAGGCCGGGGTGAGCGTGGACCTGCACATGTGGGGTGGTGGATTCCACGGGTTCGAGAACGTTGCGCAGGCGGCCGTCGCGCAGGTCGCGACCACGACGCGTCTCGAGTTCATGCGCAGGGCGCTCGAAGTCTGATCGGGCGGAGCCGCCGAACCCGGCTCGACGCCGTTCGCCCGGCCCCCGTTCGCTGGGTGAACGGCGCCGGGCGATCACATCGTCCCCTGAGCGCAGGCGATCCCATCCGGATGGCCGGCGGCGACGAATACAGGGTGTCCGGATAGTCAGACGGATCGACGATGGGGTTCACATGACCAGTGGGGGCAGAGGCCCGAGAACGAGGTTGCTCGATACGGCACTCGACCGATCGATCGTGTTCGGGTACTCGAACATCGGCTACGCGCTGCGCAGGTCTCGGTGGGACGACGGCGATCCGCGCCCCCGATCACTGGCCGGGCGCACCGTCGTCGTCACGGGAGCCACGTCGGGCATCGGGGCCGCGATCGCGCAGCGGGTCGCGGACCTGGGCGCGAAGGTCGTGATCATGGGCCGGAACAGTGTGCGCGCCGGGGAGGTTCGGGACCGCATCGTCCGTCGCCGGCCGAACGCGACCGTCACCGTCGAGCTCGGCGACGTCTCCGATCTCCACGCGCTGCCCGACGTGGCCGAACGGCTCGCGACGCACGGCGTCGATGTGATCGTGCACAACGCCGGCGTCATGCCGCCGGAGTGGACGGCCGCGAGCAACGGTCACGAGCTCTCCCTCGCGACGCACGTGCTGGGGCCGATCCTCCTGACGGATCTGCTGGAACCGCAGCTGGCGGCCGCCGAGGACGCCCGCGTGATCTTCATGTCGTCCGGGGGCATGTACACGGCCGAACTCCCGACGGACGATCTCGACTACCGCAGCGGCGAGTACAAGGGCGCCGTCGCGTACGCACGGAGCAAACGCGTCCAGGTGGCGATGGTGCCGATCCTGGCGCAGCGGTGGGAGTCGGCGGACGTGACCGTGGCGGGGATGCACCCCGGCTGGGTGGCCACCCCCGGCGTCGCCGATTCGCTGCCCGGCTTCAGCACGGTGGCGGGCCCGCTGCTGCGGAACGCGGATCAGGGCGCCGAGACGGCGGTGTGGCTGGCGGCGACGACCCCGAAGCCGGCGAACGGCAGATTCTGGCACGACCGTACAGAACGCCCCGAGCATTACCTGCGGCGCACCGAGTTCAGCGAGAGCGACCGCCGCGCCGTCTGGAGCGACGTGTGCTCCTTCGCAGGGATTGCTCCCTGACCGTCGAATCCTCCGCCGATCCAAGCTCGCACACCGATGGAAGGACACAGCGTGATCACCAAGCAGCACACCGTGCACACCTCCGCACCCGTGGACGTCGTCTTCACCTACCTGGCCGACTTCACCAACGCTCAGGAGTGGGACCCCAACGCCGTGAAGGTCACGCGCCTCCTAGGGAACGGTGGCGTGGGTTCGACGTACCGAGTCACGAGCAGGTTCGCCGGTGCGACCACCGACCTCGACTACGAACTCACCGATCTCCAGCCCACGTCGCTGATCCGCCTGAGGGGCCGAAAGAGTTCACTGACCGCGATCGACACCATCTCCATCGCGCCCGAGGGGGCGGGCAGCGCTGTCACCTATGCGGTGGAGTTCACCTTCCACGGCCTCCTCCGCTTCCTGGAGCCCGTGCTCGCCCTCGCCGTGGACAAGCTGTTCGTCGACGGCGCCGAGGGACTGTCGGCGAACCTCGACCAGCTCGCCTGATTCCGGACGGTCACGGCGAAGCCGGCCGCGGGCATACGATGCGCATCATGGTCCGGTACGTCGACGAGGATCTGCGCGGGGCGGAGTTCCGCGAGTGCGACCTGTCCGGGGCGCGGTTCGTCGGGGCCGTCATGCAGGACGTCGCGATCGACGGGCTCGTCTCCGGCCTGATGGTGAACGGGGTCGACGTGACGGCGCACGTGGAGGCCGAACTCGACCGGAGGTACCCGGTGCGCGCCCTGATCCGCTCGGAGGACCCCGCCGACCTGCGCCGCGCGGCGGCGGCGCTCCACGCCGACTGGGCCGTCACCGTCGAGCGCATCCGCCGCGCTCCCGGCATCGAGCGCCGCACCGTGAACGGCGAGTGGTCGGCGGCGCAGACCCTGCGACACCTCGTCTTCGTCCACGACTCGTGGTTCCGCCGCTGCTGCCGGGGCTCGCGGGCGACCTTCACACCGATGGGCCTCGGACCGGACGTCGCCCCCTACCGCGGGGCGCACGGTCTGGACCTCGCCGCCGATCCCTCCTTCGACGAGGTCGCGGCGGTGCGCACCGCCCAGGCGGCCGAGCTCGAGGGCTGGCTCGACGGGGTCGCACCGGAGCAGCTCGCGGAGCCCGCGCCCGTACCCGACGACGACGTCTGGCCGCCCTACGCGCGGGGCCGCTCGGTGGGGCAGTGCCTGCGCACCGTGCTCACTGAGACCTTCGAGCACCACCGCTACTGCGTCCGCGACCTCGACCTGATCGAGGCCGAGGCGCACTGATTCAGTCGACCACGCCCAACGACGCGTACGACTCCTTGACGAACCGCAGGTGCGACCAGGTCTCCGCCCCGGCGACGGAGGGCAGTGACCGCACCGCGTCGACGGTGTCGGCCAGCGCACTCGACGATGGCGCGCGCACCGTCGCGAGCAGGTCGAACGTCCCGACGGTGCGGGCGAGGAAGCTCACCCCGTCGAGCACCTCCAGGCGCCGGGCGGCGTCCCGCGCGTCGCCGCGGACGTGGATCCCCATACCCAGCGCGTGCTCCGAACCCCGGCTGACGATGGGGCCGATCCGCACCACCGACGCCTCCACCAGGCGGAGCACCCGCCGGCGCGCGGCGGCCGCCGACACCCCGGCCACCGTAGCGAGCTGGACGTACGACGCCCGGCCGTCGCGCTCAAGCACCTGCAGGAGGGCGACGTCGGTGGCGTCGAGCTGCGCCGTCGCCTCGCCGACGGGGCCGACGGCGTCCCGGATCACCTCGCGGTAGGCCAGGGTCTCGGCCCGCGCCACGCCGCGCAGGCCACGGAGTCGGGAGAGCACGGCGTCGACGGCGTCGCCCGATCCCGTCCGGATCTCCGCCGCCACCGCGTACCGGCCGGTGGTGATCGACACGTAGACCACCTCCGGCAGCGCGGCGACCGCCTCCGCGACGGGCGCGGCGGCACCGTCGACCTCGATCCGGGCGTAGCAGACCGAGCCCCGGCCGAGCACCGACGGATGCACCACGCCCTGCACGGTGAACGCCCCGGAGTCGAGGAGGCGTCGCATCCGTGCGGCCACCGTCGCGCGGGTGATGCCTGCGGCGGCGGCGAGCTCCCGGTGGCTCAGCCGGCCGTCGGCGCTGAGCAACGCCACCAGCGTCCGGTCGACCTCGTCCATCGATTCCTCTCGAACTTCGTCCGCCGCCTTTTCGGGACGAACCGCTGTACCGATGATGCGGCACGGAGTGGTTCGGTGCAGCGTTTGGGGCACTTCGGCCAGTACTCACCGAGCGGATCGTTCGCCCCGACGGATCCGGCTGTCATGAACTGCTTGCGAGGTGCTGTGATCGGCCTTACAGTTGGCCGATCCGAAGCGGAGAACCGCAGGTCAGGAGACGAAATGCAGCACACGATCCCCGAGGGCGAGGTGCTCGCGGCGGCCGATCGCATCATCGAGGCCTTCGCCGCGACGAACACCGAGGGCTACTTCGCGGGCTTCCACCCGGCCGCGAGCTTCGTCTTCCACACCGAGCCCCGGACGCTCGCCGACCGCGCCGAGTACGAGCGGGTCTGGGCGGGCTGGGTCGACTCCGGCTGGCGCGTCGTCTCCTGCGAGAGTACTGAGCGCCTCGTGACGGCCGTCGGCGCCACCGCCGTCTTCAGCCACGCGGTGCACACGGTGACGCAGGACGGCGACGGCACCCGCACCGAGACGCGGGAGCGCGAGTCGATCGTCTTCACCACCACGCCCGACGGTGCGCTCGTCGCCGTCCACGAGCACCTCTCGGCCGCCTGATGCTGCGCTACTACCGCCGCCTCGACGCGCACCTGCACGCCGGCGCCGACGACGGCACGCCCGTGCGGGGCGACCTCGGCGGCCGCCGGATCTTCGCCATCTGGCTCGCGGCCAACCTCGTGGTGACCACCATGCTGACCGGCACGCTGTTCGTGCCGTCGGTCTCGCTGAGTAGCGCCCTGGTGCTGATCGTCGCCGGCACGGTCGTCGGCGCTCTGGTGCTCGTCGCCGTCGGGAACGTCGGCACCCGCACGGGCCTGCCGACGATGGCGCTCACCCGCGCCTCGTTCGGGGTGCGGGGCAGCCGGATCCCGGTGGCCGCCAACATCGCCGTGCTCATGGGGTGGAGCTGGGTGCAGGCGATGCTCGCCGGCGTCACCGTGAACTACGTGATCGAGCAGCAGACCGGGTATTCGAACCCCGCGCTGTTCTCCGTGCTGTGCGAGGTGATCGTGGTGTCGCTGGCGATCTTCGGCCACGCCGGCATCGCCAAGGTGGAACCGATTCTGGCCGTGGTGATCCTGGCGATCATGGCCTACCTGTTCATCGACATGTTCGGCGACGGCTTCGCCCGCCTGAACGCGCTGCCCCGTGACCCGGAGGGGCTCAGCGGCCTCGGCATCTTCGACATCGTGGTCGCCACGGCCATCTCGTGGACGGTGCTCTCGGCCGACATCAATCGGTTCGCGCGGAGCGAGCGCGGCGGCGTGATCGGTTCGGGCCTGGGCTACATCGCGTCGACGGTGGCCGCGATGGCCCTGGGCGCCACCGCGATCGCGTGGCTGCTCGCGAACGGCAGGGACGCACCGCCCTTCGACCCGACGGTGATCGTGGCCGAGTTCGGCATCCCCCTGGCCGGCGTGGTCTTCTTCTCCGTCATGGCGACCAACTCGATGGCCGTCTACGGGATGGTCACCTCGCTGGTGAACGCCGAGCCCGGCCGGATCCGGTTCCTGCCCGCCGCGCTGGGACTCGGAGTGATCTCGATCGCGGGGTCGGCGTGGCTGGCGTTGCTCGACAAGTTCACCTCCTTCCTCACCGCCATCGGCATCGTCTTCATCCCCGTCTTCGCGATCATCGTCGTGGACTTCTACGTGCTGCGGCGCGGGCGGTACGCGGCGTCGCTCGCCGAGGCCGGGTCGCGCGACTACTGGTACCGCGGCGGCTGGAACCCGGTGGCTGTGGCGGTGTGGGTGGTGGGCGTCGCCTTCTCCTCGGCGATCACCTACCTGTGGGTCAGCCCCGTGGGCGCCACCGTCCCGACGTTCCTGGTGAGCGCGGGCCTGTACTGGGCAGCGAGCGCCGTGGTCCGCGGCCGGTCCACGACGGAGGACCTCGTCGCGGGCTAGTGTCTGACCATGACACCGGCACGTGGTCTCTGCGCGATCCTCGTCCTCGGTGCGGTGGCCCTGGCGGGCTGTGGGAGCGGACCGGGGGCCGACGGGAGCGCGGCGCCGTCGAGCTCCGGTGCCGCGCCCGCGGCATCGCCGCGCGACCTCGTGCTCACCGCCTCCGACCTGCCGCCGGGGATGGCGATGGCGGACTTCGCGATGGACGACGACGTGGTCCGCGGCGTGCTCGACCCGCTGACGGGGCAGCGACCGACGGGCACCACGTACTCGCCGTCCGCGTGCGCGCCGGTGTCGATGTTCGACGGGGCCGCCCAGCCCGCCCCCTCCCTCGCCGGCGTCGCCGCGGGCGACGGAGGCGGGCGGTCCACCTTCACGGAGGCCGTCGTCGCGCGCCGGCCCGACATCGCCACGGTCGCGGCCTACTTCCAGCGGTGCCGGATCGTGGTGCAGAACGACGGGGGAACCCCGCTGACCACCACGTACGCGGTTCGTGACGGGGAGCGGGGCAGGGCGGACCAGCTGCTCGTCGTCGAGGAGACCCCGGACGATCAGCTCTCGAAGCAGCGCGCCCTCGTGGCCTACGCCCGCGTCGGCGAGCACGCCGTGTGGGTGCGGCTACGGGCGTTCCAGGGCGAGAGTGTCGACCGCGCGCAGTTCGACCGGCTGGTCGCCGCGGCGGTCGACAAGGTCGCCCGGTCCGCCTGACTCCTTACCCCCGTGCCCGGTCCCGCTGCCGGAGCGTGGGTTTGTCGATCTTCCCGACGGGGTTCTTCGGGACGTCGTCGAGCAGGATCAGGTCGACGGGGACCTTCACCTTCGCCAGCTCCCCGCGCAGGCCGTCCAGGAGCTCGTCGGCGGTGACCGTCGCGCCGTCGCGGAGCGAGACGTAGGCGACGGGCACCTCGCCGAGCACCTCGTGCGGCCGCCCGATCACCGCGGCCTCGAAGACCTGCGGGTTCCGGTACAGCTGGGCCTCGATCTCCTTGGGGTAGATGTTCTCCCCGCCGCGGATCACCATGTCCTTCACGCGATCCACCAGCCGCAGGTAGCCGTCCTCGTCGAGCAGGCCGACGTCGCCGGTGCGCAGCCAGCCGTCGACGATCGTCTCGGCGGTGGCGTCGGGCCGGTTCAGGTACCCGGCCATCACCACCTTGCCGGCGATGAGCACCTCGCCGGTCTTGCCCGGCGCGACGTCGCGGAGGGCACCGTCGACGATGCGGATCCGCTGCCCCGGGAGCGCGGGCCCGACGGTGCCGGGCTTGCGCGGCCCGTCGAGCGGATTTATCGCCGACGCGGTGGTGGTCTCCGACAGCCCGTAGCCCTCGACGATCGGCACGCCGAACCGCGACTCGAACCTCTCGATGAGGTCGACGGGCATCGGTGCGGCGCCGCAGATTCCGAACCGCAGCGATGACGAATCCGGACGCACCTCCTCCGGCAGCGCGGTGAGCATCGCGTAGATCGCGGGCACCGCGGAGAAGTAGGTGGGACGGTGCCGCTCCACGGCGGGGAAGAACTCGTCCGGCCGGAACCGGCCGACGATCGTCGCGCGGCCGCCCGCCCGCAGCGGGGTGAGCGTGCCGAGGACGACGCCGTTGGCGTGGAACAGCGGCAGCACCAGCAGGCTGTGGTCGCGCTCGGTGAACGAGAAGTGCTCGATGAAGGAGGCCGTCATCGCTGCGATGTTCCCGTGGGTGATCATGACGCCCTTGGGCTTCCCGGTGGTGCCCGCGGTGTAGATGAGCAGCGCGAGATCCGAGGGCCGCACGGCGACGGCTTCCACCGGCTCGCCGTCGGACACGGCGAGAAGCTCGTGGCAGGCGATCGCCGCGACGCCGTCCGGGGTCTCTTCGCCGGCCTCCGTCACCAGCACGCGGGCGCCGGCATCGGCGGCCTGGTAGGCGATCTCGGGCGGCGCGAGCGCGGGATTGATCGGGGTGGCCGCCGCGCCCAGGCGCCACGCAGCGAATAGGGCGACCACCAGCTCGACCCGATTGGGCAGCAGCAGCCCCACCACATCGCCGCGGGACACCCCGTACTCCTCCAGCCGGATCGCGGCGGTGCGGACGGCCGCGGCGAACTCGGCGTTCGACAGATCGAGCCGGTCGTCGGCGATGGCGGGGGCCGACGGTGCCCGCGCCGCCCGGAACTCCGGGAGGGCGGGCACCTCGGACAGGTCGCGCACCGTCATCGGTGCACCGTGACGATCGGCTCGGAGATGAGGCCGAAGGTCCGTAGCACGCCCTCGAGCTCGCGGTGCCCGAAGGCCTGGCAGCCCGAGGCCAGCCCGACCCGCTTCGGCGGCTGCTGCAGCAGCGAGTACGCGGCGTAGGCCTGCAGCAGGCCCGTCTGCTTGTAGTTGCTGTTGCCGTGGATCACGACGTGCGAGCGGCCCAGCGGGCCGGAGGCGTGCACGGAGTCCAGCGACTTGTTCACGCGCGGATTCTCGCGCGGCGGCATCGAATTCATCACCTGGGCGGCGACGGCGTCGAGGGCGTCGGCGCGGTCCTCGGGCGACATGTCCTTCGTGGCTTCGAGCGCGTCCGCCACGATCACGGGCACGTTGTTCATCAGCGCCGCGTTGAAGACGCCGCCCTGCGCCTTGCAGTTCGCGACGCGCGGATCGCGCTTGAACCACACCGGGTGCGAGGTGCCGCCCCACGGCAGGGACTGCGCCAGTTCGTGTTGCCCGGGTACGGACAGGGGCACCAGGCCCTGCATCGGGTCGAACGAGACGTACTGGTTCTGCTCGAGGTAGAAGGCGTCGCCGCCCGCCGCGTTGACGAGGATCGTGCGGGTGGAGGCGATGGTGGGGCTGCCGCCCCAGAAGACCGCGATGTCGAGGGTGTCGAGCCCCGGTGTCTCCAGAGCGATCTGGGCCGCGATCTCGCCCGTGGTGTACATGTGGGCGATACCGGGCGCCAGCAGCAGGCCGGCCTCCGCGTACCGCTGATGGAACGTGTCGTCGCAGTGGATCATCCAGTCCTGCTCACCGTTGGTGTCGCTGTAGTGCGCACCGGCGTTCAAGCTGGCCTGGACCACCGTGTCGCCGAACTTGATGAACGGCCCCACCGTGTTCAGCACGACGGAGCTGCCGCGGAAGAGCTCGGTGAGGGAGTCGACGTCGTGATCGACCTGCACGACCTCGTAGTCGGCGGTCTCGATGCCCGCGACGTTCCTCTCCATCGACGCGGTCAGCTTGCCCTCGTCGCGGCCCGCCGCGGTGAAGGGCACGTTGTACTCGCGCAGGTACTCGCAGATGAGGCGCCCCGTGTACCCCGAGGCCCCGTACACCACTACCGGCTTGTTGCTCATGATTCTCCTTGTCCTGTGGATGTTTCCGTCACATGCCCATGCCGCCGTCGACGGGCAGCCCGGCCCCGTTGACGAAGCGGGAGGCGTCGGAGGCGAGGAAGACGACGGCGTCCGCCATGTCCTGCACCTCGCCGAGCCGGCCGCTGGGCGTGAGTCCCACGACCGCCTCGACGGCCTCCTCCGCAGAGCCGAACAGGCCGATCTTCGCCATGTCGACCGCGAGGCCGGTGCCCATCTCGGTGGGAACGAGGCCGGGGTAGATGCAGTTGACGCGCACGCCGTAGCCGAGCTTCCCGGCCTCCATCGCCGCCACGCGGGTCATCCGGTCGATGGCCGACTTGCTGGCGGAGTAGATCGCGATGCCGGGGAAGGCGATGGTCGCCGCCACGGAGGCGACGTTGATGATGGCGCCGCCGCCACCGGCCGCCCCGCCCGGCCGCAGGGCCCGCAGTCCGTGCTTGAGGCCGAGGGCCGTGCCGAGCACGTTCACGTCGAGCTGGCGGCGCACGTCCTCAACGGTGATCTCGGTGAGCAGGCCCGTGATCTCGACGCCGGCGTTGTTGACCACCACGTCGAGCCCGCCGAGGTGCGCGACGGTGGCGTCGATCGCGGCGGTCCAGCTCTCCTCGGAGGTGACGTCGAGGTGGACCGAGCCGTTGCCGGCTCCCAGCTCGGACGCGACGGTGGCGGCACGGTCCGCCTGCAGGTCGCCCAGCATCACCCGGGCGCCGGCGGCGGTCAGCGCACGGGCCATTCCCTCGCCGAGCCCCTGTGCCCCGCCGGTGACCAGGACCCGCCGGCCGGTCAGATCGAATGCGCTCACGACTACTCCCTTGATCGAGGTGGATCGGTGTCCGTGCGGCGTGTGGTGGCCGTCACATTCCAGAATCTAGACGACTGTCAAGAAAAATGTTGGACATTCGTCAAGACTTTTCGCTCGGGGTGCCGCCCAGGGGCGCGGCACAGGGGCTATCCTGGGACGATGCCGGCGCGCCGTCGGCCGGAGGAAGGGAGTGCGGGGTGACCGAGGTGATCGCGCCGGCTGCCGTGGGTGCCACCAAGCACGCCACGAAGGTCGCGGCCAAGCGCGACGAGCTGGCCCGTGCGGCGCTCAAGACCCTCTCCGAGCTCGGCTACGCCCGCACCAGCCTCCGCGAGATCGCCGCGAACTCGGAGTACAGCCACGGCGTGCTGCACTACTACTTCGCCGACCGCCTCGAGCTCATCGCGCACTGCGTGCACCTCTACAAGGCCGAGTGCATCGCCTCCTACGACGACGTGCTCCGTCCCGACGACGACGCGGCCGCGCTGCGCCTGCGGTTCGCGGAGCGGCTGGCCGCCACCATGGAGCACGACCTCCCGACCCATAAACTCTGGTACGACCTGCGCTCGCAGGCCATGTTCGAGGCGGCGCTCACCGACGACGTGCGCGAGATCGACGGCTCGCTCGAGGCGATGATCTGGCGGGTCGTGAGCCGCTACTCGGAGCTCGCGGGCGGTGTGCCGCTCCTCGACGCCGCGGGCACCTACGCCGCGCTCGACGGGCCCTTCGAGCGCGCCGTCCGTCGCCGCGTCCTCGGTGACGAGAGCGCCGGCGCCGTCCTCACCGCGCAGGTCTTCGATCTGCTCGACGCCCTCGTGGTCCGCGCGAGCCGCTGACGCCCGCCCGCAGGCGGCCGCGCCTCCTCGTCCCGGCCCCGCGTTCAGTCGGCCTCGGGCGGCCCGCCGAGGGCACCGTCGGTGAAGGTGCGGAAGGCGAAGGCGAGCGTGTCGAGCGATTGCAGTGTGCCGCTCTCGTAGCCCACGAGCAGGTACAGCGCGGTGGTCGCGTACTTCTCCGCGAGCTCGCGGTCGCCGATCACCTCGGCGTAGGTCTCCGCGATCACATCGCGCCGCTCCAGGTCGACCTCCGCCTGATGGCGGGCCACCTCCGGATCGTGCGCCGCCCACACCCGGATCGCGGCCTCGGTCGCGTGCGGCAGCGTCAGGCCGACGTGAGTGAGCGACATCAGCCGGTCGTAGGCGTCGGGCACCTGGCGCGCCGCCTCGATCAGCCGGTCGCTCTTGGTCTGTCGCCAGTACGCGATGAGCGCCGATGTGAACTCCGGCCAGCTCGGAAAGGCGTGGTAGAAGCTCCCGGTCGACGATCCGGCCTGCTCGCACACCGCCGCCAGCTTGAGCGACGCGTGCCCCCGCTCGGCCAACACTGCCAGACCCGCCTCCAGGAACCGCAGCTGGACGTAGCGCGACGGGCTGGAGCGGGCGGGGGGCATGCGGCGATGGTATCCGCCGCGGAGCCGGCGCCGTGGAAAGCTGACCGCATGCGACGGTCGGTCCTGGTCCCCCTGCTCGAGACGGTGCTCACCCTGTTGGGCCTGGCCTGGCTGGCCGCGGTCCTGGTGTTCGGCAGTTCCGCCGTGCCGCTGCTCGTGGTGTGGAACGTGGCCGCCGTCGCCTACGTGATCGCCGGCTGGTTCCTGTTGCGCCGCCGTATCCCCGCGGGCGAGGACGATCCGGTCCTGATGGCCGCGCCGCGCTGGCAGACCACGCTGTTCGCGGTCGTGGTCAGCGGCTCCGGCCTGGTGGGCGGTCTGCTCATGATCGCCACCCGCGGCGACGAGCCGGATCCCGCGCTCCAGCCCGTCGCCGCGGCCACGGTCCTTCTCTCGTGGCTGCTCCTGCACACCGCGTTCGCGCAGATCTACGCCCGCGACTACTTCTCCGCCGGCGGCCTGCAGTTCCCGGACTGCGAGCGCCCGCAGCTCACGGAGTTCGTCTACTTCTCCATCACCATCGGCACGTCCTTCGCGGTCTCGGACGTGACCGTCACGCGGCGTTCCACCCGCCGCCTGGTGATCGTGCACAGCGTGCTCAGCTTCTTCTTCAACGCGGCCGTCGTGGCGATCGCGCTGGACTGGATCAAGAGCGGAGGCTGAGCACGCCGTGCGCGGGCGTCAGGACGCCGCGACGGGGCTCTCGAGTCCGGACAGGCACGCCGGCAGCGGCGCGCGGTGCAGCACGCCGAGCCGCTGCGTCGCGCGGGTGAGCGCCACGTAGAGTTCCGCCGCGCCGCGCTCGCCGTCGGCGAGGATCGCCTCGGGGTCCACCACCAGCACCGCGTCGAACTCGAGCCCCTTCGTCTCCGCCGGCGGCACCGCGCCCGGCGTACCGTCGGGCCCGATGACGACGGACGTGCCCTCCCGGCCCGCCTCGTCCCGGACGAAGGCGTCGATCGCGCCGGCCACCCCGTCGTCGGTCACGGGCCGGGCCCACGGCCGGATCCCGGACGTGCGCACCGACTCCGGCGGTACGGCGCCGGGTGCGAACTCCGCCAGCACGTCCGCGGCCACCGCCATGATCTCCGACGGGGTGCGGTAGTTGACCGTGAGCGCGGTGTACGCCCACCGGCCCGCGACGTACGGGTCCAGCATCTCGCCCCACGAGCGGGCGCCCGCGGGTGCGCTGCGCTGCGTCAGGTCGCCGACCACCGTGAACGACCGGGACGGGCACCGCCGCATCAGGACCCGCCAGTCCATCGCCGACAACTCCTGCGCCTCGTCCACGACCACGTGCCGGTACGCCCAGGTCCGGTCCGCCGCGGCCCGCTCCACCAGGTCGCGGGTGTCCCGCTCCTCGAACCGCCCGGCCAGGTCGTCGGCGTACAGCAGGTCGGTCGCGAAGAGGTGGTCCTCGTCGTCCATCGAATCCGACCGGGACACCAGCGAATCCAGCACGCCCTCCGCGAACTCCGCCTGCTCCTTCCGGGCCGCGGCGGCGGCCGCGTCGTCCTGCGCCTCGTGCGGGCCGAGCAGCTCCGCGAGCTCGTCCAGCAGGGGCACGTCGGACACGGTCCAGGCGGCACCGTCGGACCGCAGCAGCGACGGGTCCGCGCCCGCCGCGGCGAGCCGCTCGGGCGAGCTCAGCAGGTCCGCGAGCAGGGCCTCGGGGGAGAGCATGGGCCACAGCGCGTCGACGGTGCGCCGGAACGTCCCGTCCACCGCGAGGTCCGCGAGCATGCTGCCGCGCATCTCCTCCCACGCCCGCGTGTCCTCGCGGCGCAGCCACTGCTTCCCGATCCGGCCCAGCGCCCGCTCGGTGATCGCCCAGGTCAGCACGTCGAGGAAGACCGCACGCGCCTGGTTGTGCGGCCGCCCGCTGTCGCGCGCCTCGTCGCGGGCCCAGCCGACCACGTCGGCCTCGATCCGCACCGTCGCGTCGCCGAGCCCGATGGAGACCGGCGTCTCCGGCAGGGTGCGACGATCCGCGACCGCGGCGGCGAGCACGTCGGCCATCGCGGCCGCGCCCTTGATCCGCGCCACAGCCGGCGCGTCCTCCGCGCGAGCCGTGACGCCCGGGTACAGCGTCGCCGGGGTCGCGAAGACCACGTCGGACTCGCCGAGCGAGGGCAGCACCCGCCCGATGTGCTGCAGGAAGGAGGTGTTCGGGCCCACCACCAGCACGCCGTGCCGCTCGAACCGCGCCCGCTGCGTGTACAGCAGGTACGCCACCCGGTGCAGCGCCACCACCGTCTTGCCGGTGCCGGGGCCGCCCTCGATCACGGTGACGCCCGGGTTGTCGGAGCGGATGATCCGGTCCTGATCGGCCTGGATGGTCGCGACGATGTCGCGCATCCCCTCCCCGCGCGGCGCGTTGACCGCGGCCAAGAGGGCCGCATCACCGCGGGCGTCGGCACCCGGGCGACCCAGCATCTCGTCGGTGAACGCGGTCAGCGCGCGGCCGTCGCTGAGGAACTGCCGCCGTCGGTGCACGCCCTCCGGGTGCGCGCCCGTCGCCGTGTAGAAGGGCCGCGACGCCGGGGCCCGCCAGTCCAGCAGCAGCTCCCTGTCGCCGTCCTCGTCGTCGAAGAGGCCCAGGCGTCCCACGTACCGCGTCCCGACGGTGCCGTCCGGCTCCCCGTCGAGCCGGCCGAAGGCCAGCCCCTCCTCGGCGACGCTCAGCCGCCGCACCTCTCGCGCCGAGGTCATCACGTCGCCCTCCCGGTCCACGGCCCGGCCCTCGTGGTCGCGCAGCGCGTCGGCGTACCGTCGGCGCGCCCGGTCCCGCTCGGCATCCAGCCGCGCGTACAACCCCGCCACGTAATCGCGCTCCGATGCCAGCTCGTTCTCGTATTCAGACATGCACCCACCTCGCAAGAAATCGGATCCGGCCAGCGAGTATGCGCCCTCCACGGGGCCTTGCGGCAAGGCCCCGTGTGCGTTATAAGTTGAAGAGGGAAAGAGAACTCGCGCCGCGCGTCAGCAGTAGACGGCCTGCAGGTGGCGACGAATCCGTTCGGCGAACCGCGGACTGCCGGCGTTCCGCAAGGCAACCGGGAGCGAGGAATACCCCGGCTTGCGCGTCCAGTACTCCTGCTGCTCGATGGTGACATCGCGGATCACAGACGGCGCCGAGTCGTCGATCAAGACGAGCACACTGTCCGGCGTGTGTGGTTCGAAGGTCAGGTCGTCATCGTTGATGAGGGACTGGAATTTCGTATCGTCGGTGACGAGATAGTCGACGCTTCCGTGGATCGCCGCGTTCACGACGTGCCAGTCGTGGCGGTCGGGGTGGCCTTTGTGGGAGATGTCGAATCCGTCGATGCGGCTCCCACCGTGGATCTTGCGGATCCGGTCGAATCGGGTGGTGAGCGCACCATCCGGAATCTCCGGGTTGTCGCGCCGGAGGTGGTAACGAGCCTCAGCGAGGATGTCCTCGGTCCACATCACCGTGATGAGTCCGGACCGGTGCAGGCTGATCATCGAGAACCAGTCCTGAAGCGTTCGTGAGTAGAACACGTTCGCGTCGAGGAGGATTCGATTCGACGGAGCCATGAGTGGACCCTAGCGGTTGCACACGCCGCGAGGGTCCACTCGGCCGGCAAGCCCCGCTACAGCCCTATCTCGTCGTCGAGTTCGCGGAGCTCGTCCAGCGCTCGGCGACGTTCGAGGCGATCCCGCTCGATGTGGGCCAGGACATCCGACGAGAGCAGCCTGGTGTGGCTGCCGACCATGTGCGAAGGAATGGTGCCCGCGCGAACGAGCTTCATCAGGGTGGGCCGGGAGATGCCCAGCTGGCGTGCTGCTTCGGTGGTCGACATCTCCTTCGGTATGGAGCCGATGGTGATCGTGCTCCCGGTCGACATCGCGGCGATCACCTCTTTGAGCAGGTCCGCCAGTTCCCGCGGCACGACGACGGGCTCGGAGCCCTCGGACGCCACAGTGATGGGTTGAGCGTGCGTCGTGACCTGCAGGGACAGATCTCTGGCTTGCTCGATGGTGACCGCATCTGTGGTGATGGACCGCCGGAGTGTCGTAGCCACCCTGACCACCTCCTCGTCCGCCCAGCCTACCGAGTTGCACTTATAAGTGCAACAGCATTCCGGCCACTCTGACGCGAACCGCGCGCGAATCCCGCTTCGTCTGTAGGTTCGGACGAGTGGACCTCCGAAGATTCCTCGACGGTCGTGGGGGTCAGCTCGGCTTCCTCACCTATCAACACGCCTCCCTGGTGATCCAGTGCGTGGTGATCGGGGCGGTCATCGCGCTTGCGATCGCAGCCCTGGTGTACCGCTCGCGCGCGGGGGCCGCGTTCGCCACCGCCGTCGCCTCCGTCGGGATGACGGTGCCCTCCCTCGCGCTGCTCGCGCTGCTGCTCATCGTGTTCGGGCTGGGCGTCACCCCGTCGGTCACGATGCTCGCCTTCTACGCGACGCTGCCGATCCTGACCAGCGCGATCGTCGGGCTGCAGGCGGTGCCCCCGGCGCTGGTCGAGGCGGCCCGCGGCCTGGGCATGCCGCGCTGGCGGGTGCTCGCCACCGTCGAACTGCCGAACGCGTGGCCCGTGATCCTCACCGGCATCCGGGTGAGCACGCAGCTCGTGGTCGGCGTCGCGACGGTGGTCGCCTACGTGCTCGGCCCGGGCCTGGGCTCCCTGATCTTCTCCGGCCTCGCCCGCCTCGGCGGCGCCGGTGCACTCGAATCCGCGCTGGTGGGCACCGTTCTCGTGGTGGCCGTCGCGCTCGTACTCGACGGTCTGCTGGTGCTCCTGGGCCGCTTCACCGTCTCGAAGGGACTGCGATGAGTCAAACCACGGGCGTTGCCATCGAGCTGGAGAAGGTGATCAAGCGCTACCGCGGGCAGGAGAAGCCGGCGGTCAAGGAGCTGTCCATCGTCATCGAGGCGGGCGAGACCGTCGCGATCGTCGGGCCCTCGGGCTGCGGCAAGACCACCACGCTGAAGATGATCAACCGGCTGATCGAGCCCACCTCGGGGCGGGTGCTCATCGGCGGGACGGATGTCACCAAGGCGGACGCCGACGGCCTCCGGCAGGGCATCGGCTACGTGGTCCAGGCCGGCGGCCTGTTCCCGCACTGGACCGTCGAGAAGAACATCGGCGCGGTGCCGGGCCTGCTCGGCTGGGACAAGGCGCGCACCCGCGCCCGCGTCACCGAGCTGCTCGAACTGGTCGGGCTGGACCCCGACGTCTTCCGGGGTCGGTTCCCCAAGGAGATGTCCGGCGGCCAGCAGCAGCGCGTCGGCGTCGCACGCGCGCTGGCGGCCGACCCGCCGGTCCTCCTCATGGACGAGCCCTTCGGCGCGGTGGATCCCATCACCCGCGTGCGGCTGCAGGACCAGCTCCTCGCGATCCAGGAGGAGCTGCACAAGACCATCGTCATCGTCACCCACGACGTCGACGAGGCGATCAAGCTCGGCGACCGGGTGCTGATCCTCTCCGAGGGCGGCCAGATCGAGCAGTTCGGCACGCCCGAGGAGATCCTGACGGCGCCGGCCAACGCCTTCGTCGAGGAGTTCGTCGGCTCGGGCGCCACCCTCAAGCACCTCTCGCTCAGCTCCGTCGGCGAGATCCCCAGCGCCCCCGTCGTGCTCGCCCGCCCCGGCGACCCGTCGGAGGAGGTGGCCGCGCGGGCCAAGGAGGCCAAGCTCAGCTGGGTCGTCGTGGTCGACGAGGAGGACCGGCCGCGCGCCTGGCCCTCGGTGTCCGAGGTGCTGAGCAAACCCGTCGTCTCGACCTACGTCGACCAGCGGCTGCCCGTCGCCGAGCGCACCGCGACCCTGGCCGACGCGCTCGACGTGATGCTGGCCGCCAGTCAGGGCGGCGTACTGGTCACGCAGCGCGGCAAGGTGATCGGCGCGCTCACCATCGAGCAGGTCGCGCAGCGGATCCGGGAGCGGCAGGCCATCGCCAACCCGGAACAGGCCGCCGACACCTACCGGGCGGCCCCGTCGTGACCGCCGCGGCCAAGGCGCCCAGGGAGGCGCGCGTCGGGCCCACGCCGCGGTTCGCGGGCGGCGTGCCGATCGACCTGATCCTCGAACCGCTGCTCGTGGTGGTCGGCTTCGTCGGCTATCTGATCTGGCACGCGAGCCAGGACTTCTCGGAGACCGAGGCGGTGCAGCTGCAGTGGTCCGAGCTGGGCGGCTCGGTGTGGGAGCACATCCAGCTCACTGTGGTCTCGGCCGTGCTCGTGGTGCTCATCGCGATCCCCCTGGGGATCCTGGTCACGCGCAAGCGGTTCGCCCGCGTCGGGCCCGTCATCGTCGCCCTCGCCAACGTCGGCCAGGCCGCGCCCGTACTGGGCATGGTCGTGCTGTTCGCCATGTGGTTCGGCACCGGCTTCCGCACCGCGGTCGCCGCGCTCGTCGTGTACGCGGTCCTCCCGATCCTGCAGAACACCGTCACCGGCCTCCGCCAGGTGGACGACCGGGTGATCGAAGCCGCGCGCGGCCAGGGCTTCTCGGCCTTCCAGACCCTCCTTCGGGTGGAGCTGCCGCTGTCGGTGCCGGTGATCCTGCACGGCGTGCGCACGGCTCTCGTCATCCTCGTCGGCACCGCGACCCTCGGCACCTTCATCGGCGCCGGCGGGCTGGGCGTGCTCATCACCACCGGCGTCACCCTGTACCTGCCCGCCCTGCTGTTCTCCGGCGCGCTGCTGGTCGCCCTGCTCGCGCTCGCCATCGACTGGCTGGCCCGGCTCGCCGAGTACCTGCTGGCGCCGCGCGGCCTGCGCGGGGTGACCGCGTGACCCGGCGGGCGCGCGTGCGGCGCGCACTGCTGCCCGTGGTGGCCGCCCTGTCGCTCGTCCTCGCCGGATGCGGCCTGGAGAGCTCGTCGGGCCATTTCGTCCACGCCGAACCCGCGGACGGTCAGACGCCGCTGGCGGGCGCGAAGATCTCCGTGACCTCGAAGTCCTTCTCCGAGGGCATCCTGCTCGGCAAGATCAGCACGACGATCCTGCAGGCCGCGGGGGCCGAGATCACCGACCTCACCAACGCGCCGGGCTCGATGTCCTCCCGGCAGGCGATGACGAGCGGCGCCGCCGACGTCTCGTGGGAGTACACCGGCACCATCTGGGTCAGCTACCTCGGCCAGACCGAGACCATCAGCGACTCCACGGCGCTGTGGACCCGGGTCCGCGACGCCGAGCGGGCGAACGGGATCGAGGTCCTCACCCCGGCCCCGTTCAACAACACCTACGCCTTCGCGGTCACGCCGGCGCAGAAGGCGCAGCTGAAGTTGAACACGCTGAGCGAGTTGTTCCGGCTGCCGCCGGCGCAGCGCTCGCTGTGCGTGGACCCCGAGTTCCAGTCGCGCCCCGACGGACTGGGGCGACTGCTGGAGAAGTACGAGGTGCCGCTCGGCAGCGGCACCCCGGCGAACACCATCACCACGATGGACGCGGGCGTGATCTACTCCGCGATCTCCGGCAGCACCTGCCTCGCGGGCGACGTCTACGCCACCGACGGCCGCATCCGGAAGCTCGGGCTGCAGCTGCTCGAGGACGACCGGAAGTTCTTCCTGCCCTACGACGGTGTGCCGGAGGTGCGTACCGACGCACTGGCGAAGTACCCCGCGATCAAGGACGTGCTCGGCAAGGTCAGCCGCCTACTGACCAACGAGACCATGCAGGAGCTCAACGGGCAGATCGACATCGAGGGCCGCGACCCCGCCGACGTGGCGGCGACCTGGCTCAAGAAGGTGGGCCTCGTCCGCTGATCGCCGGCCCCGACCGGGGAGGCGCTTTCGGTCGCGGTGAGCGGAAGGGTTCACCCGGTGCGCGCCCCGTCCGACACTGAAGCGCATGACCGATACCGCACCGGACCTGCTGGCGCTCACCGCGACCGAGGCCGCCAAGGTGTGTGCCGGTGACTACGACCGCGTGATCCCCACCGACTGGCCGGTGGGGGAGCGGTGGTCGACCCGACTGTGGGGCGACGACGATGTGGACGTCTGGCTCATCAGCTGGGTGCCCGAGCGTTCGACGGAGCTCCACGACCACGCCGGCTCGCTGGGCGCGCTCACCGTGGTCTCGGGCGCGCTCGCGGAGCGCAGCTGGGACGGGGAGGCCCTGCGGGAGCGGCGGATCGACGCCGGCGGGCAGGCCTCCTTCGACCGCGGCTGGGTGCACGACGTGACCCGGCACGCCGACGCCCACGACGCGGCGACGGGCGAGGCGGCCACGCCCACCCTCTCCGTGCACGCCTACTCCCCGCCGCTGACCGCGATGTCGTTCTACGAGGTGACGCCCGGCGGTAGGCTCCGCAGGGTGCGCAGCGAACTGACCGACGAACCCGAGGGCCCCACCGGCGGGCGCGGCATCGACGAGCTCCTGGCGAGCGCGCGGGACCGCATCGACCGCGTCGAGGCCGCCGACCTACGGGCCGAGCTGGACGCCGGCGCGATCCTCGTCGACACCCGGCCCGCGGCGCAGCGCGCCGCCGAGGGTGAGGTCGACGGTGCCCTGATCATCGAGCGGAACGTGCTCGAATGGCGGCTCGATCCGTCGTCCGACGCCCGCATCCCCGAGGCCACCGGGTGGGACGTGCGGTGGATCGTGATGTGCCAGGAGGGCTACTCCAGCTCCCTCGCCGCCGCCGCCCTGCGCGACATCGGGCTGCACCGCGCCGCCGACCTGGCGGGCGGGTACAAGGCGCTGTCGTCCGCGCCCGCCGCTCCGACCTCGGGCTAGGACGGTCGCGGCACGGACCACCGCACGACGGTGCCGGGCCGCTCGGCATTCGCATCCGCGGGCAGCAGGTCGACGGTGCCGCCCCGCAGTTCTGCGCGCGTGGCGAGGTTCCGCAGCCCGCTCCGCCGGCCGCCGTCGGGGATGCCCGTCCCGTCGTCGGTGACCTCCACGGTGACCGCGTCGCCGCTCGCGATGACCGTCACGGTGACGCGGGTGCCGCCCGAATGACGCACCGCGTTGGAGACGCTCTCCGTCACCACCGCCTCCAGGTCGCGGGCGAGGCCGTCGTCGCCGACCGCGCTCTCCACGGGTCCTGAGAAGCCGACGTCGACGGACGCGCCGCCGCCGTGCGCGACCGCCCGCACCGCCCGGACCAGGCGGCTCCGGAGCCCGCTCCCGTCGGTGGACAGCTCGAAGATGGTCGAGCGGATGTCGGCGATCGTGCGGTCGAGCTCCCCGATCGCCGCGTCGAGCCGCTCGCGGACGGGCTCGTCGGCCGCGGCGGCGCGCGCCACCTGCAGTCCGAGGCCTGCGGCGAAGATCCGCTGGATCACGTGGTCGTGCAGATCCCGGCCGATCCGCTCGCGTTCCTCGATGACCTGGAGCTCGCCGAGCCGCTGCTGCTGGCGCAGGGTCTCCGCGTGCATCTGGGCGTTGTCGATGGCGACGGCCGTGGCGGCGGCGAAGATCTCGATCGCCTTCGCGTCGCCGGCGGTGAACGGGGCCCCGTCGGCCTTCTCCGCCAGGTAGATGCAGCCGAACAGCTCTCCGCCGACGATGATCGGCGCGCCCAGGAAGCTGTGCATCGGGGGATGGTTCGGCGGGAACCCGACCGAGGACGGGTGCTCGGAGAGCTCCGCGATCCGGACGGGCTGCTGCACCTCGAGGAGGTAGCCGAGCAGGCCGCGGCCGCACGGCGGATCGCCGATCAGCGCCGCCGCCTCCGCGTCGACGCCGACGTAGATGAACTCCTGCAGCGAGCCGTCGTCGTTGCTCACGCCCACGGCGCCGTACCGCGCGTCGACCAGCGCCATCGCCGAGGTGACGATGCGGCGGACCGTCGCGGGCAGGTCCAATCCCTGCGCCACGACCATCACCGCGCTGAGGATGTCCTGCAGGTCGGCGTCCCGACGCGGCGCGTCGGCGCCGTGCTCCGCCGTCACCGGACCGCTCCCCGCCGACGGGGGAGCACCGTCGGGACGAACGTCCCTGGCGCGGAGCCCCTCCGGCCGCCACGCTGGGCGGCGTGAACGGAATCGACATCGACCCGCTGGACCGGTCCGACGTGCGCACCCTCGTCGTGGATCTCGCCGAGGCCGCCTACACCGGCCGCCTCTCCCGTTGGAACGAGGTGCGCACGACCGCGTCCCTCGACGACCTGGATTGGGAGTACCTGGTGTGCCGGCTCCTGGGCCGGCTGCTCGCCGAACGCGCCGTGCAGCGCGGCACCCCCGCCGTCGACGCGTGGCGGCAGGCCCGTGCGGCGCTGGCCTGAGGCGCTCATCGCCGCGCTCCGCCCGCGTCGCGCCACTGCGCCGCGCGCAGGGCCGCCTGCACCCGGTTCTCCACGCCGAGCTTCGCCAGGATGCCGGTGACGTGGTTGCGGACGGTCTTCTCCGCCAGGAACATCCGCTCCGCGATCTGCTTGTTCGTCAGTCCCTCGGCGAGCAGCTCGAGCACCGCCTCCTCCTGCCCGGTCAGACCCGACGGGGCCGGCGGCGCGGTCTGGTCCCGGCGGATCCGCTGCAGCACCCGGGCCGTGCTCGCCGAGTCGAGGAGGGATCCGCCGGCCGCGACGGTGCGGATCGCCGAGACCAGCTCGGTGCCGCGGATCTGCTTGAGCACGTAGCCCTGCGCGCCCGCGGTGATCGCGTCGAGCAGGGCCTCGTCGTCGGAGTACGAGGTGAGTACGAGGCAGGGCAGGTCGGGCACCTGCTCACGGAGCGTGCGGACGAGATCGATGCCCGACCCGTCGGGCAGGCGCACGTCGACCACCGCGACGTCGGGGCGCACGGCGGGGATGCGGGCGAGCGCCTCGCGGACCGTCGACGCCTCGCCCACCACGGTGTGGCTGCCGTCTGAGGCGAGGAGGTCGGCCAGGCCGCGCCGGACGATCTCGTGGTCGTCGACGAGGAATACCGAGGACATGCCCTCAGCGTAGGCCCGCGCGGGGCGGGTGCACTCCTCGGCGGACCGTCGGCGGACGAGGTCGGGACATACGTCCCGGGCGGGCCGGTACGCACGTCCCCACCTGCGGTGACGCAACGCCGCGGCGTCGATCGGGACATCCTCGGGGACCATCGCCACTGCCCGCGCTGGCCGCGCCGCGCCAGGCTGGGAACCATGAGTGATCTGACCGACCTGGAACTGCTGTACGAGCTCTCGGAGACCGCCGAGCGGGAGGTCGACCGGCACCTGCGGCAGGCGGTCGACTGGCACCCGCACGACTACGTGCCGTGGAGCCGCGGCCGCGACTTCGCCGCGCTCGGTGGCGAGGACTTCCGGGAGAGCGACTCCGCGCTGTCGCCCGTCGCCCGGGCATCGCTGGTGATGAATCTGCTCACCGAGGACAACCTTCCGAGCTACCACCGCGAGATCGCCGAGAACTTCACCCTCGACGGGGCCTGGGGCTACTGGGTGCACCGGTGGACCGCGGAGGAGGCACGGCACTCGATCGTGCTGCGCGACTACCTCACCGTGACCCGTGGAGTGGATCCCGTCGAACTCGAGGACCTGCGCATGACGCAGATGCAGCACGGCTTCGCGCCCGGGATGAACTCGATGCTGCTGTCGGTGAGCTACGTGACCTTCCAGGAGCTCGCGACCAGGATCAGCCACCGCAACACCGCCGCGGTCTGCGACGACCCCGTCGCCGACCGGATGCTGGCCCGCGTCGCGGCCGATGAGAACCTGCACATGCTCTTCTACCGCAACATCCTCGGCGCCGCGATCGAGGTCGCGCCGGCGCAGGCCCTGGCGGCGATCCACGCCGTGCTCACCAACTTCCAGATGCCCGGCGCGGCGCTGCCGCACTTCCGGCGCGACGCCGTCCTCATGGCCAAGAGCGGCATCTACGACCTGCGCCAGCACCGCGACGCCGTGGTGGTGCCGGTGCTGCGCCACTGGGGGTTGCTCGAGCGCACCGACCTGTCGGGCGAGGCCGCGCGGATGCGCGACCTGATCGGCGACTTCGTCGACGAGTTGGACGTCCGGGCGGCGAAGTTCGAGGCCGCCCGGGACCGCGCCCTCGAGCGCGACGCCCGCCGCCGGGAGCGTGTCGCCGGGTGACCGGATTCGGCTAGATTGGCGGCATGCAGGTACAGCTCCGTCACAACCCGTCGTTCACCATGGCCCGGTGCCAGCTGGCGCCGAACGAGCCGATGACCGTGGAATCGGGCGCCATGGTGGCGCACTCCGCCGGGATGAACCTGCAGTCGCAGGCGCAGGGCGGCATCATGCAGGGCCTCAAGCGCAGCCTGCTCTCGGGCGAGTCCTTCTTCGTCTCCACCTTCACCGCGCCGCAGCAGGGCGGCTGGGTCGACATCGCGGGCACGCTGCCCGGCGACGTCGCCGTGCTGCAGATCCAGCCGGACCGGCCCTACTACGTGACGCGCGGCGGCTGGCTCGCCAGCTCCCACGGCGTGCAGACCACCACGCAGTTCGGTGGCGCGAAGACCTTCTTCGGCGGCGAGGGCGCCTTCGGCCTGCAGGCCGCGGGCCAGGGCGAGGTGCTCGTCGCCTGCTACGGGGCCATCGACGTCATCGACCTCCGCCCGGGCGAGCAGGTGGTGATCGACACCGGCCACGTGGTGGCCTACGACCTGAACATGCAGTTCTCCATGCGCCGCGCCGTGCAGGGGAAGTGGATCCAGTCGATGAAGTCCGGCGAGGGGATGGTCTTCGAATTCACCGGCCCCGGCCGGGTGCTGCTGCAGACCCGCAACCCGCGGGGCCTCGAGAGCTGGATCCGGTCGGTGGCGCCGTCGGCCTGACCGGACGGATTCCTGCAGCGCACGAACCTGCAGGTCGGGCAGTCTAGTTCGGCGCGATCGGGCCCGGGGGACTTCCCCGGAGATTTGACCAATGCCATGACCACTGTGATCTAGTGGGATCATGGCTACTGTAACTAATAAGACAGGAGACCATCGCCGGACGACCGACTGGGTCGTTTTCGGTGTGACGGCCGCCGTGGTCCTGGCGTTCGTCCTCTGGGGTTTCCTGGATTCGGACGGGTTGAAGCAGACGACCTCCGATGTCCTCAATTGGATCATCACCGATTTGGGTTGGCTGTTCCTCATCTCAGCCAGCTTCTTCGTCCTTTTCGCAGCTTTTCTGGCCTTCTCCCGCTTCGGTCGCATCCCCCTGGGGCGCGACGGGGAACGGCCCGAGTTCAAGACCGTGTCGTGGATCGCGATGATGTTCAGCGCGGGCATGGGCATCGGCCTCATGTTCTTCGGCGCCGCCGAGCCGATCGCCCACTACGTGGGCGCGCCTCCCGGCATGAACGGCCACGACGTGGCCGTCGCGATGGCGACCACCATGTTCCACTGGGGCTTCCACCCGTGGGCCATCTACGCGGTGGTCGGCCTCGCGATCGCCTACAGCACCTACCGGTGCGGGCGCAGCCAGCTGATCAGCTCGGTGTTCGCGCCGATCTTCAACCGCACCGGCGGGCACGGCGTGGGCGGCCGGGTGATCGACATCCTCGCCATCTTCGCCACGCTCTTCGGCACCACGGCCTCGCTGGGACTGGGTGCCGCGCAGGTCGGTGCCGGCCTCGAGCGGCTCGGCTGGGCGGACGACGGCTCCAGCAAGCTGCTGCTCGTCGCGATCATCGCCGTCCTGACGCTGGCCTTCGTGGCCTCCGCGGTCTCGGGCGTCGCCAAGGGCATCCAGTGGCTCTCGAACACCAACATGGTGCTCGCCCTCGTGCTCGCGCTCTTCGTCTTCGTGGTCGGCCCCACCGTGTTCATCCTGAACCTGCTGCCCACGTCGATGGGCGCGTACGCGGCCGACTTCATGGACATGTCCGCCCGGTCCGCGGCCAACGAGCCCGAGGCCGGCGAGTGGCTCGCCACCTGGAGCATCTTCTACTGGGCCTGGTGGGTTAGCTGGACCCCGTTCGTGGGCCTGTTCCTCGCGAAGATCTCCCGCGGCCGCACCATCCGCGAGTTCGTGATCGGCGTCATGGCCGTGCCCACCCTGGTCTCGCTGGTGTGGTTCGCCGTCTTCGGCGGCACCGCGATCCACCAGGAGCAGGCGGGCCTCGAAGTGAGCAAGGCGGCGAACGAGGAGGTCCTGCTCTTCGACGTCCTCGGCAACCTGCCCTGGCCCACGATCACCGCCTTCCTCGTGGTGCTGCTGGTCGGCATCTTCTTCGTCTCCGGCGCGGACTCGGCGTCCATCGTGATGGGCACCCTGTCGCAGCGCGGCGCCGAGGAACCGAACCGGCTCATCACCATCTTCTGGGGCGTGCTCACCGGTAGCGTTGCGGCACTGCTGCTCTGGGTGAGCGGTGACGACGCGCTGACCGGTATCAAACAGATGGCGATCATCGCCGCCGCGCCGTTCCTCGTGGTGATGATCGGCATGTGTGTGGGCCTGATGATGGACCTCTGGCACGATCCCCTGATCGTGGCCGAGCGGGCGCACCGCGACGAGCTCGGCGAGCGCATGCGCTGGCACGCCAACACGCTCGCGGTGACCGACGACAGCACGGACGTGCTCCCGTCGGCCGACCTGCCGGTCTACTCCGACGGCGAGGTCCCGGAGGACCTCTACCACCCGCCGCACACCGGCGAGCTGGTCACGATCGAGGTCTACGACGCCGATCACTCCGGGCCGATCGAAATCGATCCGAAGGACGACACCTCCCGGTAGACAGGGAGGCATGACCTCCTCCGTCACCGCCGAGACCCGTTCCGGCCGCGTCCGCGGCACCGTCGAGCAGGGTGTGGCCCGCTTCCTGGGCCTGCCCTACGCCGCCCCGCTCGACGGTGCCGGCTGGCTCCTGCCGGCCGCGTCGCCGGCGCCGTGGGCGGGCGAGCGCGACGCCTCCGCCTTCGGCCCGACGGTGCCCAAGCCGGGCTACCAGGGGCCGGTCGCGGAGATCCTCACCGCCGAGCCCGACTTCCCCGGGCCGGAGTGCCTCAACCTCAACGTGTGGGCGCCCGAGGGCGCCGACGCGCTACCCGTGTTCGTGTGGATCCACGGCGGCGCCTTCCGCAACGGCAGCGGCCGTAGCGGCTACTACGACGGCGCGGCCTTCGCCCGCGACGGCGTCGTGTGCGTGACGATCAACTACCGCCTCGGCGCGCTCGGCTTCCTCGACACCGGGGACGAGCACACCAACCTCGGCCTGCGCGACCAGATCATGGCGCTGGAATGGGTGCGCGACAACATCGCCGCCTTCGGCGGCGACCCGACGCGGGTCACCGTCGCCGGGGAGTCCGCGGGCGGCATGAGCGTCGGCTCGCTGCTCGGATCCCCTCTGGCGCAGGGTCTGTTCGCGCAGGCCGTGCTGCAGAGCGGCGCGGGCCACCACGCCATCACCCGGGAGACCGCACAGCAGGTCACCCGCGCCCTCGCCGAGCGCCTCGGCGTCGAACCCACCCGCGCGGGCTTCGCGGCGGTCGACCCCGCCGCGCTCGTCGACGCCACGACGGCGCTCGACGCGGAGATCCAGGCGAATCCGGACCCCAGTGCCTGGGGCGAGCTCTCGCGGAACGTGATGATCTTCGAGCCCGTGATCGACGGCGACGTCCTGCCGCAGCTGCCGATCGACGCGATCCGCGCCGGCTCGGGCGCCGGCGTACGGGTCCTGGTGGGCGCCAACGCCGACGAGGCCCGCTTCTTCATCGTGCCCGGCGGGCTCATCGATCTGCTGCCCGAGGCGGCGCTGGCCCCCACCGCGGCGAAGTACGGCCTGCCCGACCCGGCGGCCGCGGTCGCCGCCTACCGTGCGGCCGAGCCCGCCGCCTCGCCCGGGGACCTGTTCTGCCGCATCATGGCCGACTGGTTCTTCGGCATCCCCGCGGTGCGGATCGCCGAGGCGCGCGCGGAGGCGCCCGCCGCCACCTTCTTCTACCGCTTCGACGAGCCGTCCACCGCGCTCGGCGGCCGCCTCGGCGCGTGCCACGCCGTCGAGCTGGCCTTCGCCTTCGACAACCTCCACGCCGAGGGCGTCACCAACCTGACGGGGCCCGCCCCCGCGCAGGCCGTCGCCGACGAGACCCACGGCGCCTGGGTGCGTTTCACCCGCGGTGAGGACCCCGGCTGGGCGCCCTACCTTCCCGCCCGCACCGTGCGGGTGTTCGGCGGCGAGGGCGGCACCGTCGTCGACCCGGCGCCCGAGCTGCGGGCGCTCTGGGACGGGGTGCGCTGAGCGCGGTCTACCGCGCGGGCCGCAGCATCGGGATGAGCTCGGGGCCGCGGGGCAGGCGGATCGGGGCCAGCGGCTCGAACCCGAACCGCTGGTACAGGGGCACGTTGCGGGGGTTGCTCGACTCGAGGTAGGCCGTGCCGGTGACCCGCTCGAGGCCGTACCGCAGTAACGCCGAGCCGAAGCCGCGGCCCGGAACGGCCGATCCGATCGTGGCGAGGTACCAGTGCGGCTCCGTCGGCCGGCGCTCCTCGAGCGCGGCCACCAGGGCGGCGCCCCGCCCGAACCCGGTGCTGATCCCCGCGGCCAGCAGCGGCAGCGACGCGACCTGCCGCAGCGGGTGCGGCGCGTGGCCCGGCGGGTCCCAGGACGCCGCGGCGACGGGCTCGGCACCGTCGAACAGCAGGTGGCTCGCCCCCGGGGCCCCGTGCGAGGCCACGTGGATGCCCGCGAAGGTGACGCGGTCGAGCCGCGGGGAGGGCTGGACCCACCGGATCACGGGATCGTCGGCGAAGGCGCGGGCGAGCACCCCGAACGACGCCCACAGCGTGCGCGGCGTGACGTCCTCGATGCGGTGCCGGGTGACCGGTTCCATGCTTCGACGGTACGCCCGCGGCGGGCCCGGCGGGCGGTGCCGCCGGGCCCGCCGGGGATCAGTACGGCGCGGAGCGCATCGGCCCCGGCGTGTACCAGCCCGAGCGGGTGGCGGTGCCGAGCTCCAGCTGCGCGGGCTCCGCCGCCGTCCACGGCGTGAACTTCGTCAGCGTGCCCCAGTCCATCGCCCACTTGCCCTTGAGGTACGTGGGAACGATCTGTTCGTGGTACAGCGCGTCGGTCACGCCGAGCGGGCCGCCGGTCTTCCACCCCTGCCACGTGTTCGAGGTGAGCACCGTCGCCATGTAATCGGGCGAGATCCGGTACTCGGGCCGCTCGAACAGGCCGTTGACCGCGCGCACCTGGTGCTGGCACGGGAAGGCGAAGGCGACCATGAAGTCCAACGCCACGACGGTGTCACGGCCCAGGAACTCCTGCAGCGTCTTCATGGGCGTCATCCGCGGCGGGGTCACGACGATGGCGTCGGCGGCGGGCACCTTGTCGTCGATCACCACGCGCACGGTGTTCGTGCCGCGCGGCAGGTCGGCCGTCGGGAAACGCAGGTTGCGCCAGTTGTTGTTCGTCCACGCGTCCAGCGGGGCCAGGCGGCCCAGCGGCTGCACCGCGCCGTTCTCGGACCGGTGCCCGGCCTCGAGGAACAGCGTCCGGCCGTCGCGCGCAACGCCGTTGATGCCCGTCGCGGCGACGGGCCCTGCTACGGACAGCGTGACGAGCGGGGTCGACTCGTCGATCGCGCCGAGCGTGTACCAGTCCGTGGTGAGGTTCGCCAGGCCCGTCGCGCCCGAGGAGCCCAGCACCGGCGTGGTCGCCGGGTTGAGGCCGAAGGGCAGCGGCACCCCGTCGGTCTTCGGGTCGGGGTTCCGCTTGCCGCCCACCGTCTCCGGCACGTCGGAGTTGGTCACGTCGGTGTTGTGGCCCGGGTTCGACTTCACGGGCGACAGCCACCCGGGGATCCCGGTGGGGGAGAAGCCCGTCGACTTACCGGCGAGGGCCTGAGTCGCGCTCGGCACGGAACCGTCGGGCCGCGGGGCGGGCTTGAGCTGCCCGGCGTTGGGGTCGGTCTCCATCAGGACGTAGTCCGCCATCGAGCACGTGTCACCCTGCAGCGCACGGACGTTCGACGCGGTCCAGGAGAAGCTGCCGCGCTGCGCGTAGGCGCCCTTCGCCATGGTGCCCACGTCGAACAGGACCATGAGCATGGTGAGGATCGCCAGCGTCGGGAGGGTCCGGCCGCGGGTCTTGGTCGGCTCAGGTGCGTAGTCGCGCCGGTAGTGCAGCCACAGACCGTAGAGGGCCGTGAGTACGGAGGCGAAGAACAGCATCCAGGAGATCTCGAGCCCGAAGAGCTGCGGCGGCATGGTGTTCCACGGGATGCCGTAGGTGCCCACCCAGTAGTAGCCGACGCGGGCGGCGAAGGAGATCGCGGCGATGAACAGCGCTGCGGCGGCGAAGAAGACGCGGTTGCGCTTGGACCGCATCATCGGCGCCATGGTCAGCGTCGCGGCCACGGCGGCGATGCCCGCGGCATAGCCGGCGAACAGGCCCAGGTGGTGCGTCCACTTGGTCGGGGTGAAGGCCAGCAGCACCACGGTGGCGAAGAAGACCGCCATGAGGCGCCACACGGGGCCCGAGGAGATGCCGGCCGGGCGCTTGCGGCGCAGCATGAAGGTCAGCACCGTCAGCAGGCAGAGGAAGGCGGTGAGCACGCCGATCCGGCGCACGGCGGAGCCGTCCTCCGTCTCGAGCATGAGGTAGTAGTAGCGGACGCCCTCCTCGTACCAGTCCAGGGTGGGCCCGGTGACGCCCTTGACCGTGATGGCCTCGCGCAGCGCCGCCGCGGTGGGTGTGAAGAAGGCGTAGAACAGGTACGCCATGCCCGAGGCGAGGATCGGCGCGATCAGCGGCAGCAGCCCGTCGCGCCCCCGGCGCTTGACGATGCGCGTGATGATCTGGCGCGACGCGGCGAGCAGCGCGGCGACGGCGATGAGGCCGCCGGGCGCGGCGCCCACGCAGAGCGCCGCGCACGGGACGGCGATCGCCACGGGCAGCATGCGGCCGGTCGCGATGGCGCGCTCCACCGAGACCCAGGTCAGCAGGGAGAAGAAGACCACCGCGGGCTCGGGACGCAGGCCGTTGTTGAGCGGCAGCCAGATCAGCAGGAAGCCGCCCGCGCCGGCCCACAGGGCGGCGGGGTTGTTGCGCACGGCGCGGCCGAGTCGCGGGATCATCTCGCGCGAGATCACGAGCCAGGTCAGCAGACCGAAGATCAGCCCGGGCACCCGCATCGCGGGCGCCGCGGTCGTGACGTGCGAGATCGCGGTGAACAGGTAGTCGTTCCAGCCGACGGGGTTCTCCGGCACGCCGAAGCTGCGGAAGTAGTTGATCATGTAGCCGCTGAACTTCGTCTGCGTGGCCATCGTGATCTGGTAGCCGTCGTCGGACGTGTTCGGCCCGATCAGCCACCAGATCCCGAGCACGCCGATCACGGTGAAGTCCACGGGCCGCGGGCGCAGCCAGCCCTGCGGCATGAAGCGGATGTGGCCGCGGCCGTCGCGCATGTCCACGAAGCCCAGCGCGATCAGCGCGAGGATCGTGGAGGCGATGCCCACGACGATGGCGATCAGCTTGATGGTCGACGGGGTGGTGACGAACCGGGTGTCCACCTGCGTCGAGACGTCGATCCCGGCGACGGGCGTCGAGGCGGGGAGATCGGTGTAGAAGCCGGCGATCTGCGGCCGCAGGTTGGGATCGGCGACGGTGTTCGACAGCTGGTTCGAGGTCTGCGCGCCCTGCGGCATCCCGGTGAACTCCGCCGTCGTCGCCTCGGGGGTGGAGACGAAGCGGATGGCGCAGCCCGCGCCCGCGCGTGCCACGTCGGCGCGGCTCGCGGTCGCCAGCGCGACGTCGCGGTCGGCGATGATGACGTTCTTGGCGTCGGCACGGATCACCAGGCCCTGCAGGCCCGGGCGCGGCCCGTCCTCGGGGAGCGTGCGCAGCAGGGTGCCGCCCGCGGCGGGCAGCTCGTCGACCACCGAGCACGGCAGCGAGACGTCGAGCCGGATCGGGGTGTACGAGACGAGCGGCGCCTCGACGTTCGAGACCTTGCCGTTCTGCGGCCAGTGCAGCGCGGTGGTGGTCTCCTTGACCGGCAGGAAGGGCGTGAGGATCGCCAGGACGAAGCCGAGCAGGCCCGCCACGGCGGCGACGATCCGCCACTTCCCGTAGCGCTGCTCCGGCGGCACCGTCGCGGCTGCGGTCGAGTTATCGCTGGTCATCATCGATTCCTAGTTCTTCACCGTCTGGTTGGTCAGCGCGCGGATGGGGCCCTGGCGCCACCATCCCGACCGCGTCTGGACACCGACCGTCAGGTTCGCCGCGGGGGCGTCGTCGGCGAGGGGCGCGTACTGCTGCAGTTCGCCCCAGTCCCGGGTGAGGTCCCCGGTCATGTACGTGGGCAGCGTCGTCGTCTTGAGCAGCGTGTCCGGCACCGTCAGCGGGCCGCCGGCCTCGCGGGCCTGCCACGTCGAGGACGTGGAGAGCGCGTCCTTGCGCGTGGGCAGGATGCGCCACTTGGGTACCTCGTAGGTTCCGTTGCGGATCGTCAGCGGGCGCTGGCACGGGAACTGCTGGCCCACGAGCAGGTCGAGCAGCACGGGGTCCGTCTCGCCCACCACGTCCTGCAGGGTGCGCAGGCGCGGCACGCGGGGCGGCGTCACGGCCACCCACTGCTGCGCGCCGAGGTTCGGGTCGCGCACGTGGATGCGGACGACGTTCGCCGCGGGCGGGATCGCCTCCATCGGCACGCGCAGGTTGCGCCACGGCTTGTTCGGGCCCGGGTCGATCGGGTCGACGACGCCGCGGGCGCCGATCGAGCCGTCGGCGCGGCGCTCGGCCCATTCCAGCGTCACGGGCTGGCCGTACTCCTTCTTGCCGGTCGGGCCGACCGAGGAGATGGCGCCGGAGGCCGCGAAGGCCACCAGCGGGCGGTCCGCCGACCGCGCGGGCAGGCCGTACCAGTCGCTGAACAGCTCCGCGGGCACGGTGTTCTGGCCGTACGAGCCGACGACGGGGGTGCGCGCCGGGTCGAGTCCGAAGGGCAGGGCTGCGGTGCTGCCGTTGATCGTGCGGGGCCCGGTGCCGCCGCCGGTGCCCGCCGTCGCCGCAGTGGACGTGAACGGCGAGGTGATGGGGGAGGCCATGTTGATCTGACCCGGCGCCGAGCTGATCGCCAGCGGCTTGAGCTCGTTCGGGATGCCGTCGGGCGTGAAGCCCGTCGAGCCGGGGCCGACGAGCGCCTGCGCGGCCGAGCGGCCCTCGGCCGAGGTCAGCATGTCGGCGTTGGGGTCGGTCTCCACCAGCACCGAGCGCGCCATCCCGCAGCTCTTGCCGCGGAGCGCGTCCAGGTTGCCCTTGGCGACCGTGTACGTGGCCGGGTTCGAGACGTAGGCCTTCGCGAAGATCGCGCCCTCGCCCAGCACGAGCATGCCGAGGACCACGACCAGCGGCAGCGAGGCCAGCTGCAGCCGGCGCCGGCTGCGTAGGGCCTGGTCCCGGTCGGCCCGGGTGTGGGTCGCGAGCTCGGTGTCCTCCAGGGCGGTGTCGTCGACGGTGCCCTCCTCGACCAGGCCGCCCTCGCCCCTGCCGCGGAAGTCGATCCGGAAGTGCTGCCACGCGGCGAGCGCTCCGGCCAGGCCGGCCAGGATCAGGAAGGCCTTGCTGAAGGTGATGCCGGCGACCTCGGGCGCCCGATCGAACCAGGGCACGCCCCACAGGTAGGGCCAGGACCACAGGTTGAAGCCCGCGAACGCCGCGGCGAGCGCGAAGAGCATCCCGCAGAGGAAGAACGTGAAGTTCCGGACGGACGTGCGCGCCGCCTCGACCACCGCCACCGTCGTCACCGCGGCGAGGGCGGCGGCGAGCCCGGCGTACACCCCGAAGTGCACGGTCCACTTGGTGGGCGTGAGCGAGAGCAGGGCCGCGGCGATGAAGACCGCGCCCACGAGCCGCCACACGGGGCCGGGTGCGATCCGCGCGATGCGGCGGCCGCGGAGCATGACGAACAGCGCCACGAACAGGCACATCACGAACAGGTAGACGGGCACGCGGCGGACCAGCGAACCGTCGGTGGTCTCGACCGTGAGGAAGAAGAAGCGCAGGTACTCCTGCGTCCAGGGCGCGGCCGGCCCCACCTCGAGGCGGATGCGGATGGCCTCGGCGACCGACGCCAGCGACTGATCGCGGAAGGCGATCGGCACGATCACGGCGGCCGCGGCCAGCACGGGCAGCACGAGCGCGGCCAGTCCGGCCTCCCGGCGGCGCGCGACGAGCACGCGGAGCACCGCGGCCGACGAGGCCAGCAGCAGCGCCGCGGCGATGACGCCCTGCGGCGCGAGGCCCAACGTCAGGCCCGCGGCCATCGCGGCGACCGCCGCGGGCAGCGCGCGGTGCGTCGCGACGGAGCGCTCGACGGCGGCCCAGGTGACGATGGTGCCGAGTACGATGATCGGCTCCGAGCGCAGGCCCGAGGCGAGCGGGAACCAGAAGGCCAGCAGCATCGCGCCGGCGGCCCACACGGCCAGCGGGTACCGGCGGATACCGGGCCCGAGGCGGGGCAGTAGCACGCGGCTGAGCAGCAGCCACACCACGACGCCCGCGGCCAGCATGGGCAGGCGCATCCAGATCGCGTTCGCGCTGACCGAGCCCCAGTGCGAGAGGAAGGTGTAGTACCAGTCGAACGGGGCCTCCGGGGCGCCGAAGAAGCGGTAGTAGTTCGCCGTGTAGCCGGCCTCGGGCGCGACCTTGCCCATCGACAGGATGTAGCCGTCGTCCGAGCTGCCCGCGCCGAGCACGGTCCACAGGGCGAGGCCGCCGAGCACGGCCACGTCGACGGGGCGGGGGCGCAGGAACTGCCCGAGGCTCCGGTGCGGCGCCCGGCGATGGTGGCCGAAGTTCCGGTCCAGCAGCCACAGCGCGACCAGCGAGGCGAGCACGCTGAGGAGGCCGACGCCGATCGCGGCCGCCTTGAGCGGCGACGGGGAGAGCTCGAACCGGGTGTCGAGGTCCGCGTGCAGGCGCAGGCCCGGGCCCGCGGCGGCGACGTCGGCGGCCGTGAGCGACGTGAAGACGCCGCCCATGACGGGCCGGTTCTCCGTCGGGATCGAGCCGGCCACGTCGATGCCCTCGAACCGCGCGCCGACCTCGGCGGCGTTGGACCACAGCCGCAGCTGCGAGCAGCCCCGCAGCCGGTCCACCGGCGCCGCGGCGATGACGGTGTTGCGGGAGGAGACGGTGACCGCCTGGCCCGGTCCGGGCGCCCCGACGGTGACGTTCAGGCCCAGCTCCCGGGCCGCGCCGGACCCCACGGGTAGCGTCGAGAGGACCGTGCCGCCGGAGCCGGCGGCACGGGCGATCGCCGAGCACGGCACCGTCGCCGTGAGGTCGGCGGGCGACTGCGTGACGAGGGAGGCCGTGACCTCCGCGCTCTCGGCGCCCGGCCGCAGTTGCGGCCAGTCGAGCGAGGCGGTGGCCTGCTGCACCGGCAGCAGGGGGGTCAGCAGGCAGAGGAGGAGGCCGACGGCACCGGCGACGACCGCGGCGAGGCGGGCGATGCCGGCGGCTCGCGACGGAGCTGCGGCAGCGGCTCGACGCTGGGGGCCGGGCTCCGACTCGGAGCGGGACGTAGGCACGGACACGGGTGCTCATGGTATGCGAGTCAGCTGCGAGAACCGATTCGCCGTCCGGGGAAGGCCGGATCGCTTAACGGATTCTCAGTCCGTGCGATGCCGCAGGTCAGGAATCCCCGTCAGGAATCGGTCCGGTCCTTGCGGATCGGCGCCTCGACGTGCGTCCCCCAGACGGTGCGCGTGCCGAGTGTGAGATCCGCCGCACGCGCCTGGGAGTACGGAACGAGCCGCATCACGTCGCCGAAGTCCTGCCCGAGGTCGCCCCGGAGGTAGCCGGGGATCTTCTCCTGCTGGAGCAGCATCTGCGTCCAGCCGAGCGGTCCGCCGCCGAGGGTGCCCTCCCACTCCGTCGTGACGGGCGAGAGGTTCTGGTCGGGCGTGATCCGCCACTGCGGGACCTCCGCGACGCCGTTGCTGTGGCTGAACGGCCGCTGGCACGGGAAGGCCAGTCCGGACGTCCAGTCGAGCAGCACCGGCTCGGTGGAGCCGATCAGCTCCTGCGCCGTGACCAGCTTCGACACCCGCGGCGGGGTGACGGCCAGCCAGTGGTCGATCGCCAGGTCGTCGTCGACCGCGACCACGCGGATCGCGGTGGCGTCGGCGGGGAGGTCGGTGCGTGGCAGGCGCAGGTTCCGCCACGCCGGCTTCGGGCCGATGTCGATGAAGGACTTCTTCCCCGCGACCTTCGGCTGCGCGCCGGCGGCCGGCGCATCGGTGGAGTACTCGACGTAGAGCTCGTCGTCGGTGAACTTGCCGGCGGCCGACAGCGTGATGAGCGGGCGGTCCGCGGCCTTCTCCGGCAGCGGGTACCACTTCGACACCACCTGGGCCTTGGCCTGGCCCTCCTGCGAATAGGAGCCGAGCACCGGGGTGCGCGCCGGGTCGAGGCCGTAGGGGAGGCGCATGTGGGAGCCGTTGATCCCCGCCGTCGACGTGCGGCCCGACGTGGTGTCCTGCGGCAGCCGCGCCATCGCGTCCAGCGAGGTGCTGGAGTCGTCGGTGTTCGAGCTGGTGGTGGCGTTGATGATGGTCGGCACCCCGTCGGGCGAGACGCCGGTGGTGCCCGGGCCCGCGAGCCCGTCGCGGATGTTGCCGTCGAGCGGCGGCAGCAGGCCCGACGTGGGATCCGGCTCGGTGAGCACGTAGTCCGCGAGGTTGCAGCCGTCGCCGCCGAACGCCCGGAGGTTCGCCTTGCCGTTGGAGAACGAGGAGAACTGGGTGATGCCGGTCGTCGCGAGCATCGAGCCGACGCACAGCACGACCACCGCCCACGCCGCCCACGTGATCGACGACTGGCGGCCGAAGAAGTCGACGACCCGCTTCGCCCGTGGCGGCACCGGGGCCGGATCGGGCTCGTGGAAGTGCAGCCACCCGGCGATCAGCAGCGCGACGCCCGCCCCGGCGAAGAAGACCGTGCCGAGGGCGAGCACCGTCGACTCGCCCCAGGGCACGCCGTAGTTGCTGGCGTACCACCAGCCGTTCGGGCCGCTGAAGGACAGGCCGAGCACCAAGAGGACCACGGAGGCGCTCAGCGCGCGGTTGCGGGCGCTGCGCAGGGCCGCGGGGGCCAGCGCGATCGCCGCGAGCGCGGCCAGAGCGCCCGCGAGGCCGGCGAAGGCGCCGAACTGGTGCGTCCACTTGGTGGGGGTGAACATGAGCAGCAGCAGGCCGCCCAGCGTGACGGCCACGAGGCGCCGGCTGGGCCCGAGGCTGGCGCCGGGGATCCGGCCCTTGCGCAGCAGCACGGCGCCCGCGAGCAGCAGGCAGGCGACGGTGATGATGACAGCGAACCGTCGGGCGACGCCGCCGTCGGCCGTGAACGTGAACAGGGCCGAGTACCGGTCGATCTCGTTGTACCACTTCTTGGTGTCGACGACCGTGCCCACGTCGGACTGCATGAGGGTCTTCTGCACGAAGGCCGACGCGGTGAGCTTGGAGAAGATGATCGGCACCAGCAGGACCCCGGCGGCCAGCACCGGGGCGACGTACGCGGCGACCGTGAGCCGGAACCCGGCCGCGCTCGTGCGGGCCCGGGAGAGGATCCGCCGGCCCACCGGGCGCACGCCCGCGAGCAGCGCCGCCACCGTCATGATGCCCGTCGGCCCGGCGGCCACCGTCCACCCGGCGAAGACCGCGGCGGCCGCGAAGGGCAGCACCCGCCCCGTCGCGATCGCGCGTTCCACCGAGCACCAGGTGAGCAGCGCGCCGAGGGCGATCACCGGCTCGGGGCGCAGGCCGTTGTTGAAGGCGAACCAGTAGACCAGGAAGACCCCGGCGGCGGCCCCCAGCGCGAACCGCGAGCGCGCAGCCCGGCCCAGCCGGGGCACCACCTCCCGACTGATGATCAGCCAGGTCGCGATACCGCAGATCAGGGCGGGCAGCCGGACCCACGGGCTCGCGGTCGAGAGGTGCGAGAGCCAGGCGAAGGCCTGGTAGTACCAGCCGAACGGGGTCTCGGGCGCGCCGTACCAGCGGTAGTAGTTCGCGGTGTAGCCCGCGGCCTCCGCGGTGCGGGCCATGGTGAGGATGTAGCCGTCGTCGGAGGTGTTCGCGCCGATCACGTGCCAGGTCACGAGCAGGGCGATGACGGTGCTGTCGAGCTTCGTCGGGCGCCACCAGCCCTCGGGCAGGATCCGACGGTGCCGCCGGCCGTCCGCCGCCACGTCGAGCCGGTGCAGGGCGACCAGGCTCGCGAGGATCAGCGCGAGGGCGAGGACGATCACCACCCAGCGCGCCGCCGCCGGAACCGTCGAGTACCGCGTGTCGATATCCGCACGGAACTGGATTCTCGTGTTGTCCGTGACTGTGCCGTGCAGGTCCGTGAACACCCCGACGACCTGCGGCCGGTAGTCGAAGCCGTTGTCCTTGCCACCTGCGAGCGGCGTGCCGTCGGGGGCGGAGACGCCCGTGACCTCGGCTTTCACCGTCTCGTTGTCGCCGGAGAAGACGATCGCGCGGCAGCCCGGCGCGGTCAGCGCCGCGACGTCGACCGTGAGAAGGGGAGTGTTGCGGACCACCACTTCCAGCATGCGTCGCTGGTCGGGGAGTGTGGTGACGCCGATCGTCATGCCCCGTCGGATCGTATCGGGGGAGTCGACGGGCCCCGTCGCGACGAGGGTCCCCACGCCGCCGGGCAGTCCGCCGACAGCGGAACAGGGGACTGTGACGTCGATCCTATCGGGCACGTAGGACGTGAGCGGAGCGGTGACGGCCTCGAGGGAACCGCGCTGCGGCCAGTCCAGTGCCGCGGTCGTCTGCTTGACCGGCATGAAGGGTGTGAGCAGCGCGAACAGGACGCCGAGCACGCCGGTCAGTGCAGCGACCCGGGCCGTGGAGCGGGCGGTGCGGGCAGCGTCGGACGGTTCGGGCACCCCGCGAGTCTAGACGCCGCGACCTGGCGGAATCCGGGCGAACCGGTTCTATGAGCGGCTTGGTGTACAACGAGCCGACGAACCGACGTATCGTTTCGGTCATGAGGGGATCCGACCGGCCGACACGCGCAGTCCGCGCCGTCGTGCGTGCGGTGACCCCGCAGTCCGGATCGGGTCCGGGGACCGTCGCAGAAGTGGTCGCCGCGTATGCCGAGCACCTCGGGCGCCGGATCGACGTCCAGCGCATGACGATGCCCGTCGGGGTCTTCGGGATGTGGCTGCGGTCCGACGAACGGGACCTGCTGGTGGTCTCCAGCGGCGTCGCCACCTTCGAGCAGACGCTCGCGCACGAACTCGGCCACCTCGTGCTCGGCCACGAGCAGGGCTGCTCCTCCGACCCCGACAGCGGCCGGGCCGCGCGGTGCGAGGCCGAGGCGGAGTCCTTCGCGACGCTGCTCGTGCGCCGCGTCAAGGCCGGGCACACGATCACCCGCGTCGACTCGGTGGTCGACGAACTGCTCGGATGATCGCGTCGCTCGTCGCACCGATCCTGTGGCTCGGTGCGCTGGAAAGATTCAGCAGGTGGCAGACCAACCGGAACCCCCCGGCCGGCGGCGCCCTGCTCACCGCCATCGCGCTCGCACTGATGGTCACCATCGACACCCCCGTGTCCATCGAGGCCCTGGGACGTCTGGGCCTGTCCGAGTACGAGGTCGTGACCATCGAGCGGGTCCTGCTGCTCGTGGCCTGCTACGGGGCGCTCGTCTTCGCGTTCGCGCTCGACGGTCGCCTCAGCCGCGCCCGGCTCCTGGTGTGGGCCCCGCCGCTCGTCCTGGTCGGCGTGATCATCGTGACGGGATCCGTCCTCGGTCGGCTCGGTGACCCGACGGGGTTCGGCTTCGGCGGCGACTTCGGGCTCGCTGTCGAGACGGCGCTCATCTACACCTGCCTCGGGGCCACGGCCCTCGTCGTGGCGGTCTCGACGTGGCGGGTGTCCAAGCGCAGCCGGGTGCATCGCGCGCAGCTGCGGCTGCTCGCGCTGGGCGGGGTCCTGCTCGCTATCGTCGCGGTCGCGAACGTCATCGCCGGCGGCGTCCTGCTCCAGCAGCTGCAGGTCGGCGTGTGGGTGCTCCGGCTGAACCGGTTCATGCTGGACGCCGCGTTCGCGAGCTGGACGCTGGTGCTGATGGCCTCCTGGCTCGCCTCGATCCTCATCTCGGCGCGCGAGTGGCTGCACTTCCGGCCGGCGTACGAGCAGGTGAAGGAGCTGTTCCCCGACCTCGAGGCGGTCGTGCGGCAGGGCGGCGGCTGGGTGGAGACGGCGGAGGCGCGAGCCGTCGTCGTGCTCGACGGCTGGGCGATGCTGGCCAGCCCCGGGGAGGGGCGGCTCGTCGAGGCGTCGCCGGCCGACCGCGCCGCCGCGGTGGCACGCTGGCTGGACCGAGAGGCGCCGTACGGCTCCGTGCACGCCGTCGACCTGGAGCCCCCGTCGGGCTGGCGGACCTCGCGCTGGACGGCCGCAGTGACGAAAAGGGCCCAGCACACCCCGTCGCCCCTGTTGGAGCGGGTGCGCTGAGCCCCGGTGGGCCGCTACCGGCCCGGCGGGCCAGAGGCCCGGAGAGGTGCACGGCCTAGGCCGTGCCCTCCTTGCCGTCCTCCGCCTCGAGCTCGGCGAGGAGACCGGCGAGCGCTGCCCGACGGTCCGCCGACAGCTTCGTCGAGCGGCGTGCCATCTCGAGCATGCCCGACTCGCGCAGCTCGCGGGTCAGCTCGAGATCGCCCAGGACCTCACGTTCGTACAGCGGATCCGAGAAGTACTCGGCGCGGACGCCGAAGGTCTGGGCGATGGACGCCACCATGTCGTACGCGGGGCGCGAGCTCCGGCCCGAGCGCAGCTGCGACAGATAGGGAACGGACAGCTTGCCGCCGCTCTCCTCGACCATCCTGCAGAACTCCGACGAGGTGTAGGGCCCCCGGTCTGCGGGATGCACGACCTCGAAAAGTCGATTCAGCTTGGCCGCGAACGTCGTCATGAGGCCCTCCCTTCCAGATTGCGAATACTGGGAGATTACATGATCCCCCGGGCGGATGCGCACGGCGTGGGACAAGTATCCCAATTCCGCGGTTCCGAGGACGGCTATTGTGACCGTATGGGAGCCCGCATTCTGGTGCTGAACGGACCGAACCTGAACATGCTGGGCGTGCGGCAGCCGCAGGTCTACGGGGAGAATTCGTACACCGACGTCATCGACGTTTGCCGTCGCGCGGCGGTCGCGCGGGATGCCGAAGTCGAGGTCCGTCAGACCAATGACGAGGCCGAGCTGATCGGCTGGATCCACGATGTCGCACGCGAGAAGAAATTCACCGCCATCGTGATCAATCCGGCAGCGTGGACCCATACTTCAGTGGCCGTCGCCGATGCGCTCGTGATTCCGGAGGTGCCGATCATCGAGGTGCACATCTCCAACGTGCACGCGCGCGAGGTCTTCCGCCACCATTCCTACGTGTCGCCCATCGCGGCCGGGGTGATCGCCGGGTTCGGCATCGCCGGGTACGGCTACGCCGTGGACCGCGCCGTCGACCTGTCCTGACGTCGGTCCGGGGCGGCGGTGCGGGCGCGCAGTCCGTCGACGATGAGGTCGACGCCGCCCGCGAAGGCCCGGTCGGTGGCGGTCTGGTCGATCTCGCCCGCGGCGGCGCCCGCACGGGCCATCGCCTCGCGAGTCTGCTCCTCGAACGTGAAACCCACGACGAAGTGCGTCAGCGTGAGCGCGACGGCGTTCGCGTCCGCGGGCCCGGCACCGGCCGCGGCCGCGATCTCGGCGATCTGCGACTGCAGGTTGCTGGTGCCCAGCTGCGAGGCGAGGGACGCCGAGACCACCTCGGCGCCGTCGCGGTGCTTGCGCAGCACCCCACGCAGGGCGTGCGCGTAGCCGGTCAGCTGGCGGTCCCAGCGCATCCGCGACTTCGACGCCGCCGCGGCGAGCGACGGGTCCGCGAGGATGGTGTCGGCGATCGCGGCGAGCAGCGACTGCTTGTTCGGGATGTGCCAGTACAGCGCGCCCGGAGCGACGCCCAGATCGGCGGCGACGCGGCGCATCGTCAGGTCCGGCAGGCCCGACCGGTCGAGGACGCCGATCGCGGAGGTCAGCACGTCGGAGCGGTTGATGGCCACGGACTTGACTCTAGCCGAGCGCCCCGTTACTTCTTGAACCGTGTTCAACGCCGCCACGTATCGCGCCACGCCGCGCGATCTCGCCCTCGTCGCCGTCTTCACCGCCCTGACGGCCGTGCTGGCGATGCCCACCATCACGATCAGCGGCATCGCGCCCATCACCCTGCAGACCCTGGGGTTCATGCTGGCCGCGTCGCTGCTGGGCTATCCCTGGGGTGGGGCGTCGGTGGCGCTCTACGTGCTGCTCATCGTCGTGGGGCTGCCGATCGGCGCGGGCGGCCGCGGCGGCCTGGCGGTGCTCACCGGCCCGACGGGCGGCTTTCTCCTCGGCGGCATCGTCGGCGCCCTGGTGACCGGCTGGCTCGTCGACAAGTGGGGCCGCACCAACCCGCTCACGGTGGGCCTGGCCAACGTCATCGGGCTGGTGCTCATCGTCTACGCTATCGGCCTGCCGTGGCTGGGCTGGCGCACGGGCTCGGGCCTGTTCGCGAAGCTCACGCTCGGTTTCCAGTTCGTCCCCGGCGACCTGATCAAGGTGGTCATCACCTCGCTCGTAGTGGTGACGGTGGCGCGGGCCTACCCCGCGATCGCGAAGAAGAGGGCATGACCCGACGCGGGCGCGCTCGGGACGTCATCGCGGTCCAGGTCGCGCGGGCCGGCGCATGATCTGGCTCGACGACGTCCACCACGCCTACGACGAACGACCCGTCCTGCGCGGCATCACGGCGGAGCTCTCGGAGCGGCGGATCGGCATCATCGGCGCCAACGGTTCCGGCAAGTCGACCCTCGCCCGCACGTTCAACGGCCTCGTCGTGCCAGATTCCGGCACCGTCGAGACCCTGGGCATGGATGTGCGGAAGAAGCGCTCCGAGGTGCGCCGGAAGGTGGGCTTCATGTTCGCCGACGCGGCCGCGCAGATCATCATGCCCACGCCGGCCGAGGACGTCGCGCTGTCGCTGCGCCCGCCGGGCCGCGGCAGACGGGCGCCGGTCGACACCGAGCGGGTGATGGCGGTGCTCGCCGAGTTCGGCCTCGCCGACCACGCCGACGCCCCCGCGCAGTTGCTGAGCTCGGGGCAGAAGCAGATGCTGGCCTTCGCGTCGGTGCTGGTCACCGACCCGGAGATCCTCGTCTGCGACGAGCCCACGACGCTGCTCGACCTGCGCAACGTGCTCAAGGTCCGGGACCGGCTCGCCGAACTGGAGCAGCAGGTCGTCCTGCTCACCCACCACCTCGACATGCTCGACGACTTCGACCGGGTGCTGGTCATGGACGACGGGGCCCTCGTCCACGACGGTCCGCCCGCCGAGTCGATCGCCTTCTACCGCGAGCTGGCGGCGCGCTGATGCTGGGCCGCTACGTCCCCCGCGATTCGCCGATCCACCGCGCCCCGGCCGCGGCGAAGCTGGTCGCGATGCTGGCGCTGGTGACGTTCCTGGCGATCGTCCCGCGCCCGGTGCCCCTCGCGGTGTCGGCGCTCGTGGTGGCGGCGCTGTTCCCGGTGGCCCGGCTGCGCCCGGTGCACCTGTGGCGGGCGCTGCGCCCGGCGCTGCTCTTCGCGGTGGTGCTCACCGTCTTCTACCTGCTCAGTCAGGGCGTTTCCGACGGTGCGCGTGCGGCCGTCGGCCCCGTCGGGCAGCTCGTGGTGGGCGTGCTCGCGGGCAACCTACTGGTCTTCACCACCCGCGCGACGGATCTCGCCGCGCTCGCGGGGCTGGTGCTCGGCTGGCGCGTGGAGCTGCTGGTCGCCCTGACGATCCGCTCCATCCCGACGGTGATCGCCGTCGTCCGGGAGACCCGCGAGGCCGCGTGGGCGCGGGGGCAGCGCGCCTCCCTGGTCCGCGTCCTCCCGACGGTGCTGGTCCGCCTGATCCGCGACGCGGACCTGCTCGGCGAGGCCCTGGCCGCCCGCGGCCTGTAGGCCCGCGTCAGCGCAGCGGGTGGGTGAGGAGCAGCTCGCAGTTGCGGTCGGCGGCGGCGCCGAGCAGCGCATCATCGCGGTGGATGTCGTTGTACGCGAGCTCGCGGTAGAGGCTGGCGAGGCCCTTGGCGCTGAGGTCCGACGGGTTGGCCGTCGCGGGGCTCGCGGCCTCGATGAGCGGCGTGAACAGGCTGATCGTGCCGTCGCGGTTGTCGGCGACCTCGATGATCCGGGCCAGCTGCGGGAAGTCGACGTGGCTGGCGGTGTTGATCTCCCAGAAGCTCTGCTTCGGCGTGGGGCCGGTGTGCGGGATCATCTCGTTCTTGTGGGTGTGGCCGTTCACCCAGGCGATCACGTTCGGGTGGTCGGTGAGCGTCTTCACGACCACCCCGCCGTCGTACTGCTTCTCGCCCGGTTCCTCGGGGTCGGGGAGCTTGGCGGTCATCGACTTCGACGTGTGGTGGCTGAAGACGATCACCAGCTGGTCCGGGTGGGCCGTGAGCTGCGCGACGAGCCAGGCGAGCTGTTTCTCACCGATGGTGCCCTCGGCGATGCCCAGGTTGTTGGTGGTGTCGAGGGCGATGCCGAGCACGCCGGGCGCGATCTGGAAGGTGTACCAGGTGGGGCCGTCCGGGCTGGAGAAGCCGTGCCCGACGGGGCCGGGGCCGGTGACCGCCGGGTCGAAGTGCCGTCGGACGAAGTCGCGGGGGCTGAACGGGGCCCGCTTGGCATCGACGGTCACGGGGATCACCGGCCCGGAGAGTTTGAGCTTGGTGAGCATCGGCCCCACCTGCGACGGGTCCGTCGTGAGCGCGCGGGCGATCGCGAGCGCCGCGGGGTCGGTGTGCGGGATGTCGAGCTTGACCGGCGAGAGGTAGAGCCAGTCGGCGATGCCGTTGGGCAGCGTGCCGAGCAGACTGTCGTCGTGGTTGCCGACCACCGCGTACCAGGGCATGCGCAGCCCGGGGCTGGTGTGCGCGCCGATGGCGGCGCGGAGGAAGCCGGGGATCTGCTGGAAGCCCTTGTCCTTGTACATGTCCCAATAGGGGGATTCGGGCTGCCAGTACAGGGCGGCGCCGTGCGCCTGCAGGCCCTCGAAGCGATCCGGGGCGCCGGTGTTGGGCACGACGGTGCCGCCGGAGAGCACCGTCTGGAACCAGGTGAGCTCGGCGAACTCGCGGTTGTCGGTGTTGTCGCCGGTGGTGATGACGCAGTCGAAGGCGCGGCCGGTGAAGGGGCCGGACGCGATCGCGTTGATCCGCTCGACGAGGGAGACCGCGCCCTGCGTGGTCAGCGTCTCCTGCGGGCGGAAGGCCGGGGCCTGGAACGGGTGGACGAACTCGAACCGGGCGGGGCTCTGCGCATCGACGATGTGCATGTCGGTGAGCTGCACGAAGGAGGCGAGCGGGGCGCGGACGGCCTCGCGGGTGCCGCCCGCGGTCGCGAGCTCCTGCCGCACGTACAAGGGCCAGCCGGCACCGTCGACCAGCGGGCGGTAGCCGCCGGCGCGGGCCTGACCGGGCACGCTGACCCGCTCCAGGGTGGTGCCGGTGATGTTCCCGGCGACGGTGCTGCCGGGCAGCGCGTGCGCGATGCGGCCGGTGGCGGCCGCGCTGGCGGTGGCGAGCGCGGCGACGGCGCCCGCGCGCAGGAATCCCCGGCGTGTGGTCATGGATAGAGACCCTAGCCACAAGTCACATGAGACACATGAACAACACGCGTAACATTGGTAACCGTCCGGCGGCGGCTGCGTGCCGCCGCCGAGCGGTGGTGCCGCCTACTTCGCCAGGTACTCGCCCAGCTGCTTGACGATGAGGTTGGCGCCGGTCGGGCCCAGGCCCAGGTACCAGACGTCGTCGTCCACGCGGAAGGCCTTGCCCTTCTGCACGCCGCTGAGCTGCGACCACGCGGGGTTCGCCAGCGCCGCGGTCTCGCCGGTGTTCTCGGGCTTGCCGTAGCTGGAGTAGAAGATGTAGTCGCCGTCGGCCTGGGAGAGGTTCTCCAGCGAGATCTCGGTGGCCAGCTCGTCGACGCCCTGGTTGCCGGCGCGCGGCAGGCCCGCGTCCTGCAGGATGACGCCGATGAGCGACTTGTTGCCGTAGAGGCGCAGCCGGTTCGGCATGAACCGCACGAGCGAGATCGTCGGCTTGGCGCCGGTGAACTTCGCGCTGAGCGCCTTCGCGTTGTCCGCGTACGAGTTGAGCGCGGCGACCGCCTTCGTCTCCTCGCCGACCGCGGCACCGATGAGCCGGAAGTTCTCCTTCCAGGGGAAGCCGGGGCGGATGGAGAAGACGGTCGGCGCGATCGCGGAGAGCTGGTCGTACTGCTTGTCGACGCGCAACTGGCTGCCCAGGATCAGGTCGGGCTTGAGCTTGGCGATGGCCTCGAGGTCCAGGCTCGTGTTCTTGCCGACGGTCTCGACGCCCTGCACCTTGTCGGCGAGGTAGGTCGGGATCGGGCTGGCGCCGTCGGTCACCACCATGCCCACGGGCTTGATGCCCAGGGTGAGCACGGAGTCCAGCTCGCCGCTGTCGAGCACGACGACGCGCTCGGGCTTCTTCGGGATCTCCGTCGCGCCGCGCGCGTGCTTGATGGTGCGCGGGAAGACGCCGGGCGCTGCGTCGGTGCCGAGCTTGGCCGTCTCGGCGTCGGCGGTGCCGAAGCGCTCGCCGCCGGTCGCGACCTCGGTGTTGCCCGGGGTCTTGGCGTCGTCGGTCGAGTTCGAGCAGGCGCTGAGGCCGACGGTGGCGGCCAGCAGGACGACCGCGGGCGCGAGCCGGCGGGCGAAGGATCGTTTCATCACGCGCCGAAGCGTACCGCGCACGTTAGGTGAGGCAAATCAAAGTTGCGTCGGGTAAGGGATGGGATCCCGATACCTCGCCCGGCCGGATCGCTCAGGTCAGCGACGAGATCGTGCGGTCGGTGGTTCCCGGCGACAGCAGGTCCATCACCGGCAGGACGGCGCGCAGCGCCGCGGGCGAGACCTCGACCGGCTGGTGCGTGATCGCCCGGACGATCCAGCGGCCCGCCTCGTCGGGCTCGAGGGCGGAGGCCCCGGAGTACTCGGCGGTCGGCGCGATCATCTCGGTCCGGACCAGCGGGAAGTAGACGTTGGTCGCGTGCACGCCGGGGTGCGGGCGCTCGGCGTTCAGGCTGCGGCCGAAGATCGCGAGCGCGCTCTTCGACGCCCCGTACGCGGAGAACTTGGGGAAGGTGTTCGCGAGCAGGCCCCAGGTGCAGACGTTGACGATCTGCCCGCGGCCGCGCTCGATCATCCCCGGCAGCACGCCCAGCGAGAGCTGCACGGCGGAGAAGTAGTTGAGGTTCATCGTGCGCTGGTAGTCGTGGAAGCGCTCGGTGGAGTCGGCGATGGTCCGCCGGATGGAGTGACCGGCGTTGTTGACCAGCACGTCGACCTCGCCGAGGTCGGTGAGCAGCCCGTCGATCGAGTCGGTGTCGGTGAGGTCGCAGACCCGGTACTCGCCGCCGGTCAGCGCGCACAGCTCCTCGAGCTCCTGCTCGCGCCGCGCCACGGCGATGACGTGGGCGCCGCGCTCGGCGAGCTGCAGGGCGGCCTCGCGGCCGATGCCCGCCGACGCCCCGGTCACGACGATCCGCAGGCCGCGCAGGGTGCGGCCCTTGCCGGAGAGCGCGGCGTCCACGGAGTCGGGCAGCAGGCTGCGGCGCTGCATGAGGTCGCGCACGGAACGGGACAGGGACATGGTCACTTCCTCACGATCACGACGAACGGGCCCGTCTCGGTGACGGTGAATCTCGAGTCCTCGAAGAGCTTCTCGGGGAAGACGACGGTGTACCGGCGCACGTTCGGGTCGTTGGGGTAGACGTCCTCGGCGAGGCGCAGGGAGAGGCCGTCGGCGGACCGTCGGAAGACGAAGGCGTCCGGTGCGCGCCACGGCGTCTCGTCGAGGGCCTTGACCAGCTCGTCCGGCGTCTCCAGCTTCGCCCACGATTCGATCGCCGCGGACCGGGCGGTGAAGTGCGCCAGCGGGTTCGCGTAGTTCGACGTGAGGTTCTGGAAGCCCCAGTACGGGTAGATCGCGAGGAAGCCGTAATCCGCCGTGAGCACCACGGTGTCGGTCCGCGGCCTGCCCGTCGCGGCCAGGATCGCGGCGTCCACGTCCTTGTACGACGATTCCGCGCCCGCGGGCCGGCGGTCGCCGCGCTCGCCGTGGCCGTCGGTGTCGGAGTAGGCGACGGCGATCTCCCCGGCGAGCTGTGCCGGGATCGTCTGCGCCACACCGATCGCGGCGAGCACGCCGAGCACGACGCCGGCGTCGCGGTAGCGGGGGTAGCCGTCGCCGAGCGCGCCGACCATCGTCACCGCGCCGAGCGCGCCCGCGGCGGCGAGCAGGATGTGCAGCACCGGCTCGGTGCGGAAGCCGAGGAGCGTCGTGCCGGCGGGGGAGGCGGCCATGGAGAGGATCGCCCACAGGTACGAGCCGGCGATGCCGAGGCCGAGCGCCTGCGCGGGCAGGCTGGAGCGGGCCTTCACCAGGACCCAGATCACGCCGATCATGCCGAGCGCGCCGAGCAGCGTGAAGTGCAGCATCGGCAGCGAGAGAACGGAACCCTGCTCGGGGAGGTAGTGGAACGCGGAGCCCTTGGAGTCGGTGCCGTCGCGGGCCACGCGCAGCAGGAAGGGGCCGTACGCGGGGAGTCCGATGGCGATGGCGATGACGCCCATCGCCGCGACCCGCGCCGGGTAGCGCCACTCGAACCGGCGCTCGCGGATCCACGTGGCGGCCAGCGCGACCACGCCCATCAGCACGATGGTGAACGCCGCGACGCCCAGGTACAGGGTGTAGAACCACACCGCGACGCCGAGGTAGACCCCCACGAGGACGATCGCCCCGCGGCGGCCGCGGAGGATGGCGGACCAGGCGACGATCAGCGCGGGCGGCAGCAGGATCGCGACCGCGGCACCGTAGGGCTCGGCGGAGCCGTAGAGCAGCATCGCGACGGTGGTGGCGAGCGTGGCGGCGATCGCGCGCGCGGGTCCGACGACGGTGAGCCACAGGGCCAGCGCGACGGCGGCGGCGACGGCGAGCGAGATGATCGACCAGGGCTGGAACGCCGCCCAGCCCTCGAGGCCGAAGAGCTTCGCGAAGCGTCCGCCCAGCCAGAACCAGCCGGGGGAGTACAGCGGCGGCATGTCGATGTAGGTCATGTCGGCCAGCCGCGGCGACGAGGTGAACCGGGTCAGGTACTCGGTGCGGAACTGCTGGTCGACGGAGATCCCGCCGAGGTAGAGCTTGGTGCCGCCGAGCGGCAGGGCCAGGGTGACGGTGACGAACCCGGCCACCGTCGCGAACGAGAGCAGGCGGGCCAGGCGCGCCTGCCAGGCCGGCACGGCTCGGGACAGGAGCACGGCGCAGCCGGCGAGCACGACGATCGCGATCACCTGGAAGACGGTCGAGAACGCGCGGGTCACGTTGGAGCTGCTGTACGCGGGCCACTCGACGGAGCTGATGGCGAACCACCCGACGACGCCGACCGCCGCCGCGAGGATCGCGGCGGCGGCGAGGTCGAGGGCCAGGTCCCGCCCCCGGGCGGGGGCCTCGGGGGCGTCGACGGTGCGCGTGTCAGTCACGCGGGCCAGCGTAAAGGGTGGTTCCGAGAATCGGACGCGCCCCCTAGATCGGGAGCTTCTTGAAGATCGGCTGCGGGATGTTCTTCAGGCCGAAGCTGACGAAGCCCCACGGCGCGGGCGCGTACACCAGCGACTTGCCCTTGATCGCGGCGTCGACGGCGAGCTTGCCGATGACGTCCTTGTCGATCGTCAGCGGCGCCTCCTTGACGTGCGCCGAGAACTTGGTGCGCACCATGCCCGGCCGGACCACGAGGACGGAGCCGCCGAAGGGCTCCAGGGCCTGGCCCAGGTTGAGGTAGAAGCCGTCGAAGCCGGCCTTGGAGGAGCCGTAGACGAAGTTGCTGCGGCGCGGGCGCAGGCCGGCGACGGAGCTCATGGCGATGATCTGGCCGTGGCCCTGCTCCTTGATCTTCTGGCCCAGGAGCACGCCGACGGACACGGCGCCGGTGTAGTTGACCTGCGCGAGGAGCACGGCCTTGCGCTGGTTCTGCCACAGCTCCTCGGCGTCGAAGTCGAGGGCGAAGGCCACGATCGCGACGTCGATGTCGCCGCCGGAGAAGGCGGCGTCGATGGTCTTCTGGTGACCGTCGAAGTCGGTCGCGTCGAAGTCGATGACCTCGACCGACGTGGCGCCGGCGGCCTCGACCTGCGCGACGGCCTGCTCGCGCAGCGGATCGTTCGGCAGCGCGGCGAGCACGACGCGCTGTGTGCCCTTGGCGAGGTACTCCTCGACGATCGACAGGCCGATCTCGGAGGTGCCGCCGAGCAGCAGGAGGGACTGGGGAACGCCGACGGCGTTGATCATGTGACTGCTTCCTTACGGGTCTTAGGCGAGTTCGAGGCGGCGGCCGAGGTCGGAGATGAAGACCCCCGTGGGGTCGATCCGCCGGCGGGTGGCGATCCACTCGTCGATCTGCGGGTACATGGCGTGGAAGCGCTCCGCGGTGGTGCGCGAGTCCTTCGCCGTGTACAGCCGGCCGCCCATGGCCATGATGCGGACGTCGAGCTCGTTGAGGAACTCGGCGAGGCCCCGCTTCACGGGGAAGTCGAGGCACACGTTCCAGCCCTTGAACGGGAAGCTCAGCGGGGCCTGGTTGCCGTCGCCGAAGAGCTTGATCACGTTGAGGAAGCTGACGTGCCCCGAGGCCTGGATGTCCTCGATGAGCTTGATGAACTCGGGCTCGTTACCGGTGGGCACGATGAACTGGTACTGGCAGAAGCCGCCGGTGCGTCCGTACGCGTTGTTCCAGCCGCCGAAGACGTCGAGCATGTGATAGAAGCCGGCGAGGTTCTTCACCTTGCCCTGGCTGGGCGGCCCGGCGCGCCAATAGGCCTCGCCCACCAGCGAGAAGTCGAACTTGTTCGCCAGCCCGTTGGGGAAGACGTTGGGGAAGCTGATCAGCGGCTTGTTGTTGAAGCTCAGCGGGTCCTTGCGGTACTTCTCCGGCAACTCGTCGAGCGTGGCGAGGTTGCCGCGGGAGAAGGTGCCGCGCCCCAGCTTCGGCGGGGCGCTGATGGCGTCGAACCAGCCCGAGGCGTACTCGTAGCCGTCCTCGAAGCCGTCCTGCAGGTGCAGGTCGATGGTCTCCTGCAGCGAGTTGGTGCGCTCGGTGTCCGCGATGAAGTAGGCGCTCTCGGTGCGCTTCATCTGGATCTTGGCGCGCAGGATGATGCCGGTCATGCCGACGCCGGCCACCGTCGCCCAGAACAGTTCGCCCTGGGGGTCGTCGGACGAGCCCTGCGGGGTCAGGGTGAGCACCTTGCCGTCGGCCGTGAGCAGCGTCATCTCGGTGATGTGATTGCCGAACGAGCCCTGGCTGTGGTGGTTCTTGCCGTGGATGTCGTGCGCGATGGCGCCGCCGATCGTCACCTGGCGCGTGCCGGGGAGGACGGGGACCCACAGGCCGTACGGCAGGGCCGCCTGCATCAGGGTGTCGAGATCGACGCCGGCGTCCACGTCGACGATGCCGGACTCGGCGTCGATGTCGTGGATGGCGTTCAGCGGCGTCATGTCGATGGTGAGGCCGCCGGTGTTCTGCGCCGACTCGTTGTACGAGCGACCCAGCCCGCGCGCGATCACGCCGCGTCGCAGGTAGGCGGGCTTGTCGGCCTCGGCGTCAGCCACGACGGCGACGGCCTTGGCGATCTGGTCCACGTCGGGGGTGGACAGCACGTGGCCCTCGATCGGCGTGGTGCGCGACCAGCCCACCAGCTTGCGCGTCGAGATGGGCAGATAGGGAAGAGTTGTCTCGGACATCGCCCATCAGATTACCGCGCCCAACCTGAGTCGATGCTGAGGTTGAAGCTGCTGTGACCTCGTCGTGGTCACACGTCGGAGCCGTGCGACCCCGCGGACTCGGTGCTCACCGACAGTCGCGGTTTGTCGTCCGACGGTGCGTCCGGCTCGCGCAGGTGCTCCCACATCGCGTCGACGAGCGGCTGCAGGAACAGGGTGCCCATCTGTCGCACCATCATGGCGATCACCTGGTCGGACTCCGCCCGGTCGGTGGAGGCGAGGTGCGCGGCGCGCAGGCGGACGACCTCGCTGCGTCCCAGTTCGGTGAGCCGGATCAGGAGCTGCGAGCCCGCCGGGTCGAGGAAGGAGCGCCGCAGGTAATCGACGACCGCGGGGTGCCGGCCGAGCATGTCGCGAACGGAGGTGTCGCGGGCCGCGGCGACGTCGGCGGGCGGCCCCTCGTCGGGCACGCGGGCGATCGCCTGCGCGTGGTACTCGACGATCTGCTCCTCGACGGCGCGCTGGAGGCCGTCCTTCGTCGTGAAGTGGTGTTGCACCAGCCCGACGGTGACCCCGGCCCGAGCGGCGACGGCGCGCAGCGAGACGGCGCTCGTGCCGTGCGCGGCGAACAGCTCGAGCGCGGCGTTGCGGATCCGGGCCTTGGCGGTCAGGTCGTCGTTCGACGCGGGGAGGCCGGTCGCTGGTGTCCCTTCCACCTGCGTGATCCTAGCGGCCGGGGTCTTGCGCTGTACACGCGCATCGTGAACTATACGAGTGTATTGCCCGCCCGAGTGCCGAAGAGACGAGACCACCCATGACCGCACTGTTCCCCGAATACCGCCCCGCCTGGGAGACCGCAGAGCACACGGAGCTGCGCAAGCACGCCGCCGCGTTCTTCCGCCGCGAGGCCACCCCGAACCAGGAGCGGTGGGCGGAGCAGCACCAGGTGGACCGCGAGTTCTGGAACAAGGCGGGCGCCGCGGGCCTGCTGTGCACCGAGCTCCCCGAGTCCCTGGGCGGTGCCGGTGGCGACTTCGGGCACGACACCGTCGTGCTCGAGGAGCTCGTCTTCTCCGGCGACGGTGCCTTCGGTTACGGCGTGCACTCCACCATCTGCGCGCACTACATCGACGACTGCGGCACCGAGGAGCAGAAGGCGCGCTGGCTGCCGAAGGCGGCCTCGGGCGAGGCCGTGCTCGCCGTCGCGATGACCGAGCCCGGCACGGGCTCGGACCTGCAGGCGGTGCGCACCACGGCGGTCCGCGAGGGCGACGAGTACGTCATCAACGGCAGCAAGACCTTCATCTCCAACGGCAGCCACTGCGACCTCCTGATCATCGTGGCGAAGACCGATCCGAGCCAGGGCGCCAAGGGGATCTCCCTGATCGTCGCGGAGACGAAGGACCTCCCCGGCTTCGAGCGCGGGCGCGTGCTCAAGAAGATCGGGCAGCACGGGCAGGACACCCGGGAGCTCGCCTTCACCGATATGCGTGTCCCGGTGGAGAACCTGCTCGGCGGCGTCGAGGGCCAGGGCTTCTACCAGTTGATGCGCCAGCTGCCCCGCGAGCGGCTGAGCATCGCCATCGGCGGCGTCGACGCGGCGGAGAAGGCGGTGCTCGAGGCCATCGCGTACACCAAGGAGCGCAAGGCCTTCGGCCGATCGATCGCGGACTTCCAGAACACCAAGTTCGTGCTCGCCGAGGCCAAGACCGAGGTCTTCGCGGGCCGGACGCTCATCGACCACTGCATCGGCCGGGCCATCGACGGCACCCTCGACGCCGCGACCGCCTCGATGGCCAAGCTGTGGGCCACCGACATGCAGTGCCGCGTGGTCGACAACGTGCTGCAGCTCTTCGGCGGCTACGGCTACATGATGGAGTACCCCATCGCCCAGCTCTACGCGGGCGCGCGCGTGCAGAAGATCTACGGCGGCACCAACGAGATCATGAAGGAGTTGATCGCCCGCAGTCTCTGACCGGGCCGCTACCCCGCCTCCGCGCCGGAACGCGCGAGGCCGCAGCGGATCCGCTCCAGCGCGCGGTGCTGCCGGAGCTGCACCGCCTGGGGCGTGATCCGCAGCAGCGCGGCAGTCTCGTCGACGGTCCGCCCCTGGACGACCCGCAGCTGCAGCACGCGGTAGAGCTCCGGCGGCAACGCCGCGCGCAGCCGCGCGTCGGTGGTCCGTGTCCTTCGCCCCATGGGGATTCACGCTAGGCACGTGTGAGCTCGCGCACATCCGCCGTTCGGGTGATGTCCGCGCGCCTTTCGTCGGAGCGCGGTACGTTGGTCAGGACCGAAACGGACACCCATCCGAGGAGGTCCGATGAACGATTCTTGGGCCGAGACCGTTGCCCGGGCCACCGAACTCCGACGCGAACTTCATCGCCGCCCCGAGCTCGCCTGGGCGGAGCACGTCACCGCTGCGGCCGTGCGCGCCGAACTCGACGCGATCGGCATCGCGTGGCGGCCCTGCGCGGACACGGGCACCGTCGTCCGCCTCGCCCCGACCGCGAGCGGCCGGCACGTCGCGCTGCGTGCCGACCTCGACGCCATGCCGATCCGCGAGGCCACGGGCCTGCCGTACGCCTCCGCGACCGACGGCGTCATGCACGCGTGCGGGCACGACGGCCACACCGCCGCCCTGCTCGCCGCCGCCCGCTGGCTCCGCGCCCACGAATCGAGCCTCCCCGGCCCGGTGACCCTGCTGTTCCAGCCCGCCGAGGAGGGCGGGCACGGGGCGCGCGGCATGATCGCCGACGGTGCGCTCGACGGCGTGGAGGCCGTCTTCGGCTGGCACAACTGGCCGGGTCTGCCGTTCGGTCGCGCCCTCTGCCCCGACGGCGCGGTCATGTCCGCCAACGGCACCTTCGAGATCGAGCTGGTCGGCCGGGGCGGCCACGCGTCGCAGCCCGAGGCCACCCGGGATCCGGTGCTCGCCGCGGCCGCCGTCGTGGTCGCGCTGCAGCAGATCGTCGCGCGCCGCACGTCGCCGCAGCAGGCCGCCGTGGTGGCCGTGACCTCCCTGCGCGCGGAGAGCGCCGCCACCGTCACCCCGGACACGGCCCGCCTCGCGGGGAGCGTGCGGGCCGCCGACGACGAGGCCCGCACCCGGGTCTTCGCCCTGATCGACGAGATCGCCGGCGCCACCGCGGCCGCGCACGGCGTGCGCGCCGAGACCGTGACCACGGTGCGCTACGGGGCCACCGTCAACCATCCTCGGCCGGCGGGCGAACTGCGGGAGCGCCTGTCGACGGTGCTCGGCCCGGACTGGCCCGAGCCCGCTGCCGCGACGCCCGTGCTCGCCTCGGAGGACTTCAGCTACTACCTGCAGCGGATCCCGGGGGCCTTCGCACTCCTCGGCTCCGGCACTGAGGCGCCGCTGCACAGCGCCGAATACGACTTCGACGATGCCCTGCTCGACCCCGCCGCGCGCCTGCTGGTGGGTCTCGCGGGGGCGCCGGAACCACCCTGATCGACATCGAGAGTCGCACGGAACGAAAGGAATTCGCATGGACACTGCTGCGTTCGAGAACTGGGAATCGGAAGTCCGTGGGTACTGCAGGAACTTCCCGACCGTCTTCGCCTCCGCGTCCAACGCACGGCAGGTGGACGAGGCCGGGAAGAGCTACATCGACTTCTTCGCGGGCGCCGGCGTGCTCAACTTCGGGCACAACAACCCGAACATGAAGCGCGCCATGATCGATTTCCTCGAGGCCGACGGCGTGGCGCACAGCCTCGACACCTACACGACCACCAAGCGCGACTTCCTCACCCGTTTCCATGACGTGATCCTCGCGCCGCGCGGCATGGACCACCGCATGCAGTTCACGGGCCCCACCGGCACGAACGCGGTGGAGGCGGCGCTCAAGCTGGCCCGCCTCGCGACGGGCCGTCGCGAGGTGGTGGCCTTCAGCCACGGCTTCCACGGCATGACGCTCGGTGCGCTCGCCGCCACCGCCAACCACGCCTTCCGGCAGTGGGCCGGAGTGCCGTTGCGCGACGTGGTGCGGCTGCCCTTCGAGACGGCCTCCGGCGGCAAGACCGCCCTCTCGGACTACGCGGCCGCGCTGGCGGATCCGTCCAGCGGTCACACCCCACCCGCGGCCTTCCTCGTGGAGGCGGTGCAGGCGGAGGGCGGCGTGAACGTCGCGAGCGCCGACTGGCTGCACGCGGTGCAGGACCTCGCGCGGGAGACCGGGGCGCTGTTCATCATCGACGACATTCAGGCCGGATGCGGCCGCACCGGAAGCTACTTCAGCTTCGACGGCTACGGCCTCGACCCCGACGTGATCACCCTCGCCAAGGGCCTCGGCGGCTACGGCACGCCGATCGCCATGAACCTCAACAAGCCCGCCGTCGATGCGCACTGGTCGCCCGGCGCGCACACCGGCACCTTCCGCGGCCAGGGCCTGTCGATGGTGGCCGGCACCGTCGCCTTGGACTACTTCGCCGACGACGAGCTGATGACCGCCGTCGCCGCGAAGGGGGAGGCGATGCGCGAGCGCCTGGCCGCGCTCGCCGCCGCCCACCCCGACCGCGACTGGGAGGTGCGGGGCAAGGGCATGATGCAGGCGCTCGACACCGGCGACGGGGCCTTCGCCAAGGCCGTCCAGGCCGCCTGCTTCGACGCCGGGCTGCTCGTCGGGCCGTGCGGCAGCGGCGGCCGCGTCCTGAAACTCATCCCGCCGCTGACGATCCCCGACGAGGACCTCGCCGCGGGCCTGGACATCCTGGAGGCGGCCGTGACGGAGGTGGCGCGATGAAGCGGCGCGACGACATGACCTTCCCGCCGGAGGAGTACGAGCGGCGGCTGACGGAGCTGCGCGAGCGGATGGACAAGCGCGGGCTCGACGCGGTGGTCATCACCGACCCCGAGAACCTGATGTACCTCACCGACTACCAGACCACCGGCTACTCCTTCTTCCAGGCGCTGGTGGTGCCGCTCGACGACGAGCCGGTGATGATCACCCGAGCGATGGAGGAGTCCAACGTGATCGCGCGGACCTGGGTGGAGCGCACCCGTCCGTATCCCGACACCGGTGACGCCATCCAGGAGTTGGTGCTCACTCTCAAGGAGGGCGGCCTCGGGACCAAGCGCGTGGGCTACGAGCGCAACAGCTACTTCTTCCCCGCCTACCAGCAGGACCGCGTGCACACCTCCTTCCAGCAGGGCGTGCTCATGGACTGCTTCGGGATCGTCGAGGCGGGGCGGGCCACCAAGTCCGACGCCGAGATCGCGGTGATGCGCAAGGCCGCCCGCGCCGCGGAGGCCGGCATGGCCGCCGGGCTGGAGGCCGCGGTCCCCGGCAACACCGAGAACGACGTGGCGGCCGCGATCAGCGCCGCGATGTTCCGCGCCGGTGGCGAGTTCCCCGCCGTCATGCCCTACGTCGCCTCCGGTCCGCGGTCGATGATCGGCCACGCGACGTGGGAGGGCCGCACCATCGAGCCCGGCGAGCACGTCTTCCTCGAGGTGGGCGGTTGCTACCGCCGCTACCACGCCGCGCTCATGCGCACGGCGGTGAACGGCGAGCTCTCGCCCACCATGTACGAGGCGCAGGAGAAGATGAAGCTGGCCCTCTCCGAGCTGAAATCGCTGATGCGGCCGGGTATGACGGTGTCCGACGCCGACTCGCTGGTCCGGCGGATCATCTCCGACAACACCGTCGGCGCGCGGCTGATCACCCGGTCGGGCTACTCGATCGGGATCGCCTTCCCGCCGTCGTGGGACGAGGGCTACATCCTCAGCCTCAACCCGGGCGACTTCACCGCGCTGGAGCCGGGCATGACCTTCCACGTGATCCCGTGGATGTGGGGCGTCGACGGGGACAAGACCGTCGGCATCTCGGACACGATCCGGATCACCGACGACGGCTGCGAGTCCTTCTTCACGCTCGACGAGGACTTCGCCGTGCACGACGGCGCCGGTTCGGGTCCCGCGGTCAACGGCGCCGCGATCGATCCAGGGCCACAGCAGGAGACGACCGAGGCGGAGGTGCTGCCATGACCACGATGTTGACCGCGATCGACCCCTCGACGGGCGAACCGATCCGGGAGGTCCCGGCCGCGGGCCCCGTCGAGATCGAGACGACACTCGAGCGCGCCGAGACGGCGTATCACGACTGGCGGCGGGCCGGCTTCGCCGCGCGGGCGGAACTCTTGCGCGCGGTGGGCGCCGAACTGCGCCGCGGCGTCGAGGATTACGCCTACGTGATGACCGAGGAGATGGGCAAGCCGATCACCGAGGCGCGCGGCGAGGTGGTGAAGGCGGCGTGGGCCGCGGAGCACTACGCCGAGCACGGCGAGCAGTACCTCGCGGCCGAGTCCGTCGAATCCGACGCCACCTCCAGCTACGTGCAGTACCTGCCGATCGGCCCGGTCCTCGGCGTGCTGCCGTGGAACGCCCCGTTCTGGTTGGCCTTCCGGTTCTGTGCGCCCGCGCTCATGGCGGGGAACACCGCCGTTATGAAGCACGACCCGCACGTCCCGGGCTGCGCCGCCGCCATCGCCGGCGCCTTCCGCGCCGTCGGTGCTCCGGACGGGGTCTTCGCCTCGCTCCCGGTGGCGACGCCCGATGTGGCCGGCGTGATCCGCGACCGCCGGATCCGCGCCGTCTCGTTCACCGGCTCCGACCGCGCGGGTGCCGCTGTGGCGTCGGTCGCGGCCTCGGAGATCAAGCCCGCGGTGCTGGAGCTGGGCGGCTCGGACCCGTCGATCGTGCTGGCGGACGCCGACATCGAGGCCGCCGCCGAGGTGCTCGCCCTGTCCCGGATCATCAACGCCGGCCAGTCCTGCATCGCGGCGAAGCGGATCATCGTCGAGCGGTCCGTGCACGACGACCTCGTCGAGGCCCTGCGCGTCCGGCTCGCCGCGCTGCGGATGGGCGACCCGCGGCGGGACGACACCCAGGTCGGGCCGATCGCGCGGGCCGACCTGCGGGACAACCTGCACCGCCAGGTCGCGGAGACCGTGACCGCCGGCGCCACCTGCCTCCTCGGCGGGACGGTGCCCGACGGACCGGGCTTCTTCTACCCGCCCACGCTGCTGACGGGCGTGCGGCCGGGGATGGCGGCGTGCTCGGAGGAGACCTTCGGCCCCGTCGCCTCCGTGATGACGGCTGTCGACGCCGACCACGCCGTCGACCTCGCGAACGCCACGCCGTACGGCCTCGCCGCGAGCGTCTGGACCGACGCCGCCCGTGGCGAGACCATCGCGCGGGAGCTCGAGGCCGGGCAGGTCAGCGTCAACGGCATCGTCAAGACGGACCCGCGGCTGCCGAGCGGCGGCGTCAAGCGGTCCGGTTACGGCCGCGAGCTGGGCCGCGCCGGCATCCACGAGTTCGTCAACGCCCAGCAGGTCTGGGTGGGGCCGAAGCGGGACTGACTACTCGACGGTGACCGACTTCGCCAGGTTGCGGGGCCGGTCGATGTTGAGGCCCAGGCTCAGTGCGGCGTAGTACGCCAGGAGCTGGGTGGGGATCATCAGCAGGATCGGGTCCAGCTCGGGCTCGTTCTTCGGCACGGTGAGCGTCACCTTGGCCTCGGGCAGCTCGACGCCCGGGTTGGTGATGGCCACGATGTCGCCGCCGCGGGCCGCGATCTCGTGCAGCGCACCGATGTTGCGGTCCAACAGCTCGTCGTCCGGGACGATCGCGACGGTCGGCATCTCGGGGCTGATCAGCGCGAGCGGGCCGTGCTTGAGCTCGGAGGCCTGGTACGCCTCGGCGTGGCGGTAGCTGATCTCCTTGAACTTCTGCGCGCCCTCGCGGGCCGTGGGGTAGCCCCGCACGCGGCCGATGTAGAACAGGCTCGGCGCCTCGGCCAGCAGCTTCGCGGCGTCCTCGACATCGCCGGGGGAGTCGATGATCTCGCCGATCTGCGCGGGCAGGGCCTTGAGGCCCTTGACGATCCGCGTCCCGTCGGTGATCGAGAGGTCGCGCACGCGGCCCAGGGCGAGCGCGAGCAGCGCGAAGCCGACCGCCATGTGCGTGTTGGCCTTGGTGGAGGCCACCGAGACCTCGGGGCCGGCGTGCAGGTAGATGCCGCCGGAGACCTCACGCGCGATGGTCGAGCCGACCACGTTGACCAGGCCGACGATGGTGCCGCCCTTGCGCTTGACCTCCTGCACGGCGAACGCGGTGTCGGCCGTCTCGCCCGACTGGCTCACCGCGACGTACAGGGTGTCGGGCTCGACGATCGGGTTGCGGTAGCGGAACTCGCTGGCGGGCTCGGCGTCCGCGGGGATGCGGGCGAGTTCCTCGATGACGGAGGCGCCCAGCTGGCCCATGTAGTAGGCGCTGCCGCAGCCCAGGATCTTGACGCGCTTGAAGCGGCGCATGGCCTGCGCGTCCAGGTTCAGGCCGTCGAGGCGGGCGGTGGCGAAGCGCTCGTCGAGCCGTCCGGAGAGCATGCGCTCGAGCGAGCTCGGCTGCTCCGCGATCTCCTTGAGCATGAAGTGGCTGTGGTTGCCGAGCTCCAGGTCGTCGGGTGAGATGTCCACTGTGGTGGCGGACTTCGCGACGGCGCGGTTGTCGTCGGCGCTGAACATGCGGAAGCCGGAGGCGGTGACGGTGGCGCACTCGCCGTCGTCGAGGTGCACGACCTGGCTGGTGTGCCGCACCACGGCGGAGATGTCGGAGGCGACGAACATCTCCTTGTCGCCGACGCCGATGATGAGCGGGGAGCCGTTGCGGGCCACGACGATCCGGTCGGGATGCTCGGTGTCGATGACGGCCAGGGCGTAGGTGCCGCTGAGCCGGTGCAGCGTCTGGCGCACCGCGTCCTCGAGGGTCTCGGCGCCGCTGCGGGCGATGAGGTGGGCGACGGCTTCGGTGTCGGTGTCGGAGGTGAGCTCGACGCCGTCGGCCTCGAGCTCGAGGCGCAGGTCCCGGGCGTTGTCGATGATGCCGTTGTGCACGACGAAGATCCGCTCGTGACCCTCGGCGTCGGGGGCGGAGGTGTGCGGGTGGGCGTTGGCCTCGGACGGGGCGCCGTGCGTGGCCCAGCGGGTGTGGCCGATGCCGGTCTTGCCCGCGAGCCGCTTCGGCAGCGCGGCCTCCAGGTCGCGCACGCGGCCGACGCTCCGGACGCGCTTGGCGCCGGACGGGCCGAGGACCGCGATGCCCGCCGAGTCGTACCCGCGGTACTCGAGCTGGGTGAGGCCGTCGACGAGGATGTCCACGGCCGTCTGGCCACCGATGTATCCGACGATTCCGCACATGCTTCGGAAGGCTCCTAGCTGTAGATGAGGCGGCGCAGCTGCCGCTCGGTGAGATCGGGTGCGGCGACGAGCCGGCTGCTCAACTCGTCGGCGAGGGTCGCGAAGATCTCCGCGTTCTTGGCGCCGCGTCCCTGCAGATCGCGGTGGCGGCGGCGGACGAACTCCTCGACCGGTTCCCGGTAGTAGGCCGTGACGTCGTCGATGACACGCACGGCCTCGGTGGCGGAGAGCCCCGTGGTCCGCGCGATGTGATCCACGAGATCGCTATCCGGCACGGCTTCGATCTTCCGGCCCCGACGGTGTCATGTCAATTATCTGCCCGCAATCGGGCAGAACTGAGACCGATTCCGCCCGAATTGAGCCAGAAGAACCATCGATGACAAGAATGCTTGACACAGTATGTCAAGGCTGCTTGACTTCGAGATGTGGACGACGACGAGAACCCGGTGCGGGCGCGGCGACGCGTCCAGCGCATCACCCAGGCCGAACTGGCCGCCGCCGTGGGCGTGAGCCGGCAGACGGTGGTCTCGGTCGAGAAGGGCGACTACGCGCCCAGCGTGTACCTCGCGCTGAAGGTGGCCCGGGCCCTCGGCGCCACCGTCGAAGAGCTGTTTCCCCTGAAGGAGGACGATCATGTCGGCTGAGAGTCGTATCGAGGACTTCATCCTCGCGCCGTCGGACCCCGCGTGGGGCGACGAGCGCAACCGCGAGGAGTACTACCGGGCGATGGCGGTGGGCTACTACTGGGCCGCTCCAGCGGCGCTCGTGGCCTCCCTGATCGCGGCGGCGGAGGGCGCCCGGGTCACCGCGATGGCGGTGCTCCTGCTGCTGCTCGCCACGCAACTCGCCACGTACCGGTACTGCACCCGGCACGACGTGCCGCTGGCGTCCATCACCCGCGCCTTCATGACCCCGAAGCGCAAGGCCGTGATGGCGGCGATCCTGATCCCGTACCTCGCGGTGTGGTGCGCTCTCCAGCTGGACCGCGACCCGAGCACGATCGCGGGCGCCGCGGTGGGCGGGCTCGTGGGTGCGGGGATCGCCGCCGGCGCCGTGTTCCTGGCGGCCCGGACCGAGCGTCGGCGGGAGGCCGCGGCGGCCGCCGACGACGACGTATTCGAATAACGAAGGATCCATCGGTACGCTGTGACCTCGTGACCGCCTCCGAAGCCGCTGATCGGGTACCCCTCGATCTCAAGACCCAGCTCGTGCGCTTCGTGCTGACCGGCGGCTTCTCGGCGGTGGTCGACTTCGGGATCACCCTCCTCCTCGGCAAGTTCCTCGGCCTGGACGAGGCCCTGGCCAAGACCATCGGCTTCATCTGCGGCACCACCACCGCGTACCTGCTCAACCGGCGCTGGACCTTCCAGGCCGAGCCCTCCACCAAGCGGTTGATCGCGGTGTGGGCGCTGTACATCGCCATGTACGGCGTGCAGCTGGGCATCTACATGGCCTTCTACACGCTGTTCCCGCCGCCCGAGGACGGCATCGGCAGCTACGTGAACCGCCTCGTCGCCTTCGTCGTCGCCCAGGGCACCGCGACGGTCGTCAACTTCATCGTCCAGCGCACGGTGATCTTCAAGCTGATGTGATGGCCCGGGCAATTCGGCCGCGGCGAACACTGCTCGTCCCCGGGGTCCTCGCGCTCCTCGGCGTCTTGCTGTCGCTCTGGCACGGCGGGCGCCCGTCCGTCTGGTTCGACGAACTCGCGACCGCCTCCGCCATCGACCGCTCGCCCGGCGAGCTGTGGCACCTGCTGACGAACATCGACGCCGTGCACGGCCTCTACTACTGGGGCGTCCGCACCTTCTCCCTCGCCTTCGGGCTCGACGAGACCGCGCTGCGGGCCTTCTCCGCGCTCGGCGTCGGCGCGGCCGTCGCGGCCTGCTACTGCCTCGCGCGGCGGCTCGGCGGGGAGACCTTCGCGCTGGTCGCGGGCGTGATCGCGCTGATCCTGCCGCGGCTCACCTGGTCGGGCGTCGAGGCCCGCTCCTACTCGTGGGTGATCGCCTCAGCGGCGCTCGTGCTGATCGCGGCGCACCGGGCGGCATCGTCGACCGGGAAGCCCGGTGCCCGTCGGGCCTGGCTCGCCTACGGCGCGGCGCTGCTCCTCGCGACGGTGCTCTTCCTCTACTCCGCGACCCTCGTGCTCGCCGTCGCGGCGGTCCTCGTCGCCGACGAGCGGACCCGCACCCGCGCCGTGCTGAAACCCGCGGCGATCGCCTCGGCGGCCGCGATCGCGCTGGCGAGCCCCGTGGTGATCCTCGCGGCGACGCAGCGCGACCAGGTGTCCTGGCTGCAGTGGCCGGGGTGGCGGATCTTCCAGAACGTGCTGGTCGACCAGTGGTTCGACCACTCGTACGCCTTCGCGATCGCGGCCTGGATCGTGATCGCCGTCGCCGCGCTGCTGTGGTGGCGGCGCGGCGTCGACGGATCCGCGCGGGCGAGGGACGGTGGACCGGCGGATGCGGCACCGTCGGGCACGTCCCCCATGGACCTCACCTGCGCGCTCCGCTACGGCCTGGCGGGCGCCCTGGTGCCGCTCGCGGCGATCCTGCTCGTCTCGCCGGTCGTCCCGTCGTACGTGGGGCGGTATGTGAGCTTCACGGTGCCCGGCGTGGTGCTCGTGCTCGCGGCCGCGGTCACGACGGTGGCGCGGGCGCTGCCGCGCCCGCGGGTCGCCGGCGCGGCCCTGCTCGCCGTGCTGACGGTGGCCGCGATCCCGGGCTACCTGTGGCAGCACAGCCCGCTGTCGAAGCCGGGCGGCAGCGACTTCAGCTACGCGGCGCGTTACATCCGTGACAACGCGCGGCCCGGCGACTGCGTGTTCTTCCAGGTGCAGCCGAGCTGGGCGTGGCCCTCGCTGCGCATCGCGCACGACGGCCTGCCGGGGATGTTCGACGGCCTGCGGGACATGGGGAACGACGGCGACCGCCGCACCGACGGGAAGCTCTGGGACAAGGAGAAGGGCGTCAACCAGTGGGCGTCGTGGGCGGCCGACGAGTGCACCGCGGCCTGGGTGCTCGCCGACGCCGACCGGTCCGAGGACGACTTCCGGCAGGAGAACGGCAACCTGTGGTGGACCTTCCGCCCGTTCCGGTTCATGGGCACGGACATGCAGGTCTCGCTCGACTACGGCGGGCTCGCGGTGGTGCACCAGGAGCAGTTCCACATCCTCCAGGTGGTGCACCTGGTGCAGCCGCCACCCGCGGAGGGGCCGGACCCGCAGCCGCTGCCGCAGACGCGCCATACCTACTGGTGAACAATCGCAAAGCGATTCGTTAGACGTATATACGACTTTGTCCGTCGTGTCCACCCTTGTCCGATGTGACATATGCGGGGTTGTCCGCCGCGCGGACCTTCGCGACGATCGTTACGCACAGGTAATGATCGAGGGGAGAGCGTCGTGGTGTCAGTCGGGATCGTCGGAGGGGGTGCCGCGGCCGTGAGCCTGCTGCGGCAGCTCCCCGTGAGCGACGATCTGTCCGTCTCCGTCTACGCCGACCGGGTCATCGGCCCAGGCCGGGCGTACGCCGAGGAGTCCGATTCCGCCCTGCTCAACCGGCAGGCCTTCGCGATGTCCATCTCCGCGGAGGAGCCTGACGAGTTCGTCGACTGGTGCCGGGCGAACGAGCCGGAGCTGCTCGTCGAGGGCGGGCACAGTTTCGTCCCGCGCTGGGCGTACGGCCGCTACCTGCGGCAGTGCACGCAGGCCCGCGCGGTGGACTTCGGCGACTCGCTCACGCGGATCACCGGCCGCGTCACCGACGCGGCGCGCGAGGGCGATCTCTGGCGGCTCGTCGTGCACCGTCCGGGCTTCGCGCCGGAGACCTACCGGCACGACGTCGTCGTGCTCGCGTTGGGGTCGAGCCCGCCCGCCGACCCGTACCGGCTCGAGGGGACCGAGCACTACACGCAGGACCCGTACCCCGTCGACGAGTGGCTGCCGACGGTCCTCGCCGGGGAGTCCGCGGCGGTGATCGGCACGGGCCTCAGCGCCATCGACGTCGCGCTGGCCGTGCGATCGCGCAACTGGGACGGCCGGCTGCTGATGGCCTCGCGCCAGGGCATCCTCCCGGACGTGCGCAGCGACCTCGAGCCGCTCGACTTCGATCCTGATGTGGGCGCGCTCATCCGGCGCGTGCAGCTCAAGCACGGCGGCCTCGAATGGGAGGACGTCGTGAACATCGTCGACTACCTCGCCGTGGGCGAGGGCCTGCGCCGCTCCGAGGTGCGCGCCGCCTTCCGCGCGATCGCCGAGCCCGCCGGGCCTCGGCTCGCGGGCTTCGCCGGCCGCCCCGTCTCGATCGCGCCCGAGGTGCAGCGCCTGGTGATCTGCGTGGCGCAGTACTACGCGAACGACCTGTGGTCCGCCATGACCCGCTCGGCGCGGTCGGCGATGGTCGCGACGGTGCACGCGCCCTTCCAGGCGCTCGCCAACCCGCTGCCCGCCCGGAGCGCGCAGGTGCTGGGGGACATGGTGGTCGACGGTGCGCTGACCGTCCGGCACGGCGTCCGCGACGTGGCCCCGTCGGCCTCGGGGCTGGTGGTGAGCAGCGCCGACGGTGACGAGGCCGTCCAGCATGTGGTCAACGCGACCCGGACGCCGGCCGGCGCGCCCTCGGGTGCGGCGGCGAGCCTGGTCTCCTCGCTCGTCTACGGCGGCACCGCCCGCCGCAATCCCTACGGCGGGCTGCGGATCAACGTCGCCGACAACGCGATCGTCGGCCGCGACGGCACGTCGGTGCCGGGGCTGTACGCACTCGGCGAGATCGCCTCGGGCGACCTCTACTACATCAGCAGCATCGCCAAGATCCGCCGGCGCGCCCGCGCCGTGGCCCGCTCCATCGCCGAGCGGGTGAATCCGGCGGTGCCGCAGGCGGAACCGGTGCCCGCGTCGGTAGCGGTGACCGGTGGCTGAGGCGAGCGCGGTCGCCGAGCGGGCGGCGGCAGCGGTGACTGCGCCGGGCAGGTGGTCCACGATCATGCTGCTCGTCGCGGTCACCGCGCCGCAGCTGGGCCTGAGCCTGCTCAACCCGTCGACGCCGCAGATGGCGATCGACCTGCACACCTCCGTCTCCGCGGTACAGCTCACGCTGTCCTGTTACATGGCCGGCTACGCGGTCTCGATGTTCGCCGCGGGCGTGCTCGCGGACCGCTTCGACGCACGGGCCCTCCAGGCGCTGGGCCTCGTCCTGTTCGCGCTGGGCGGGGTGCTCGCGGCCGCCGCACCGACGGTGGCGGTGCTCGGCGTGGCGCGGTTCGTGCAGGCCGTCGGCGGCACCTCGGCGACGGTGCTGTGCCGCTTGGTGATCCAGCGCCGGTACCCGACGGATGCGCGGATGCACCTGCTCACGTCGCTGTCGATCGTCATCGCGGCGACGCCCGCGCTCTCGCCCTTCTTCGGTTCGGCGCTGGTCCAGGTCGCGCCGTGGCGCGCCCTCTTCCTCGGCCTGGCCGCGGTCGGTCTGGTTCTCGCCCTCGCGTTCCTGCGGCTCGTGCCCACGGCGGTGCCGGCCACGCCCGTCACGCCGACCCCGCGCGCCATCGGGCGGGGCGTCGCGGAGGCCTTTGCGCGCAAGGGCTTCCACCGGCACGCGGTGGTGATCTCACTGGCCTGGATGGGGTACTTCCTGTTCATCGAGCAGTCCGCGTTCATCCTGCAGGGGCTGCACGGCGCGACGGAGATCCAGTACGGGCTGCTGCTCATCGTCCCCGCGCTCGGGTACATCGCGGGCAGCGTGGTGATCCGGCGGGCCACCTCCGCGCGGACCGCGGTGCGGCTGTGCACGATCGGCTCGGCCCTCGGCGGCGGCGCCCTCGTGGCGCTGGCGGCCCTGGGGGTCCCGACGGCAGCAGCGGTGGTCATCCCGCTCGCCGTCGGCTTCCTCGGCGTGGGCGCGGCGATCCCGTTCGCGCAGGCCGGGCTGCTGGAGCTGGACCTCAAGGCCCAGGGCGTCGGCGCCGGGTTGTTCTTCTTCCTCCAGATGGGGGCCGGCGCGGTCTACTCGGTGGTGATCGAGGCGCTGCACCTGCGGTCGGCGGTGAGCACGTCGGTGGCGATCGGCCTGCCGCTGCTCGCTCTCGCCGCCATCGTCTGGGGGACCACCCGCACGAGGGCGTGACGCGGAACACGACGGTTCGGGAATCATGCGGACCGAGGTCCGGTTATAGTTCCCGTATCGCGGCGCACGGTGCGTCGCCTCGAACGAGGAGCTCCACCATGGACGTCGTATTCCTGATCGGCCGCATCCTGCTCGCGGTCCTGTTCGTGATGTCGGCCGTCGGCCACTTCACCGCCGCGGACGGCATGGCGCAGTACGCCGCCGCCAAGAAGGTCCCCGCCGCCAAGCTGGCCGTGGTCGGCAGCGGCGTGATCGCGCTGCTCGGCGGCCTGTCGCTGATCCTGGGCGTGTGGATCGACCTCGGCGCGCTGCTGCTCGTGCTGTTCCTGCTGCCCGTCACCGTGATGATGCACGACTTCTGGAAGGCCGTGGATCCGCAGGTCAAGCAGACCGAGATGATCTCCTTCAACAAGAACCTCGCGCTCATCGGCGGCGCGCTGATCCTGTTCTACTTCGTCAACGTCACCCAGTCGGTGCCGCTGGGCCTCACCGGCCCGCTGTTCCCCGCCTGGTGATCCCGCCCCGCCTGGGCGATCGAATGTCCGGTCATCCGTACTCATGATCATTGAGACGGATGACCGGACATTTTCGGCGTCCCCGGCGGATTGCGTCGTCAGGCCGCGCGAGCGCCGATCGCTTCCGCCAGAGTGGTGATGACGCCCTCGGGATCGTCCGTGAGGTGGTGCCAGGAGAAGTTGAGGACAGACCACCCGGCGACGGTCAGCGCGTTCGCCTTGTCCTGATCGCTCTGCCACCTGGCGCGCGACCGGTGGAAGGCCCACCCGTTGATCTCGACCGCGAGCTTCAGCTCCGGGAACGCGAAGTCGATGGCCCACCCGCGGAATCCCAGCTGAGGATGCCATCCCGTGATGCCATGGAGGTCGAGTAACGCCACGAACAGCCTCTCCGCCTCCGATTCGGTGTCGCCGGCGGCCACCCCGAAGACGGCGCGCGCCGCGCCGATGCCCTTGGCGTTCGCGTTCCGGTCGAGTGCGGCCGACAACTCGTCGAGCGTCACGTCCTCCCGCTGCAGCGCGCGGTCCATGGCTTTCGCGTCGGCCACCTCCAGCACGCTCAGCGCCTTCCCGGTCACCGCTAGCCCGTCCACCTCCGTCACGTCAGCCGGGTCAAGGGGGCGCCTTCGCGTTCGGATCGCATAGCCGGATGTCGAGCGGACGCGCCGCTCGACAGGGACGGTGACGCTGATCGGTAGGGGCGTCGTGTCGCTCATCCGGTGCCAGAACAGTGCGGTGTGTCGGTCGGCGATTCCGTCGGACAGCAGGACTCCGATGCGGATCGCGGTCCTGTCCGTGTGCGGATGGTGTTTTGTCCGGAAGAGTCCGGGCCGGATCCGGACGATCTCGCCGGAGTCGATCCGCACGGCGATCATCGGATCAGTCACGCCGACGGCGTGCAGTTGCTCCCGGGTGGCGACCCCGTCCTGGGCGGCGAACACCAGCGCAGCGCGACTCCACATACTCATTGGACGCATCAGGCGGCCACGGGGTTCCGGCCCGGGAATGTCCGGTCATCTGTACTCATGATCTTTGAGACGGATGACCGCACATTTTCAGTCCTTCGGGAGCTCCCGGCGGACGATCTTGCCCGTGGGGTTGCGGGGCAGCGTGTCGAGGAAGACCACGTCGCGCGGGACCTTGAACCGGGCCAGGTTGCCGCGGACGAACTCCTTGAGGTCCTTCACGAGCGCTTCCTCGTCGGAGGGCGCGCCGCCCTCGATCACGACGAAGGCGCGCAGCCGCTGGCCGAACTCGGGATCGGGCACGCCGATCACCGCGGCCTCCACCACGTCGTCGCGGGTGACCAGCAGGTTCTCCACCTCGAGCGGGTAGACGTTCTCGCCGCCGGAGACGATCATGTCGTCGTCGCGACCGTCGATGTGCAGCAGGCCGTGCTCGTCCCAGTGGCCCATGTCGCCCGACGAGAGGTGGCCGTCGATGATCTGCTTCGTGCGGCCGTCGCTGTAGCCCTCGAAGGGCGCGCCGGCGCGCACGAAGACGCGGCCGCGCTTGCCGACGCCCTCGACGAGCGCGTCGTTCTCGTCGTACAGGCGCACCGTCGTCAGGACCGGGGGCTTGCCGACGGTGCCGGGCGCGGTGCGCAGGTTGCGCGGCGTCGCGACGGTGGCGACGGCGACCTCGGTCGAGCCGTAGACGTTGTAGAGCACGTCGCCGAAGACGTCCTGGAACTTCTCCGAGAGCTCGGGGGAGACCGCGGACCCGGCCACGACCACGGACTTCAGGCAGCTGGTGTCGTACTTCGCGAGCGTCTCCGCGGGCAGGCTCAGCATGCGGGTGAGCATCGTGGGCACCGCGACCAGCATGTCGGCGCGGTTGTCCGCGATCAGCTTGAGGGTGTTCTCCGGGTCGAACCGGCGCATCGTCACGGTGGTGCAGCCGACCGACATCCCGGCGGACCACATGGCGAAGCCCGTGGAGTGGAAGATCGGCGAGGCGATGACGACGGTGCCGCGGCGCTGGAAGGGGATGCGGTCCACGAGCATCGCGGTCGCCAGCGAGGGCACCTTGCTGCGGGTCGCGCCCTTGGGCAGGCCGGTGGTGCCCGAGGTCAGGATGATGAAGCCGCCCTGCTTCTCGGGCGGCGGGACGCGCTTGGCGTCGCGGCCCGCGATCAGCTGGTCTATGGTCTTCGCGCCCGCGGGCACGTCGTCGGCCTCGTCGACCCAGGTCAGGTACTGCGGCATGTCGTCGGGCAGGGCGTCGAGCAGGGAGGTGAACTCGCTGTCGTGGAACACCGCCTGCACCTTCTCGCGCTCGCAGACCTCGGCGAACTGAGGCTTGGCGAAACCGGTGTTCATCATGGCCAGGCGCATGCCCGCGCGGGCGGCGGCGCTGATGATGAGCAGCAGGCCGCGGTGGTCGCGGGCGAGAACGGCGATCACGTCGCCGGACTTGAGGCCGGACGCGCGCAGGCCGCGGGCCAGCGCGTTCGACTGCGCCTCGTACTGCGCGTAGGTGAGGGTGCCGCGCTCGTCGACGATCGCGATGCGGTCGGGGTTCTCCGCGGCGCCCTTGATCACCAGCGCGGCCTGCGGGCCGTACTGCCGGTTGTAGCCGAGCGCGCGCAACGCGACGTCGGGGCGTGCCGGGTCGACGACCCGGCGCTGGAGCATGCGCAGCAGGGCGTGGCCCTGCGGAAGAAGATCGGAGACCAGGCTCGTTCCCATGACGACGATGATAGAGGCACCGCGGGAGCTCTGTTGAGCCCCCTTCAATAAGAGGTGTGCGCCACCGGGATCAGGGCCGGGTGAACCGCTCGTCGCGACCCAGCTTGCGCAGGCGCAGCCACTCGCGGAAGCCCGCGACGTCGCGCCGCTGCACCAGGAAGAACCAGCCGAACCGCGCCCACTCCTGCGGGATCAGCTTCCGCATCCCGGGCTGGGACTGCAGGTAGCCCCGGTTGCGGTAGGTGAAGAAGCGCTTGGTCTCGTTGTCCGGGTACTGGGTGTGCATGCGCCCGCCCAGGATCGGCCGGAACTCGTCGGCGCCGTTGGGATGCAGGTAGGCGGTGGTCAGGCAGGTGCCGAAGGGCAGGCCCGAGCGCACCAGCCGGCGGTGCACCTCCACCTCGTCGCCGCGGATGAACAGCCGCAGGTCCGGCACGCCCACCGCCGCGACGGTGTCCTTGCGGAACAGCGCGCCGTTGAACAGGGAGGCGATCCCCAGCAGCACGTCGTCCGACGGTGCCTCCGGGTCGATCAGCTCGGAGCGCTTGCGCCGCCAGACGAGGCCGCGGCGCAGCGGGAAGGCCAGCGTCTCGGGATCGTCGATCGTCGAGACCACCGGCGAGACCTCCGCCAGCCCGTGCCGCTCGGCGCAGTCGAGCAGCGTCCCGAGCACCTGTGGCCCCTCGGGACGGCCGTCGTCGTCGGCGAGCCAGATCCAGTCGGCGCCCAGCGCGAGCGCGTGCAGCATGCCGAGGGCGAAGCCGCCGGCGCCGCCCAGGTTGAACTGCGAGGGCAGGTACGTGGTGTCGACGGGCTGCGACTCGACCAGCGCACGCACCTCGTCCTGGGCCGCGTTGTCGACCACGATCAGGTGGTCGACGGGCCGCTCCTGCGAGCTGAGAACCTCGAGGGACTTCGCCAGCAGGCCCGCCCGGTCGTGCGTGACGACGACGGCGACGACGGTGCCGGCACCGTCGGACACGCGGTCGGGACCCGCCTCCCCGGCCCCGTCAGTCATCCTCGGCCTCGAGCATGTCGAGGACCTTGCGCACCTGGGCGCCGGCGTCGAGGCCCTCGTAGGCGGTCACGACCTCCTCGATGCCGCCCTCCTGCCGGATCTCGCCGTGGTCGATCCACATGGCCCGGTCGCAGAGCTGCGCGAGGAACTCGTTCGAGTGCGAGGCGAAGACGAGGATGCCGGAGCGCTCCACCAGCGCGGAGAGCCGCTTGCGGGCCTTGCGCATGAACTCCGCGTCGACGGCGCCGATGCCCTCGTCGAGCAGCAGGATCTCGGGGTCGATCGACGTGACCACGCCCAGGGCGATGCGCACGCGCATGCCGGTGGAGTAGGTGCGCAGCGGCATCGACAGGTAGTCGCCCAGCTCGGTGAACTCGGCGATCTCGTCGGCCTTGCGCAGCATCGACTTGCGGGTCTGCCCCAGGAACAGCCCGCGGATGATGATGTTCTCCATGCCGGAGATCTCGGGGTCCATGCCCACGCCGAGGTCGAAGACGGGGGCCACGCGGCCCTTCACGAGCGCGGAGCCGCGGGTGGGCTCGTAGATCCCGGCGAGGAGCCGCAGCAGCGTCGACTTGCCGGCGCCGTTGTGGCCCACCAGGCCCACGCGGTCGCCCTCGTTGAGGTTCATGGTGATGTTGCGCAGCGCCTCGACGACGACCACGTTGTCGTCGGCCATCACCTTGCCGCCCGCCGAGCCCATGACCGCGCGCTTGAGCGAGCGGGACTTCGCGTCGAACACCGGGAAGTCGACGCAGGCGTCCTGCGTCCGAATGGAAACGCTCATCTCACACCCAATACGCGACTCGGGAACGGAACTGCTTCATCAGCACGAGGGTCAGCGCCATGCCGACGATCGTGCATCCGATCACCACGTACCAGTGCTGGGGATCGAAGGGCTTGCCGGTGAGCGGCCCGCGGACGAGCTCCAGGTAGTGGTACAGCGGGTTCAGCTTCACCAGCTGAGCGCGCTCGCTGTTGCCGCCGGGCACCGTGTCCAGGGTCCACACCACGGGGGTGATGTAGAAGAGCAGCTGCGTCAGGGCGGTGAGCAGCGGCGCGATGTCGCGGAACCGGGTGGCGAGGATGCCGAAGAACATCGAGACCCACACGCCGGTGATCGCCAGCATGGCGAACGCGGGGATCACGCTGAGCTGCGTCCACGACCACTGCTTCGGCGGGAAGATCGCCAGCACGACCACCACGATGATCATGTTGTGGGCGAGGAAGAGCATGTGCCGCCACACCAGTCGGTAGACGTGCACCGACAGTGGGGCGGGTAGCTGTTTGATCAGGCCCTCGTTGGCGATGAAGACCTCGGCGCCGTCGATGATCGAGCTCTGGATGAAGGCCCATAGTACGAAGCCGACGGTGAGCTGCGGCAGCAGCGTCTTCACGTCGGCGCCGAGCAGCACCGACCACAGCAGCGCGAGCGCGCTGGCGGTGACGCCGGTGGCGATCGTGATCCAGAACGGGCCGATCACCGACCTGCGGTAGCGCTGCTTGATGTCCTGCCAGCCCAGTTCGAGCCAGAGCTCGCGATGCACGGTGGCGCCGTCGACCAGGTCGCGGATCGCGCGCGAGAAGGTGCGCGAGTCCGAGACGAGGGGCGCCGGTTGGGCGGCGTGGGGGCTATCGACGGGCACGGTAGGCCAGGGTACCCGTCCCGACGGTCCGCCCGGCGCACGTCGAGCGCGAGCGGCCGGGGCGCTCCCCGACGGTGCGCTCGACGCCCGCGGGGGGCACCGTCACAGGTACTGCCCGTGACCGGTCTGCGACTCCGGGCCCGGGGTCATCGCCGGGGGAAGGGCGCCCTGTCGCATCTGCTCGAGCTGGGCCCGTGCCGCCATCTGCTGCGCGAAGAGGGCGGTCTGGATGCCGTGGAACAGGCCCTCCAGCCAGCCGACGAGCTGCGCCTGCGCGATCCGCAGTTCCGCGTCCGACGGCGTCGACTCGTCCGTGAAGGGCAGCGCGAGGCGTTCCAGCTCGGCCTGCAGGTCGGGCGAGAGCCCGTCCTCGAGCTCCTTGATCGACGTCCGGTGGATGTCCTTGAGCCGGGCGCGGCTGGCCTCGTCGAGCGGTGCGGCGCGCACCTCCTCGAGGAGCTGCTTGATCATCGTCCCGATCCGCATGACCTTCGCGGGCTGCTCGACCATGCCGTGCAGTTCCTCCGCGGCGTTGTCGGGTTCGTCCGCGCTCCCGGCTGCGCCGGTGTCCGCTCCTGCGGGAATGATCTCCACCTCGTTGCGATCGCTCATACCACCATTCTGGCAGCTCCCCGCGGGCGGACCACCGTGTAGTCAGGGCGGCGGTGTAACCTGCGTCCCAGTGAACACGTTCTCAGAAGGCCAGGGTGCACCCGGCCGGGCATCGACTGCGGTTGCGGTATCCGCATTCGACGTTGCCCGCGTCCGGGGGCTTTATCCTGCCCTGGGAGACGGGTGGATCCACTTCGATCCCCAGGCCGGTGCGCAGATCCCGGGAGCGGTCTCCTCGGCGGTCGCGAACGCCTTCCGCGGATTCGTGAGCAATCCCTACGGCGTCTACGCCGCGGCCGCCCACACCCGCTCGATCGTGCAGGCCGCCCGCGTCGCCGTGGCGGACCTGGTGGGCGGCAAGCCCGAGGGCGTGGTGCTCGGGCCCAGCCGGGAGCAGCTGCTCAACTCGCTCGCGGAATCGCTGAGCGCGCGCCTCGGGCTCGGCTCGGAGATCGTGCTGTGCCGACTGGACGACGACGCGAACCAGTCGCCCTGGCTCCGCGTCGCGGATCGCGGCGGCGGGCGCGTCCGGTGGGTCGAGGCAGATATCGAGACCGGTGAGGTCCCGGCGTGGCAGTTCGAGGAGCTCGCCGGGCCCAGCACCTCGGTGATCGCGGTCCCGTACGCCTCGTCGACGATCGGCACCGTCATCGACGTGGCCGCGGCGGCGCAGGCGGCGCACCGGGTGGGCGCGCTGCTCGTGGTGGACGCGACGAGCGCCGCGCCGTACGAGCTGCTCGACATCGAGCGGCTCGGCGCCGACGTGCTGCTCGTCAGCGCCAACCGGTGGGGCGGCCCGCAGGTGGCCGCGATGGCCTTCCGTGATCCGTCGCTGTTCGGCCGGCTGCGCGCGGTGAACCCCGACCGCACCCTCACCGGCCCGGAGCGGTTCGAGCTGGGCGAGCACCAGTACGCCATGCTCGCAGGGCTCATCGCCTCGATCGATCATCTCGCGGGCCTCGACGAGTCGTCGGTCGGCACGCGGCGGGATCGGCTGGAGCACTCGATGTTCGGCCTGCGCCAGTACCAGCAGCGGCTCCTGTTCTACTTGCTCAATTCCCTGGCCTCCGCGCCGCAGGTGGCGATCATCGGCCGCGCCGAGCGCCGCGTGCCCACGGTCTCGTTCACGATGCCGGGCGTGCCGGCGGCCAAGGCCGCCAAGCGCCTCGCGGACAACGGCGTGTGCGCCCTGTCGAACGTGCCCAGCCGATACTTCGCCGGCCTGGGCGTGCCCGAGTACGGGGGTGCCGTCACCGTCGGCCTCGCGCCCTATTCGACCCCGTACGACGTGGACCAGCTGGTCCGCGCCCTCGCCTCCCTGGGTTAGCCGGTGGAACCGGCGGCGCTGGCCGCTGCCTTCGGCGCGGGGATCCTCGCGGGCCTCGGGGTGGTCCTCCCGCTCGGTGCCGTCGGTGTGATGCTGCTCCACGAGGGCGCGTCCCGCGGCTGGCGGCGCGCCGTCCCCGCCGCCGCGGGCGTGGGCACCGCCGACCTGATCTTCGCCGTGCTGGCGCTGGCCGCCGGCTCGGTCCTGGCACCGCTGGTCGCGCAGTGGGGGCGGTGGCCGGCCGCCGTCGGCGGCGTCCTCCTGCTCGTGGTCGCTGCGCTCATGGTGCGCACGGCCTTCCGCCCCGTCGCCGAGGAGTCCGACGGTGCCGAACCCACCGATGATGGTGCCGGGTGGGCGCGGTACGCGATGTTCTTCGGGCTGACGGCGGTCAACCCCTTCCCGCTCGTGTACTTCGGCGCCATCGCCGTCGGACTGGGGGAGGGGCTGCACCGGCCGCCGGTGGCGACGGCCTTCGCGATCGGCGTCGGGATCGCCTCGCTCGGCTGGAATCTGGTGCTCATCGGCCTGGGCGCGGTGCTGCGGGCGCGGTCGACCGCGCGGATGCGGCGGATCGTCACGGCCGTGGGCGGGGCGATCGTCGCGGTGTGCGCGGTGGTGATCCTGGTGACCGCGTTCGTGTAGATCCGGTCAGTCGCCGATCGCGGCGCGGTACTCCTCGGACTCGAAGAACGGGGTGAGCCGGCGGCGCAGCAGGTCCTCGATGACGCCGCGCTCGTCGAGCGTCGCGATCACGGGCGGGCCGAAGCGCAGCGCCTCCTCGATCATGTCCTCACGGCCCACGCCCAGCTCGGCGAGCAGCTCGTACAGCGAGGCGTCGCCGTACTTGTCGAAGACGTGGTCGATGCCCTCGTCGAGCAGCGCGCGGAAGTAGTCGGTGTCGCGGAAGGTGCGCCAGAACTCGAAGATCAGCACCACCACGTCCTCGACGTCGCCGTCGGTGAGCACCCCGCGGTACTCGGCGACGGCGCTCTCGCGGTGCTGGCGCCAGAAGTCGCGGACGGCCTCGGCGAGGGTCTCGTCGCCCTCGGCGGCGACCCGGCGCAGGGCGAAGCGCACCCCGTGCCGGGCGGCGGCGTCGGCGCGCTGGCCGAGCGTCGGGAGCGCCGGCCGGAGGGCGCGGGCTGCGGCGCCGGCGACGGTGCGGGTCACCGCGTTCCGGGCGAGGGCGCGGTTCGCGTCGTCGGCCGCGGAGGAGGCGGCGGCGTGGAGGACCGAGGCCACGGCGTCCTCGGTGACGGGGCTCTCGGACAGTGCCTGCAGGATCCGCCCGGTGAGGTCCATCTCCGTGACGGTGCTCAGCAACTGCTCGAAGCTGTGGCTGTCGATGACCTCGTCGAGCCGCGTGGTGTCGTTGACGGTGTGCCGGTACAGGCGGCCGGCGATCTCCCCGACGAGCTCGGGGATGGCGCCCTCGACCGGGACCTGCACGGCGTACTTCGCGGCGACGGCCTTGATCATGTCGGGCGTCACCGCCTCCGCGAGGGTCAGCTCGGAGGCGACGGCGAGCGCGTGGTCCACCTCGTCGATGACCAGCGAGTGATAGGCGGTATCGCGGAGCTGCTTGCGCGCGAAGGCGATCTGCGCCTCGAGAAGGCGGGCGGCGAGGTCGTCGATCATGGGGTCAGGAGCACCTTTCCGACGGACTCGGGGGAGTCCAGGAGGTCGTGGGCGGCGGCCGCGTCGGCGAGCGGGAGCCGCGCGGAGACGACGGGGCGCACGGCACCGTCGGCGATGAGCGGCCAGACCTGTGCCCGGACCGCGGCCACGACCTCGGCCTTGCTGTGCGGTCCGGTCGCGGGGCGGCCCCGGAGGTTCGTGGCGCTGACCCGGCCCCGCTTGCCCAGCAGCGCACCGATGTTCAGCTCGCCCTTCACGCCGCCCTGCAGGCCGATGATCACGAGCCGGCCGTGCGGGGCGAGGGCGCTCACGTTGCGGGGCAGGTACTTCGCGCCCATGATGTCGAGGATCACGTCGGCCCGGTCGCGCAGGATCTCCGCGAAATCCTCGTCGTGGTAGTCGATCACGATGTCGGCGCCCAGCTCGCGGCAGCGCTGCGCCTTGAACTCCGAGCCGACGGTGACGGCCACCGTCGCCCCGAGGGCCTTGCCGAGTTGGATGGCGTGCGTGCCGATGCCGCTGCCGCCGCCGTGGAGCAGGAGCGTCTCGCCGGCCCGCAGGTCGGCCTCGGTGATGAGGTTGGAGTGGACGGTGCAGGCGACCTCGGGGAGCGCCGCGGCGTCGACGAGGGTGACGCCGGCGGGGACGGGCAGGCACTGGGTGGCGGGCGCGATCGCGTACTCGGCGTAGCCGCCGCCGGACAGGAGAGCGCACACCTCGTCGCCGACGGCGAGCCCCTCGACCTCCGGGCCGACGGCGTCGACGGTGCCCGAGACCTCGAGGCCCAGGATCGGGCTGGCCCCGGGCGGCGGCGGGTAGAGGCCGCGGCGTTGCATCAGGTCGGCCCGGTTGACCGCCGTCGCCGCGACGGCGATCCGCACCTCGCCGGGGCCGGGTTCGGGGATCGGGAGGTCGATGAGCCGCAGGTCCTGCGTGGTTTCGTCGACGTCGATGGCCCTCATGGTTCATGGGTAGCACACCGGGCGCGGCCGTCGCGCGGGCTGTGGTGTGGGTCCCGGCTTCGCGGGAATGCGGTAGCGAGGGCCGCCATGTGTTAGAAGTGAATGAACATTCTGTCACTTGGAACGGTGGCGCGACGGCGAGGAGACCGTGATGGACCTGAAGAACAAGACCGCACTCGTCACGGGCGGCGCCTCCGGCCTGGGTCTGGCGACGGTGACCCGCCTCGTCGCCGGCGGGGCCCGCGTCGTCGCGATCGACCTGCCGAGCGCCGACACCTCGGCGCTCGCCGCCCTCGGTGACGCCGTGCGCTTCGCCCCCGCGGACGTGACCGACGAGGCCGCGGTGCAGGCCGCCGTCGACCTCGCCAACGACCAGGGCACCCTCGCGATCGTCGTGAACTGCGCCGGCATCGGCAACGCGATCAAGACCACGGGCAAGAAGGGCGCGTTCCCGCTCGACGCCTTCTCGAAGGTGATCTCGGTGAACCTCATCGGCACGTTCAACGTGATCCGGCTGGCCGCCACCGCGATCGCCGAGAACGCGCTCGACGGCGAGGAGCGCGGCATCATCGTGAACACCGCGTCCGTCGCGGCCTTCGACGGCCAGATCGGCCAAGCCGCGTACTCGGCGTCGAAGGGCGGCGTCGTGGGCATGACGTTGCCGATCGCCCGCGATCTCGCGTCGCTCGCGATCCGCGTCGTCACCATCGCGCCGGGCCTGTTCCTCACGCCGCTGCTCGGCACGCTGCCCGAGGAGGCCCGCGCCTCCCTCGGCGCGCAGGTGCCGCACCCCGCGCGGCTCGGCGACCCGTCGGAGTACGCCGACCTCGTCGCCGCCATCGTCGGCAACCCGATGCTCAACGGCGAGACCATCCGCCTCGACGGCGCCATCCGCATGGCCCCGCGCTGAACCCCCTAGTCATCTGAGATCGAAGGAAACTCTGCCATGACCGACGCCGTCATCGTCGACATCGTCCGCACCCCGTCCGGCAAGGGCAAGCCCGGCGGCGCCCTGCACCCCGTCCACCCCGTCGACCTGTTCGCGGGCGTCATCTCCGCCCTCATCGAGCGCAACGACCTCGATCCCGCCCTCGTCGAGGACGTCATCGGCGGGTGCGTCCAGCAGGTGGGGGATCAGGCGCTCAACATCGCGCGCGTCGCCGCGCTCACCGCCGGGCTCCCGATCGAGGTGCCCGGCACCACGATCGATCGCCAGTGCGGATCGTCGCAGCAGGCAGCGCATTTCGCGGCGCAGGGCGTGATCGCCGGCGCGTACGACGTGGTGATCGCCGGCGGCGTCGAGTCCATGAGCCGCGTGCCCATGGGCACCAGCCCCACCGGGGGCGCGCCCTTCGCGCCGCTCGCCGCCCGCTTCCCGAGCCTGCCGCACCAGGGCATCGGCGCCGAGTTGCTCGCCGCGCGAGGCAAGTTCGACCGCGAGGCCCTCGACGCGTTCGCCGCCGAATCGCACCGTCGGGCCGCGGCGACACAGGCCGCCGGCGGCTTCGACCGGGAGATCGTGCCCGTCGCGCTTCCGGACGGTGGAGTGCATGCCGTCGACGAGACCGTGCGCGGCTCGACGACCGCGGAGGGGCTGGGCGGTCTCAAGCCCGCGTTCGCCGATCCCCGCTTCGCGGAGCGGTATCCCGAGATCGACTGGTCGATCACGCCGGGCAACTCGTCGCCGCTGACCGACGGCGCCTCCGCCGCGCTGATCATGAGCGCCGAGAAGGCCGAGGCCCTGGGCCTGACCCCGCGGGCGCGGTTCCACGCCTTCTCGGTGGTCGGCTCCGATCCCGAGGTGATGCTCAGCGGCCCGATCCCCGCGACGCACAAGGTGCTCGCCCGCGCCGGCCTGCGCGCCGACGACATCGACGCCTTCGAGGTCAACGAGGCCTTCGCCTCGGTGCCCATGGCCTGGGCCGCCGAGTTCGACGTCGACCCCGCCCGCCTGAACCCGCGCGGCGGCGCCATCGCGCTGGGCCACCCGCTCGGTGCGTCGGGCACTCGCCTGTTGGCGACGCTGGTCAACCACCTCGAGCAGACCGGCGGCCGCTACGGCCTGCAGACGATGTGCGAGGGCAACGGCATGGCGAACGGCACCATCATCGAGCGTCTCTGAGCGGTGAGCCCCTGGTGGGTCCGGTATCGTACGGCGCTAGGGAAGCGTGGCAGAGCGGCCGAATGCACTCGCCTTGAAAGCGAGCGTGGGTGAAACCACCGGGGGTTCAAATCCCTCCGCTTCCGCAGGTCAGGGGCGGTTTCCAGGATCACGACTGTGGTCCGGGAATCGCCCGTTGACCCAGATTGAGCCATTCGTCGGGGCGATGACCTATCGGCGTGTCGGCCAGAGCGGCTCGGCTCTCCCTCCTGCTTGAGATGAAGTGCCGAGCCATCGCGAGAAGACCCGACTATGTCACCCGTGTTGAGACGCGTACCCGGCGGACGGCGGCACGCCCGTGGTGTACGCCGACGTCGCCTACGGCGAGGTCGATAGTAGCGGGACGCTGCACCTCAGCGCTGGCGGCAGGTGCGTCGTGTGGGCGCCCTCGCGGCCGTAGAGAATCGATCCGTAGAGTGCGCCGAATCCGAGCCAGGGCACCGCTATGAGGGCCACCTCGGGGTGCAGCACATAGGTGGAGACCGTACCGCAGATAAGGACCACGTCAGTTCCGCTTTCCCCGTTAGAAGACTCTATACGTTCTCCCTCTCGCTCAGCGCGCATCGCGTGGTCCCAGCCGCGACTGCGGCCGCCTGACCTTTGCGACTACTGTCGCTACGAGCAGGATCGTTCCAACCGCGAGGAATGCAATAGCACAAGGCCAGTATGGCGCGATTGAGTCCTGCCGTACAGAAGGACATGCCCCGCTCAGCCATAGGCCGATCGGAACGATCGTCACTGCAGTTGCGACGATCGAACTCCACACGTACGTGACGACTGCGAGAGCAGTTCCAGCCCGACGTCGGAGAAATACCGCGGCGGAGATTAGAATTGGCTCGAAGATCGCGGATAGCACCAGGGCCAGGAATATCCTGGCCAGGTACGCGAAGCCGTAACCTGGGTTTGTGTCGTCACAGACGTTCGGGTAGCGAAACATGATTGCGCAGAATGCGGTGGATGCGATTAGAAACACGGCCAGTCACCCCTCACGCGGGCCTCACTTGGAAGATGTCGTTGCCGCCAGCCTCCTTCGCGATAAGCGCCTGCGACACCTCCCCGGCCATCCGCAGGGTGTCGTCAACAGATAGCGTTTCGGGGTCGATGCCTCCCCACCTGTACCCGATTCGAACCGCAAGGTCGTCGTTAGGGTCTGGGTCGCCCGCCGCGTGCGATGCTGCGATAAGAACCTCCTCGGGATACCCGATTTGGCGGCCGATGTAGCCGAAGTGAATGTTCGTCCAGATGTCAGCGGCGACTCGCCACTTGGGGTCTTCAGGATAGACGAGGAACGCGGTAACGTCGCGTGACCCTCCGAACATCGGATTCAGCACGTCCTTATAGTCCCACTGCGCATGGGAGAGATTCAGTCGGGCAAAGCGCAACCCTGAGGCGGCCATTGCGATCGGGGAAGCGGAGCGAAGGCCGAGCTTCTGCAGTCGAACGTCGTTTCCGAGTGCATTCTCCTTCATCTTTTGGGTGATGAACTCCGCCGCTCGGATCCAGTCCGTGTGCGGCGTATCGATTGGGATACCGCGGACGGGGCCGGAAACGACTGTCCCGTTCGAGTACAGGGACCGCGTCACGTTCTCTGATACAACTCGCCCACTGCGCACGGCGGACTCCGAGATCTTCCGCCGTCGGTACGTGCCGGCCACGGCTGCGAGCTCGGCGGCCTGGTACGGGTACGGCGAGTTCTTGTCGCGGTCCTCATCGCTGCTGCGCTGCTGGTCGTCCTCGCGGTCGCGGGCCTTGCTCGAGGTCGTCGAGGTGGTGGTCTCCGGTGTCGGGGTGCGCAGCTGCGGCGTCGTGGTCGGCGCCTGAGGGGTGGTCGCGGGCGTGTTCGGCGCCGTGGTGACCGGGTTCTGCGCAGTCTGCGGCGGGTTCGCCTGCCCGGTCTGCGGGGCCTGGGTGGGGCCGCAGTTGAGGATGCAGCCGTTCGACGGGCTCTCGCCGGTGGGCATGGTCGGGACCTGCCCCTGCGCGGTCGGGGTGCTGCCGCTGCCCTGCTGCGGAGGCGTGTCCGGTGGGGTGTAGCCAGGCACGGTCGTGTTCGGTGCCTGTGGGGCGGTGGTGTTGCCGCCGTTGCCCTGGGTGGGCTGCGGGCCCATGGTCGGCTGCGGCCCGCAGGTGTTGCTGCCGTCCGGGCAGGGCGCTGCGTTGGCGGGCGCATCGGTGAGTCCGGCCGGGAGAAGCACGAGTGCGGAGGCGACGCCGACCGCACCGATCGCGGCGGCGACCCTGGCGTCGGGCGAGGCGGGCCCGTCGCCGGAGTGCAGGGTCGGGTTCGTGTCCCGGAGTTCGCGGACGCCCTTCCAGAACACCAGGCCGATGAGGCCGGAGATGAGGAAGTAGCCGAGGAAGACCACCGGCACGGGAGTCCAGTAGCGGGCCGGGCCGAAGGTCAGCAAGAACCCGAGAACCAACAAGACCGCGGCCGCGATCGTGATGGCCCACCAGCCGCCGCGGCTGATCCCCGGAGTGCCAGCAGTGACGGCGTGCGCGGGCCCACCGGTCGACGGCACGTCGTCGGTATCGGTCGCCGCGGCGGTGCTGACGCGCGTGACGGGGAACTGCTCCGTGTCGCCGGCGCGGAGAGTGGGTGGGTCGGAGGGGGATGCCACGTGTGCCTCGATTCGTGCGGAGAAGGGGGGGTGCCGCGCGGCCGGTGTATTCACGATCGGCGGTTGATGGATTCACCAGAGCACGGCCTCGTCTGCCGGTTCAACGATCCGGCCATGTCCGGCGGGATCCCGCAGCGAATCAGAGCTGGTCAGAGGAGTTTTCGTTACTGAACCGTGATCTCCGCCGGTTGTTGCCGAAGGTCGCCGGATCGCACCGGACCGGCGGTCCGGCGCACCTATCGGTACGCCCAGCTGGCGAGGAAGGCCGCTACCGCGAGGGCCGCGACGAGGAAAACGAGCAGGCTGACGACGACGATCGCCATGGGTCGTCGATCCACCTTCTCGGTCGACAGCACCGCTTGCGGCAACGCGCGGGACGCAGTGGAAGACGCAACCGAGGTCGAGCGCTTCCACGCCTGCTGCCAGTTCTCGTCGGTCCATCCGGTGACTCGGTCGCCGTTCACTGCGACGGATCCGGTCGCGTCGGCGACGAGTCGGATGTAGGCGATGACGGGTTCGACGTCATCGAACCGGCTCGGTACGTGCTTGCCGGAGCGCCAGTCGGAGAGCCGCTGGCGTGAGACGCCCGACCCGGCTGCGACCGAGCTGATGCTCGGCTCGCCGGCCTCGATGAACGCTCGCTGCAGCGTCTGGGCGAGGTTCAGTTCGCCGGGGCCGGTCATCGCTTCAGGTGGTCGTAGAGGTTCTGAATGTTCGACCAGAACAGCCAGCCCGCCACCATCGTGATGACGAAGAACCCGCCCCATACCGGCCAGGGGCCGATCGCCTCGGCGGCCTTCGGAAGCTGAGGCAGCGTCACCGCGCAGCACACGATCAACACGGCACCGGCGGCGAAACCCAGCGCATCCTTGAGCACGCTCCCGCGTCCCTGTTCAGCCATCCGTCCGCTCCCCTGCCTGACGGTGCGCGGTCACCGGACCTGCACCAGCTGCTCAGCGGCGGGCTTTACCGGTGCGGGCTTCGCCGGCGGTACGGCGGCCGACGACGGCGCCTGTGCGGGCTTCGACGGGGACACGGCGACCGGCTTCGGCGCCACACCCGCGGGCTTCACGGCCGGCGCTGCGGGCTTCGGGGCGGGCTTGACCGGCTCGGTGGTCTTCGCAGCGGCGATCGTGGTTCCCGCGACGGCGGGCGCCGGTGCCGGCTTCGGGTCCTCGGTGATCTTCGGCGGGTTCTTCGCCGGACCGGGGTTGTCGCGCTCGATGAACAGCGGCTTGCCGTACGTGGTGATCGCGGAGTCGCCCTGATCGGTCGACAGCGTCGCGGTGGCGTACGCGCGGACCTGCGCTCCGCCGAGGCACGAGTCCATCGCGATCCGCGTCTCCTTGGTCACCACGTACCCGGACTGCCCGGCGAGGCTCTTCTTGGCGATCGGGAAGTCCTTCGACGTGCCCGGAGCGATGGTGCCGGTCATGGTGCCCGACGTGGTGATCGTGTCGCCGAGTGTTCCCGAGATGCCGGGCGTGATGGACCCGTTCACCGAGCCGCTGCCCTGCCCGCCGCTCGAACCGCCCTGGCCGCCCGCGGTGGCACCGACAGTGCCGGACAGTGACGGCGTCACCGAGGCGTTCACCGCGTTCGACAGGGTGCCGCCGATCTGCAGATTCTGCGGGGTGGCCGCGCACGCCAAGGTCAGACCCACCGTGATCGACGCACTCCGGATCGGCACCTTCGGCTTGTGCTTCGGATCCTTGAACTCGATCAGCCCCTCACCGGCGATCGAGACGATCGCCTCATACGTGTTCAAGGCACGACCGAGCGGCATGATCGACCGCAGCTCCTCGCCGTATTTCCACGCCCGGATCACGTACCCCTCGCGGGTCTCCAGTGCGCGGGAGGTGTCGGCGAACAACCCCGTCCGGATGGCACCGGGCCGCGGCGCCTTGTCCGCAGCCGGCGGTGCCGCCCCGACGACGCCACCCGCGAGCACCGTCGCCCCGACGACGCCGACCGCGCCCGTCCGCCACAACTGCTTCCGGATCGCGCGATCCCGGCGCCGCTGCTCGAGGCTCCCCCGCCGCCCGGCACTCTTCATGCCAGCACTCCTCATGTTTCCCCATCTCTACAGGATTTACGATAGTCACATACGTAACTCTCGTAACACTCAAGCAGAGGTGGAGACTTTTGGGAAGTCCGGCTAACGGTTGTTATCTAATCGACACATATGGTCATCGATATCGTGAACTTCGAGCGCGGGGGCCGGGCGGCGGAACTCCGCACGCTCACTCGGCGTCGCGACCGTGGTCGGTCGGGATGGGCGGCTCGGGGAGTACGGGGTATCGGCCGGTGTAGCCCACGCGCTCGGCCGCTACGGCCATCACCTTGCCGCGCACCGCGTACCAGCCACCGATGAGCATCGGCACCAGGGCGATGATCGCGTACAGGTTCCAGATGTTCTCGTAACACATGAGGACGATGACAGCCGCGAGGAAGACGAGGGATGCGTAGCTGCTCCACGGAGACAGGAGCTGTCGGAACGCCGGCCGAGTGACGATGCCCTTGTCGGCCCATCGGTGCAGCTGGATCTGGCACAGCAGGATCATCGCCCACGTCGAGATGATGCCCAGCGCGGAGAGGTCGAGCGCGATGTTGAAGGCCTCCTCCGGGACGAACATGTTGAGCACCACGCCGAGCAGGGTGAGCGCACCGGTGAGGGCGATGCCGCCGAAGGGAACGCCGTTGCGGTTCATCGTGCCGGTGAACGCCGGGCCGCTGCCGTTGAGTGCCATCGATCGCAGGATTCGACCCGTGGAGTACAGGCCTGCGTTGAGGCTGGACAGAGCTGCGGTGAGAACGACGAGGTTCATGACGTCGCCGGCGTACGGGACGCCGATCTTGGAAAAGAAGGTGACGAACGGGCTGGTGCCCTTGGCGAATTCGGTGTACGGCACGAGCAGTGCGAGCAGGATGAGCGAGCCCACGTAGAAGACGGCGATGCGCACGATCACGGAGTTGATGGCGCGCGGCATGACTTTGGCGGGCTCGGCGGTCTCGCCCGCCGCGATGCCGACGAGCTCGACTGCGGCGTAGGCGAAGACGACGCCCGAGACGACGATGATCAGCGGCAGGGCGCCGACCGGGAGCAGGCCTCCGTTGTCGGCGATGAGCGAGGGGCCGGTCGTGTGTCCGTCGACCTTCATGCGCGAGGCGAGGATGACGATGCCGACGACGAGGAATCCGACCAGTGCGACGACCTTGATGATCGCCGCCCAGAACTCCATCTCGCCGAAGAGCTTGACGGAGATGATGTTCATGGCCATGACGATCGCCAACGCGATCAGGGCGATCGTCCACTGGGGTATCGCCTCGAAGGCGCCCCAATAGTGGACGTACAGGGCGATCGCGGTCACGTCGACGATCGCCGTCGCCGCCCAGTTGAAGAAGTACAGCCACCCGGTGACGAACGCCGTCTTCTCCCCGAAGAATTCACGCGCGTACGAGACGAACGATCCCGAGGACGGACGATGCAGCACCAGCTCGCCGAGGGCGCGGAGGATGAAGAAGACCACGAGGCCGCACACCGCGTAGACGAGGAACAGGCCGGGGCCGGCATCGTGAAGTCGGCTGCCGGCGCCCATGAACAGCCCCGTTCCGATCGCGCCGCCGATCGCGATCATCTGGATCTGCCGCGGTTTCAGGGTCTTGTGATACCCCTCCTCCTCGTGTGCGAGGACGGAGTTGTCGTAATCCGTTTGTGACGTCATGCCCGGGAACGGTAGGTGCGGCTCGTGACGAGAACGGTGTTGTTTCTGTTACGGCCGCGCTACTTACCGCCGCGCGACGGTGGCGGCTGCACATCATGGAGGGCGCGGTAGAGGATCTCCGCGAGTCGCGAGCACGTGGCGTATCGGTCCTCGGGCCGCTTGGCCAGCGCCTTGCGGAACACCGACGTGAGACTGGAGGGGAGCCACCGTCGGAGGGAGTCCGGCGGCGGCACGGGATCGTGGAGCTGTGCGTACCTGATGGCGAGGTCGGTGCTGCGAACGAAGGGCGGCTGCCCGGTGAGGAGCTCGAACGCGGTGGCTGCGAAGGCGTATCCGTCGGTCTGCGGCCACAGATCCTGCGCTCGCAACAGTTCGGGCGCGGCATAGGGGACCGAGAGGAGCAGATCGCCGTCGTAGGGGACCGTCGTCGGCGGCACCAGAGCCTGTGCTGTACCGAAGTCGGACAGGTACCCGCGGGCGCTGTGTCCGGCACGTTCTTCGACGAGGATGTTGCCGGGCTTGACATCCCGATGTAGGACCCCGGCTCGATGACTGTCGTCGAGCGTGCGGCCGATATCGACCAGGACGGGAAGGACGACCGCGAGGTCCGGCTCGACGGCGCCGCGTGGCACGAGGCTGGAGGCTGGGCGTCCGTCCACGTACTGCAGGGCGATCCACGGGCGTGCGGTGTCGACGACGCGGCCCTCGCGCATGACGGGAGCCCCGCCGAAATCGATGGCTGTGATGACGTTCGGGTTGTGGATGCTTCGCGTGGTAGCGAACTCCCGCTGGAACCGCTGATCGATTCTCTTGTCAATGGCCGCCCGACGAGCCACCTTCAGCGCGACGCCTTGCTCGCCCTGTCTCCGCGCGAGGAACACGTCCGCGGTACCGCCACGGCCGAGGTGCCCGAGAATGATGTACCCGGCGACAGAATCTCCGATCTCGGGCATGTGGTTCACCGCGTCCTGGCAGCCATGCAGTCTTCGTGATTCGACCCGAGGTGGAGCGCGGCACAGGGCTCCAGCGTCGTCGCAGGGGCAGTCATCGGCTCTCGGCCGAGCGCGTGCGGTTCACAAGCCACACAGGTAACGGTAGCGGCTCCGGCAGGGCTCTGGCCGGTGCCCACACGACGCAGGGCGCGAAGCGGTCGTCTGCCGAGTCGGCCCGAAGTTATCGAATATTCTCGAATCGGCTGTAAGTGTCGACTTGCGACTGCATGATAGAGATATGGCTGTCATCGATCAGGCTCTGACCCGCTCCCGCCGTGCGCGGCAGCCCGAAACCCTCGCCGACCTCATGACGATTGTGGGCCTGACGAGCGGCGTCGCGAACATCATCATGCAACTCTCGCTGCCCGCGGTGGGGCACGGCGTGCACGAGAGCCGGGTGGTCTCCGGGAGCCCCCGCCGCAGGCCCTTCAAGCGTCTGCGGACGACGGGGCAGCACCTCGTGGTCTCGGTGGTCGGGAACGAGTCCGACCGGTCAGCCTTCCGGGAGGAGATGCGGAAGGTGCACGCGCACGTCCACTCGACCGCGAGCAGCCCGGTCAAGTACAGCGGCAACGCCCGCGATCTCCAGCTCTGGGTCGCGGCGTGCCTGTACCGCTTTTACATCGACCAGTACGAGTTCCTCTACGGTCCGCTCGACCGCGCGACCCTCGACATCCTCACCCCCGCCGCTGCCCCACTCGCGACCGGCGTCAACGTCAAAGAGACGGAATGGCCGCAGAGCTGGCAGGAGTTCGAGGACTACTGGGACTCGATGCTGCCCCGCCTCTCGATCGCCCCGGAGGTCCGGGACGATCTGAAGTCCCTCTCGGACTTCATGTTCCTCAACGAAGCCCTCGGCGCCCCGGGCTGGATCCTCGCCAAGATCTTCGGCCCCCTCAACCACTTCCTCACCCGCGGGAACCTCCCGCCGGAGTTCCGAGACCTGATGGGCTGGGAGTGGTCCGAGGCCGAACAGCTCTGGTTCGAACGGCTCCTCCGCGTGCTCCGCGTCGCCGATGTCGTGAATCCGCAGGCGATTCGGCTCTACGCGCAGCTCATGCTCCTCGACCTCCGCCTGCGGCTGCGGCTGCGCGGGTCGATCCTCGGACCCGAGAAGATCCTCGACGCGCCGCTGGGCGAGCAGGGCCGCACGCCGGCCGAGCGCCGCAATCGCCGCTAGTCGCGGGCCTGGACTCCGTTCCGGCCGCGGCACATGCAGTCCCTCGACATCTCGATCTTCGTGACGTTGCTTCCCACGAAGTAGACGCGGTCCGACTGACCGGAGGCGGTCCAAACGACGTCCTCTCCTGCGAACATCCGGATGCTGAACGTAAGGTTCCCGGCCTCGCTGTCAGCCCACAACCGGACATTGTGCGCGGGGTGTCCGGGGGCGAAGTAGACGGTCGTCTCCAACCCCGGGTCTCGGAACTCGAAGTTCGCGGCGGCTCCGTAGGTGATCGTGTCCGCAGACGCCGTGGCGCCCAGCGTGGTGGCGGCGAGGGCGAACAGTGCGAGCGCCGCACCGATTCGAGTGGACTTGTTCATGGCTTCCTAACCTGTGGCGGGGTGGTGTCCGGAGCGAGGAGGCGTCGAGCTTCCGCGGTGCCGAACTCGAGGTGGACGTGTGCGGTACGCGCTCTCTCGTGGTGTCGTTGATGAGGTTTCCGTGCGGGCCTTAACGCGGAGTTGGGTGGCGCTTGCCGTGGTCCTGGTTGGTGGTCTCGCCGCTCAGGCCTTCGAGCCGCTCGATTGGCTCGGTCGAACTCCGGCTCGGTGAGCTGCCGTGAGATCGGTGTGGAGTGTTGGGGAGGGCGATGGACCCGCACGACTGGGAAGTGAGACTATCGAAGAATGTCTGCGTCCCCGCCGCCCGGAACCCCCGAGAACCCCGCCCTCGCGGCGGAGGCACGGATCGCGCGGACGGCGGTCACCGTCTTCCCGCTCCTGGTCCTGGTGGCGGGCGTCGTGGGCTACCTGACGCCGAGCACGTTCACGCCGCTCGCGCCCTCGGTGCCGTACCTGCTCGGCGTGATCATGTTCTGCATGGGCCTCACGCTGACCCCGCCCGACCTGGCCTCCGTGGCGAAGCGGCCCTGGGCGGTCGTGCTCGGCATCGTCGCGCACTACGTGATCATGCCGGGCGCGGGCTGGGTCATCGCCCACGGCCTGAACCTCGAGCCCGAGCTGGCGGTGGGCGTGATCCTCGTGGGCTGTGCGCCGTCCGGCACGGCGTCGAACGTCATGGCCTTCCTGGCCAAGGGCGACGTCGCGCTGTCGGTCGCGGTGGCGAGCGTCTCCACGCTCATCGCCCCGATCGTGACGCCGCTGCTGGTGCTGTTCCTCGCGGGCTCCTACCTGCCCATCGACGCCGGCGGCATGGTGATCGACATCGTCAAAACCGTTCTGCTGCCGGTGATCCTCGGCGTCCTGGCGCGGCGATTCGCGAAGAGCCTGGTCGCGCGGGCGCTTCCCGTACTGCCGTGGGCCTCCGCGCTCGTCATCGCCTTCATCGTCGCGATCGTGGTGGCCGGCAGCGCGAGCAAGCTCGCCGCGGCGGGCGGCATCGTCTTCCTCGCAGTGGTGCTGCACAACGGCTTCGGGCTCGGCCTGGGCTACCTGGCCGGCAAGGTGGGGCGCCTCGACGACCGCGCCCGCCGCGCCCTCGCGTTCGAGGTCGGGATGCAGAACTCGGGCCTGGCAGCCACGCTGGCCACCGCCCACTTCTCGCCGCTCGCGGCACTGCCCTCCGCGGTCTTCTCGCTGTGGCACAACGTCTCCGGTGCCGTGGTCGCCGCCTGGCTGGCGCGCAGGCCGCTGGCGGACGAGTCGACTACTCGGCCTTGAGCGGCTCCAGGCACACGACGATCGATCCGGTCTTGCGTTTCATCGTGTAGGACACCGTGGCGGTCGGATACTCCGCGCAGCCGGAGTCGTCGGTCGTGTTCTTCAGCTTGCCGACGATCCGGTACCGGGCGCTCGCATCGGAGCAGTCCACCTTGTCGGAATCGGCGTTGCTCCCCGTGCCCGACATCGAGACGCAGTCGCCGACCGTTGCTCCCGCCACGTCGCGCTGGCCGAAGTAGGCGATCGTGCCGATCATCGCCACCGGGATGAGCAGGCCCAGCATCGCGAGCCGCTGGTACAGGGGCTTGCCCGGATCCAGGTGCGGCGCCGAGGCGGGTTCCGGTTCGGGGAGGCGGCGCAGGCGCACCCACACGGACAGGTTCCACAGCAGGGTGAGCGGGTTGACGACGACGGAGACGAGCGTGAGCCAGCCCTGCCAGAGGCTCTTCGCGGACATGTCCCGGACGGTCGCGACGCCGCAGGTGCGGCAGAACGGGCCCTTCTGCTTGAGGAAACGCATCGCGATGAGGAAGCCCTGGTGGCCGCGCACCGTCGTCTCGAGGGCGGGTGCGGCGTCGCAGAACCGGCACGTCGGGCCGGCCGTGGGGGTGGTCATGAGGGCAAGTATCGACAACCCTCATTCGGAATATCAAATCCTGTGATCCTGAATACAGGATTCGTCGCCGGGTCAGGCCGCGCGGTGGCGGCGCACCGCCTCCCGGCTGCCGCAGCGCGGCGAGCAGTACCGCTGCCGGCCGTTGCGGGAGACGTCCGCGAACACCGCTGCGCAGTCCGACGAGGCGCACCGGCCCAGCCGGCCCATGCCGCGCGTGGTCAGGTGCAGCGCCGTCCCGGTGAGGATCAGGACCGCGAGCTGGCCGGTGAGCGTCGCGCCGGACTCGCGGTAGTGGATGTGCCAGCCGGTGCCGGCATGGTCGGTGACGCGCGGATGGGAGGCGTGCTCGGCGAGCAGCGCGTTGAGCCGCTGCACCCGGGTCGCGACATCGTCCGCGTCCACCACAGTGAGCCAGGCGTCGATCAGGGCGCGGCAGCCTGCGAAGTCCTCCGCGCCGACGGTCTCGACGAGCATGTCGTGCGCATCGCACCGTCGGACCAGGTCGTCGAGGTCGACGGCCGGGGCGTTCGCCAGGTCGACCGCGAGCAGCACCGGCCCCTCGCCGTAAGGGTTGATATGCACAAGGCCATTACAGCACGATCGACCGGTGCCCGACATCACCACGACGACCCTGTTGCTCCTGCTGCTCGCCGCCCTCGCGGCCGGCTGGGTCGACTCCGTCGTGGGCGGGGGCGGGCTGATCCAGCTGCCCGCGCTGCTCATCGCCTTCCCGACCGCCGCGCCGGTCCACCTGCTCGCGACCAACAAGATGGCCTCGATCGCCGGCACGACGACGAGCAGCGTCACCTACTGGCGGCGCGTACGGCCCGACTGGCGGACCGCCGTCGCGCTGGCCGTCCCCGCGTTCGCCGGCGCGATCGCGGGCTCGCTCATCGCCTCGCACATCCCGCGATCGGCGTTCAACCCGATCATCCTGGCCGCGCTCGTCGCGGTCTTCGTCTACACGCTGCGCCAGCCCGACCTCGGCGACGAGACGGACCTGCGCTACCGCGGGCACCGTCATCTCGTGACGGCCGGGGTGGCCGGGTTCGCGATCGGGGTCTACGACGGTGCGCTCGGCCCGGGCACCGGATCGTTCCTCGTCTTCGCGATGGTCGGCCTCATGGGCTACGCCTTCCTGGAGGCCTCCGCGAAGGCGAAGGTCGCCAACTTCGCGACCAACCTCGCCTCGCTCGTGGTCTTCCTACCCCAGGGCGCGGGGTACTGGAAGCTCGGCGTCGCCATGGCGTGCGCCAACGTCGCGGGCGGCTACCTCGGCGCGCGGACCGCCGTTGCGAAGGGCAGTGGCTTCGTCAAGGTGGTCTTCCTCGTCGTCGTCTCGGCGTTCATCTGCAAGCTCGGCTACGACGTGGTGCGGCAGTTCGCGCGGTGACCGCCCGGCGGCGTCGTCGCGGTCAGGCGATGACGACGCCGTGCATCACCACGCTCTTCGCGGCCTCGCTGAAGTCCCCGGCCTCGTCGCCGTCGGGCGAGCCGCCGATGAGCGTGGTGGAGAGCGTGACCAGGTGCTCGCCGTCCTGCGCGTACATCTCGTTGCGGAGCGTGACCATGTCGTACCCGCCGACGCGGCGGTGCTTGTCGACGTACACGTGGATGGTGAGTTCGTCGCCCGCGACCACGGGCCGGTGGTAGGTCATCGCCTCGTCGGCCTGGATCAACTGGCTGGCGCCGTACCCGATCACGGAGTCGTCGAAGAGCGGGCGGTTGGAGACGATGCCCGCGACGCTCACGAGCATCGGCGGCGCGACCAGGTCGGTGTAGCCGGCGGCGCGCGCCGCTTCGACGTCGAAGTGGACCGGGTCGGAGAACTGGGAGGCGAGTGCGTATTCGCGGATCTTCTCGCGGCCCACGAGGTACGTGTCGCGGTGCACGTAGTGGTGGCCGACGGCGCTCGCGGTGCGCGCGCTGATCTCTTCGGGGGTCAGCGGGGCGGCGCTGGTTTCGTTCGGCATGCTGACCAAGCTATCGGCGCGGGCGCTCTCCGGGCTTGTCCGAACCTCCAAGAAACTCCGACCCGACTTGGTCTCGGCGGGCGCACGGGTGTGGTCGAGTTCACGTCGACGTCGACGGTTTGCGTTGCACCCCATGGATCGCCGTAAAATGAGTCGGTGAGTGAAGCCGGTGCTGCCGTCCCCGAAGACCCGACCGACCTCGAAGCGTGGCGCACCGCCAACGAACTGTCCGTGCCCTTCTCCGAGGCGCTGGATCTGTGGGCCGAGACGGCGCACGCCGCCCTCGTCGAGCTGGCCGGCCGGTACGGATCGTTCATCTCCTTCGCCGAACTCGCCGCCCGCGCGCAGGCCGACGCCGGCGTCGCCACTCGTGCCCCCGTGCGCCTGTGGATCGCCGCGCTGCAGCGCCGCGTGACGGACCGCTGCGAGGCCGCCGGGGAGCCGCCCCTCGTCGCGCTGATGGTCGCCCACGACCAGACCGTCGGCGAGGGCTACGCCTACGCCGTCGCCGCGGCGGGGTTGCCCGTTCCCGAGAACCTCGATCAGCACGCGGCCGCGGCGCGATTCGCCTGCTACCTGCACTTCGGGGCGACGATGCCCGCCGGCGCGGCACCGCAGCTCACCCCCAAGCTGGAGGAGGCCCGTCGGGTCGCCGCCGCGCGGGTCGCCAAGGTGAAGCCCGCGAAGGCCGCGTCGAACGGCCGCGTGGTCAAGGCTCGCACCCCCGCCGCACCGCGGGCGGCGAAGGCGCCGTCGGCCCGGCCCGCCAAGGCCGCGGCACCGGCCAAGCCCGAACCCCGCCCGGCGAAGCTGTGCCCCAACTGCTTCACCCAGCTCGCCGCCAACGGAGAGTGCGGCTTCTGCTGACCCTCGGATACGACGTGCCCGCCGGGACGTGCGCCTGAGCCGCGAGACCTCGTCGACACGCCCGCCGGCGCCGCTGGAGCGCACGTCTCAGCGGCACGGCGAATGCAATCGCATCGGTCCGGCCAGAGCGTGGCTACGATAGCCGCGGAGGTACGCCGGGACCCCGCGGAACCACTACCGCGGATCGTCGAACGCTCGGTACAAGGTCGTGAATTCTCCTTTGTCGCTGGACGTATCGCTGCTGTACGTGCACATCTCGAACTGGGAGTACCAGTGCTGCGGCGCGGTACCCCGCGTCGGCGGGGCCGTGCGCGGCTCGCTCACCCTGCACCCCAGCCGGCGGCCGGGATACCCGGCGCCCGAGGTGCTCGACTGGGATCCCGAGACGGGGCTGGTGCGGGTCGGCGACCTGTATGCGCAGCTCGGCTTCTCCGTGACCGATCCCTACCGCACGGACCTCATCGTGAGCCTGGGCTGGCACGACGCCGGGCCTGCGCCGACGATGCTGGGCACCGTCGAGGTGCTGCTCGAGGAGACCGGCGTCTACGTGCGCGAGCGTTCGGGCGAGCTGGACATCGACCCCGCCACCGTCGACTACCGCGAGGTGCGTGAGGCCACGATGTGGCCCGAGGACCGGCCCGAGGCCGGCGGTCCCGCCGCCGCGGGGGTCGTGGCCGGGGTCCGGCTCGCGGGCGTTCTCCCGGCCGCGGATCCGGCGCGGGTCCGCGCCGAGGGGCTGCGCCTGTTCAGCGAGGCCTCCGTCTGATCCTGCTGTCGGGCGATCAGACCGCGACGGGCTGGGGCTCGGCCGCGCGAGCGCGGGCACGCGGGACCACCCAGCACATCGCGGCGGCGGCCACGCAGAGCGCGCCCGCGGTGTAGAAGGCCGGGTCGTAGCCGCCCGAGGCGTCGCGGATGTAGCCGGCGCCGAAGGCCGCGACCGCGGCGCCCAGCTGGTGCGAGGCGAAGATCCAGCCGAAGACGACCGGCGTGGACTCCCCGAAGTGTTCGCGGGCCAGCGCCATCGTGGGCGGCACCGTCGCCACCCAGTCGAGGCCGTAGAACAGGATGAAGACCAGCAGACCGGGCGCGATGCCGGGGGAGAGCAGCGCGGGCAGCAGCGCGAGCGCGAGCCCGCGGCCGAGGTAGTAGACCACCAGCAGGATCCGCGAGTCGACGCGGTCGGTGAGCCAGCCCGAGGCGATGGTGCCGACCACGTCGAAGACGCCGATGACCGCGAGCAGCGACGCGGCCGTGGTCGCGGGCATGCCGTGGTCGCCGGCGGCGGGGATGAAGTGCGTCTGCAGCAGGCCGTTGGTCGTCGCGCCGCAGATCGCGAAGCTCGCGGCGAGCAGCCAGAAGGCGGGGCGCCGGGCGCCCATCGCCAGGCCCGCGAAGGCCGCGCGCACCGCGCCGCGCGTCGGCGGGGGCGGCGGCGCGACCTCGTCGGCGCCGAAGGGCGGCAGGCCCAGCTGCGCCGGCCACGACCGGAGGAACAGCCCGGCGACGGGGATCACCGCGACCGCCACGGCGGTCACCACGAGCGTCGCCGTCCGCCAGCCGTGCGCCTCGGACAGCGCCGCGACCACGGGCAGGAAGATCAACTGGCCCGTGGCGCTGGCGGCGGTCAGGACGCCGGTCACGAGGCCCCGTCGGGCGACGAACCAGCGCATCGCGATGGTGGCGACGAAGGCCGTCGACAGCGAGCCGGTGCCGAGGCCGACCAGCACGCCCCACAGCAGCACCAGCTGCCAGGCGTCGGTCATGAACACGGCGAGCCCGGTGCCCGCGGCGACGAGCGTCAGCGCGCCGATGACCACCGGCCGCACGCCCAGCTTGTCCATGAGCGCGGCGGAGAACGGCGCGGTGAGCCCGAACAGCGCCATGTTCACCGACATCGCCGCGCCGATCGTCGCGTGCGACCAGCCGAACTCCACGTGCAGCGGGTCCATCATGACGCCGGGCACGGACCGGAAACCGGCCGCACCCAGCATCGTCACGAAGGCGATGCCGGCCACGATCCAGGCGTAGTGCGGCGCGCGCAGGCGCCTCAGCGGTGTAGTCACCGGACCAGATTCCCGGATTCGGCGGACCCGAACCAGTGGCATCAATGACAAGATATGAAAGAATCGTGCCATGCACACCGTCGCCGTCCTGCTGCTGGAACCCATCGTCGGCTTCGACGCCGCGATCCCGCCGCTGTGCTTCTCCGAGGCCACCGACGAGGCCGACCGGCCCCTGTACCGCGTCATCACGTGCGGCGTCGACCGCAATCCCGTCCGCGCGACGGGCGGCTACGCGATCACGCCCGAGGCGGGCCCCGAGGCGCTCGCCCTCGCCGACACGGTGATCGTGCCGGGCACGAAGATCAACGGCCCCCGGTTCGACGGCACGCTCCCCGACGACATCCGCGCCGCCCTCGCGACCATCCGCCCGGGCACCCGCATCGTCTCCATCTGCACCGGCGCCTTCGTCCTCGCCGCCGCGGGCCTGCTCGACGGTCGTGCTGTGACCACGCACTGGAAGTACGGCGCGCAGCTGCGCAAGCTCTACCCCGCCGTCGGCCTCGTCGACCACGTCCTGTTCACCGACGACGGCGACGTCTTCACCTCCGCCGGGCTCGCCGCCGGCCTCGACCTGTGCCTGCACCTGATCCGCTCCGACCACGGCGCGGCCGTCGCCAACAAGGTCGCGCGGCACTGCGTGGTGCCGCCCGCCCGCGAAGGGACGCAGGCGCAGTTCGTCGACGTCCCCGTGCCCGTGAGCGGGGCGGGCAGCACCGTCGAACCGCGGGACTGGGCCGTCCGGAACCTGCACGAGAACCTCTCGGTCGAGGTGCTCGCGCGGCGCGCGGGGATGTCGGTGCGCACCTTCAATCGGCGGTTCCGCGAGGAGACCGGGCAGACGCCGGGGGCGTGGATCCTGCGCCGCCGCCTCGACCGCGCCCGCGAGCTGCTGGAGACCAGCGAGCTGTCTGTCGACGCCGTCGCCCGGGATTCCGGCCTCGGCACCGGCGCCAGCCTGCGGGCCCACCTGCGGCGCGATACCGGTATGACGCCGCTCGGCTACCGTCGCGTCTTCCGGGAGGCCCCGGTCGCGTGAGCCGCGCACCGTCGGGCCCGGGCGGCCGCCGCCCGGGCGGCTGGACGGGGCACGGGGGGCACCGGGCAAAATGAGGGGATGCAGAGTCGGGTAGCGCCGCTCACCGGGCTGCGTGCCGTCGCGGCGGCCACGGTGTGCCTGACGCACGCCGCCTTCTCGACGGGGCACTACACCGACGACTTCGCCGGCCACCTCTGGGCGCGGTTCGAGATCGGCGTCCCCATCTTCTTCGCGCTGTCGGGCTTCCTGCTGTTCCGGCCGTGGGTGCGGCTGCTGCAGGACGGCGCGGGGCACCAACCCGACCTGCGGCGCTACGCCTGGCACCGGTTCCGGCGCGTCGTACCGGCGTACTGGGTGGTCGTCGTCGCCGTGTACGCCCTGGGCCTCGTCCGGCACGAGCCGAACCCGTCGGGCCGCGGCGTCGACGGGCTGCTGCGGAACCTCACCTTCACCCAGATCTACGGCTTCGGGCATCTGCGCGTCGGGCTCACCCAGGCGTGGAGCCTCGCCGTGGAGGTGGCCTTCTATCTGGCGCTCCCGCTGATCGGCTGGGCGCTCACCGCGCTCCTCTGCCGGTACCGGTGGCGGCCCGCGCGGCTGTTGGCGGGCCTCGCCGGCGTCGCCGCGATCACGCCCGTGTGGATCATGATCGCCCCCGAGATCGAGCGCACCGCGCGCATGTGGCCGCCCGCCTACCTGTGGTGGTTCGTCGGGGGCATGGCGCTGACGGTCGCGGTCCCGCTGGTCCGGCGGTGGCCGGCGTGGGCCACGCCCGCCTGCCTCGCCGTCGCCCTCACGGGGTTCGTCGTCTCCGCCCTGCCGGTGATCGGCGGGCCGCCGACGATGGTGCCGGCGAGCCAGGTGGAGGCGCTGGTGAAGTCGGCGCTGTACCTGCTGATCGCGGCCGCGCTGATCGCGCCGCTGGGGCTGGCGCCGGGGTCGCGGTCGCCGTACCACCGGCTGCTCGGCAGCCGCCCGATGGTGTGGCTGGGCGGGATCTCGTACGAGTACTTCCTGGTGCACCTCATCGCGATGGACGTGCTGCTCCTCGACGTCTTCGGCTGGCGGCCGTTCACCGGGAACATCGCTGTGGCCTTCCTCGCGACCTCGGTCGTCACCATCGTGCTCGCGTGGGCGCTGCGCGCGGCGCTGCCCTTCGGGGATGATGAGAGGCGCACGTCGACGCAGAAGGGGGTGACGGATGTCCGCGCAGGAGCCTGAAGTGCACATCGAGGCGCCGGTGCGCCGCTGGTGCGACGCCCGCGCCATCCCCATGCCGCGGCGCGAGCTCTCCGACGAGGCCGCGCTGCTCATCGCCGCGGGGCACCTGCAGCCCGCCGCCCGCGAGGTGGTGCTCAACCGGTTCGACACCGAGCGCGCCTTCCCGGACATCGGCGGGTACTCCAAGCTGCGCCGGCTCAGCCGGATCGCCGAGCACGAGGCGCCGCCGCCCTCGGCCGACGGGGCCCCGCCCAACCCGCTGCAGCAGGCCAAGGCGGCCGCCGACGCGGTCCGCGGCGCGGACGCGCGGCGCAAGCTCGCCGGGTTCCGGCACGCCTTCACCCTGAACCGCATCTCGTTCGCCGCGGGCGTCCGCGCCGTGCGCCGCGCCCGCAAGGACGCGGTGCACCTCGACCTCGACGAGCGCGACGCCCTGTTCGACGCGCTGTGCCTGACGCCGCTGCCGGTCACCCCGTCGGCCGCCGCAGTCGCGGCGCGGACCGTCGCGCGAGTGGCGGGGCCGGCCCTGCGGCTCGCCCCGCAGCTCGCGGGCTGGGTCGACGGGCACGGCGCGCCCGACGAGGGCCTGCTCGTCTTCGAGGACCGCTACGACGTGCTGCTGTTCGTCGCCGGCCTGGTCTACGACAAGGTGAGCTATTCGCGGTCGGTGAGCGCCGGCGAATTCGACGAGCAGCTCGGCCAGCTGGATCTGCCGACCGACCTGGTGCAGATCTCTGCCGACGTGGTGCAGCTCAAGTCCGTCTGGGGTCAGCTGCGGTACGCGCCCGGCCTCGCCGACGGCACGCGCTCGAGCGAACTAGACAAGGTCTGGGAGGAGCTCGTCGACCGGGTCACCGCGCTCACGCGGGTCGGCGACCTCGTGGACGTCGCCGATTCCAAGCGGCCGCGACGGATGTCGATCGAGTCGATCGACCAGCAGATCCACGAGCTGGTGCAGCGCGCCGGCGAGCGCGAGATCTCCACGCAGAGTGCGCGTCGGGTCGCCGGGCAGATCATGGGCGCGCGGGGCGACCTCCCGCCCGCGCTGCCCGACGGTACGCGGCGCGCCCTGCCCGGCTCGGGGCCGGGCGCCGGTTCGGGTGGGGCCGGTGCGGGCGCGCGGACCGGTGCGGTGCTACCGGATTCGGCCCTTCCGGGGGAGGCTCCGAAGGCGTGGAAGCCCGCGCCGGCTCAGCCGCGCGACCAGGACGCGAGGTAGGTCTTCTCCTCGTCGGTGAGGCGGCGCAGGCTGCGCTTCTCGATGTCGACGACCGCCATCTGCGTGGTCGCGAGGATCGCCGGCTTGGACTCGGGCGCGGCGCCTTTCGCGCGGACCTCGTAGCCGATGGTGAAGTCGACGCTGCGGTTCGACGCGATGTACATGCCCACCTGCACCGGCGAATCCTCGTGGTACAGCTGCGCCTTGTACTTGATCGCGACGTCGGCGATGAAGGCGCTCTTGATCAGCGGCGCGTACTTCTCGCCGGCGGAGAGCAACCACTGGATGCGGGCCTCCTCCAGCAGCGTGACCATCCGCGCGTGGTTCACGTGGCCCAGCGCGTCCATGTCCGACCAGCGGACGGGAACGTGTGCGGTGAAGGCGAACTCGTACTTGCCGAGGCTCATCGCTGCCACTTCGTGGCGAAGGCGAGGAAGGCGTCGTTCTCCTCCGGCACGGTGACGGTGACGCGGACGCCGGCACCGTCGAAGCCCCGGACCAGGAGGCCGGTCTCGGCGGCGTCGGTGGTGAACCGCACCGCGTCAGTGCCCAGCGGGAGCCAGACGAAGTTGGCCTGCGTGTGCGGGACCTCGAAACCGGCCTGCAGCAACGCGTCCCGGACGCGGGCGCGCTCGGCGACGACGGCCTCGGTGCGGGCGAGCAGCTCGTCGTTGGCGTGCACCGAGGCGATGGCGGCGGCCTGCGCGGGCACGCTGACGGAGAAGGGCAGGTGCACCTTGGTGAGCGCGGCGATGAGCTCCGGGTCGGCGATGGCGTAGCCGACGCGCACGCCCGCGAGGCCGTAGGCCTTGGAGAAGGTGCGCAGCGCGATCACGTTGCGGTGCCGGGCGATCAGGGCGGCGCCGTCGATGCGCTCGCCGGTCACCTCGTTGGCGCGGTGGTACTCGTAGTACGCCTCGTCGAGGGCGACGATCACGTGCGACGGAACCTTCTGGAGGAACGCCTCGAGGGCCTCCTCGGAGACCGTCGTGCCCGTCGGGTTGTTCGGGTTGCAGACGAAGATCAGGCGGGTGCGGTCGGTGATCGCGGCGGCCATGGCGTCGAGGTCGTGCGCGTGCTCCGCGGTGAGCGGCACCTGGACCGGCGTCGCGCCGACGACGCGGGTCACGATCGGGTAGGCCTCGAAGCTGCGCCACGCGAAGATCACCTCGTCGCCGGGGCGGCACGTGACCTGGACCAGGTCCTGGCAGAGGGCGACGGAGCCGCAGCCCGCGTGCAACTGCTCCTCGGTGGCGCCCGTGAGCTTCGCCAGCTCGGCCTTGAGGGCCACCGCCCCGTTGTCGGGGTAGCGGTTGGCGTTGCGGAGCACCTCGGCGAGGGCCGCGGCGACCGACGGCAGCGGACCGTCGACGATTTCGTTGGAGGCGAGCTTGATCGCGCCCGGCGCGGACTTCCCCGGAACGTACGCCGGGAGCGCGTCGAGATCGGAGCGGATGCTCAGCGGCGCGGGACGGGAGGAGTTCTCAATGGCCACCCGGCCAGGGTAGACCGACGGTCCGCCCCGCGGGGCCACCGAGGCGGGTCTCGTGGACCGGCCCCGGTGGCCGAGGACATCAGTTGCCCGAGAGCTTGTCCTTGAGGGAGTCCGCGTCGCCCTTGACCTTGTCCGCGAACTCGCCCGCCTTCTCCTTGGCGGCGGCGGTGGCCTGGTCGACCTTCTCGCCGGCGGCCGCGGCGGCCTCCTGGGCGCGGCCCTTGAGCTCCTCGGCCTTGCTCTTCGCGTCGTCTGCGATGCCCATGCGTGATCCTTCCGATACACCCGATGTGTTCCCCCGAGGCGGATCCTCGAGGCCTTGATTGTGCGCCGAGACGGCCAACCGCGCTGCGTTATCGATTGCGATCGCGACGGAGCTGCGGCTTTCAACGATCGGAGAGCGTTTAATCGGCGTCGTCGGCGATGCCGTGGTCGCGTCCTCCGCCGCCGCGCCGGTCGTTCACGAGGACCTGGAACGCGACGCCGGGCCCGGTCGCGGCGGCCACGTCGTGGCGGGCGGCGGCCGCCAGGGCGGTGAGCTCGTCGACGGGCGCGCCGGGGGAGATCGCGACCGCCACCCGGATGACGGGCCGCCCCTTCTCGATCACGGTCGACGGGCGGGCGCGCCGGATCAGGGGGCTGCGCCCCAGGTCGGCGGCGACGGCGTCGGCCACGCGCCCCAGGTCGACGGTGCCGTCGCCCGGGACGTGCGCGGTCCGCGAGGCGGAGCTGCGCAGGTGCCGGACGAGGAGCCACAGCGCCACCAGCACCAGCACCGCGCCGGCCGCTCCGGTGACGGCGGGCCACCACGGCTGGTCGGGCAGGCGCACGATCGTCGGGACCGAGACGCGGTCGGCGGCGTCGGCCGCGGTCCGCTGTCCGAGCCGGTCGCCGAGCGCCCACAGGCCCCCGCCGAGCAGCACCAGCCCGACGAGGCCGGCGACGATCCGGTCGATGACGCGGGTCGAGCCCTTCATCGGGCCACCTCCTCGGCGCTGCGGCGGTCGGGGTCGATCCGCCGGTGGAACCAGAGTTCGTCGGAGACGGGGGTGTGGCTGCGCCGGCGCGGCTTCAGTGCGGCGATCAGCAGCACGAGGCCCAGCACGATGGCGCCGACCGTCGCGGGCCAGGCCCACCAGGACCACCGCACGTCGTCGGCGATGCGGGGCACCGCGTCGATCCAGCGGCTCCCGGCGACCCAGCCGAGCGAGACCAGGGCGTCGCGGACCGCGATCACGCCCAGCGCGACGACGGCGAGCAGCAACGGCACCGTCGCGATGCTGGCGCCGGCGGTGCGGCGCGGTGCGTGGCGGCGCAGGTCCCGGGCCGTGGGAGCGTCGTCGGCCGTGGTGGTGACGGTGCCGGGCGCGTGCGCGGTGCGGGGGCCGGAGCGTTCGTCGCTGATCCGGGTGATGTGCACGTGCACCTCCTTCGGGGCCGCGCCGAGGCTGCGGGCGAGCTCGTCGTCGACCGCGGACCGGACCGCGGGCACGAGGCGGGCGGAGTCGAGCGGCCACTGCGCGGCGATCTGCACGTCGATGTCATTGCGTGCGCGGTCGGCGAAGCGCACCGCGGGCAGCTGCCGCGTCGTGAGCCCGCGGACCCGTTCGGTGCCGGGCACCGAGAGCGCGGCGTGCTCGATCAGCCGACGCCGCACGCGGTCGTCGATGACGGTCCGGCCGCGGCCGGCGGTGTCGGCGGGACGCTCGGCGCCGGTGTCGTCGGGGGTAACCGGGGCGTCCGGGGTCACCGAATCGGTGGTCATGGTCAGCTCCGGTCGCGGCGCCGCAGGGCGGTGAGGTCGATGAGACCGTCGAGGTGTGCGCCGACGGCCGCGCCGGCCGTGCCGAGGACGATCGCGAGCAGGAGGCCGACGAGGCCGCCGACCACGACGGCGATCGCCACGAGCAGGCCGATCACGCCTCCCCACACGGTGAAGTGTCCTGGCGTCATGCGGTGAACTCCTTCGCTGCTGCGGCGCCCTGGTCGGACACCGCTATATCGGATACGACGACGTCCACGGGGACTCCCGCGGCGTCGGAGGCGGCCGCGCGGACCCGGTCCGCGAGGTCGACGAGGTCGAGATCGCGCCGGAACTCGAGCACGACGGAGACCTGTCCGCCGTCGTCGTCGAGCCGGACGCCGCGCACCGTCCGGCCCGGGAGGTACGTGGCGGGGGAGCCGGGCCCGCCGGCGTGGACGCCGACGACGCCGTCGATCGCCGTCACGGCGGCCACGACGCCGTCGACCCGGGCGGCGCGTGCGGCGCTCACTGGACCCGCGACTCCGTCGACGTCTCACCGGTGGCGACATCGTCGTCGTCGGCGAAGTGGACGTCGTGGACGGTCACGTTGACCTCGGTCACCTCGAGACCGGTCATGGACTCGACGGCGTCGATGACGTTGCTGCGGATGCCGGCGGCCAGGTCGTGGATCGCGACGCCGTACTCGGCGACGATCGTCACGTCGACCGCGGCCTGCCGCTCGCCGACCTCGACGGTGACGCCCTGCGTGAGGTCCGGTGCGCCGGGGAGGGTCTCGCGGATCCGGCCGACCACGCGGGCGGCCTGGCCGCCGAGGTCGTAGACACCGTCGACCTCGCGGGCCGCGATACCGGCGATCTTGGACACGACCACGTCGGCGATGTTGGTGCTGCCGCGCCCGACCTGCGTCGCGACCGCGGTCCCGGGCTTCGTCGCCGTCGACTCGTCGGCGGTCGCGGCGGGCTTGGTGGTGGTCGAGGTCATGTTCGGTCTCCCTTGTGTCGACTGATGTACCGGGATCCGTTCCGGCACACTGGGTGAGTCGCCGGCTCGCGGAGATCGGCACGCGATTGTGACCCATCTCACATTTGGAGGGTGGTTGTTCGACTCGGAGCTGCTGCCGTCGCTGTCCGACGAGACCCTGACGAGGCGCGCCCAGCGTGGCGACGCCGCGGCCTTCGACGTGCTCGTGCAGCGCCACGCGCCCGCCCTGCATCGCTTCGTCGCGCGGACGATGCCCGAACGCAGCGACTGCGACGACATCGTGCAGGAATCCCTCATCGCCGCGTGGAAGGCGCTCCCGAGCTTCGCCTTCCGCTCGACCCTGCGGACGTGGCTGTTCTCGATCGCGGCCCGCAAGACCGCTGACGTGCTGCGTCGCCGCGCGCCCGTCGTCGACTCGGAGGCCGTCGACGAGGCCGTCGCGCGGGAGCCCGGCCCCGTCGAGAAGGCGACCGACCGGGACTTCCTCGACGCGCTCGCCCGGGAGCTGGGGCGCCTGCCGTACCCGGCCCGCGCGGCGTGGTGGCTCCGCGAGGTCGACGGGCTCTCCATCGCCGAGATCGCGGGCGTTCTGCGGACGACGGAGGGGTCGGTACGCGGCCACCTCCAGCGGACGCGGCAGCGCCTCGCGGAGACGCTGGGGGAGTACTGGCCATGAGCGATCCGACGCGGCCCACCGAGGCCGGACCGTTGTGCAATCCGACAGGACGTGGTCACACTGGGGGAGCGATGAGTTTCAGGCGAGTGGAGAGTGGCGACGCCGGACCGGCGCAGGCCACCGATTGGATTGCCGACGCGACGCGTCGGCTCGCCGGGCTGTCCGGACCCGATACCGAGGCGCCCGAGGTCGATCCGCGCTGGGGCGCCGACGCCATCGACCGGCTGCGCGAGGCCGTCGCCCAGCAGGTGTCCGCGCTGCCCCGGCGCTCCCGCCCGATCGCGACGGTGCGGCAGGGGGTCTCGGTGACCGAGCTGGCCCTTTCGAAGGCGATCACGGCGGCGCTCTCCGACACCGCGGCCGCCGAGTCCGCCGCCGTCGCCGACGTCGCGCTCGATCTCACCGGCGGCGCGCTGACCGCCCTCCACGTCCACCTCGTCGCGGTAGGGGCGGACGGGCGTTCGCGCACGCTGTTCGACGGTGGCGAGCGCCTCCGGGCACTGACGGCCGACGTCGTGCGGCGCATGGTCGGCACCGCCGACGCGCGCATCGACCTCACCTGGGAGGACGTGCTCACGCCGGAGCCGATCTGAGCGGCGCGCGGCCCGCACGTGAACGGAAGATGACCAGCGGTTTTGTGGGTTGCGGAGAGGTTGTGTAATGTAGCTGCTCGGCGGTTGCGCGTGACCCGTAAGGATCGCTCGCGCATCGCGTCCGATTTGGAGGCGTGCCAGAGCGGCCGAATGGGACTCACTGCTAATGAGTTGTCCGGCCAACACCGGACCGGAGGTTCAAATCCTCTCGCCTCCGCCACGTCGGTCTTCGGACCGGCGAGAATTGAATATGGGTATGCGCCCGTAGCTCAGTGGATAGAGCATCTGACTACGGATCAGAAGGTCAGGGGTTCGAATCCCTTCGGGCGCACAGGCAGACGCCGGGTCAGTTCATCTGACCCGGCGTTTCTGCGTTCCGGCTGCGTTACCGTCGAAGGCGACGACGGGAGCGGGCATGGACGAGCGGGTGGAATCGACGCAGGCGGCGCGGGAGATGCTGGGCGAGCTGTGGGACGGCAACGGCCCGCTGCTGATCCACCAGAGCGGCGGCTGCTGCGACGGCTCCGCGCCGATGGTCTTCCCCGTCGACGAGTTCCGCGTGGGCGATGCGAACGTGCGGCTCGGCACCGTCGAACTCGGGGACGGGCGCGACGTGCCGGTCTGGGTGTCCGACGGCGAGGCGCGGGTCTGGGAGAACAGCGTGCTCGTCCTGGACCTCGAGCCCGGCCGCGCCGCCGGCTTCTCGCTCGAGGGCTCCACGGGCAAGCGCTTCGTCTCTCGGGTCCGGATCGCCGGCGCCGACGGTGCCGCCTGCCCCGTCCCGCAGTCGTGACTTGCGTTCGAGCGCGCTCGAAGTCCTAGCCTCGGCCGCGAGGCCCGCGAACGACGGGCCGCCGGAAGGTGAGCGCCATGCCCGAGCAGTACGACATCGACAGCGCCGAATCGATCGCCCGCCGCGAAGCGGGGCTCGCCGTGCTGGCGGCCATCGACGGCGAGGCCGGCCAGGCCGTCATCGACTCCCTGGGGGAGATCAGTCCCGCCCTCGCACATCACGTGGCGGCGTGGGGCTTCGGGGACGTCTACGCCCGGCCCGGCCTCGACCCGCGCAGCCGCCAACTGGTGACGCTCGGCGTCCTCACCGCGCTCGGGGGAGCGGAACCGCAGCTGCGCGTGCACATCAACGCCGCGCTGAACGTCGGGATCACCCGCGACGAGGTCGTCGAGGCGTTCCTGCACACCGTGCCGTACGCGGGCTTCCCGCGCGCGATCAATGCGACGCTGGTCGCGCGGGACGTGTTCGCGGAGCGCGACGACTCCTGACGGTGTCGGACAGCCTGCGGTCCCAGCGCGACCACGACGCGGGCGGGAGCAGCGCCAGGCCGACGGCGACGCCCGCGAGGCCGATCGCGAACCCGGCTGCGGTGTCGGAGAACCAGTGCACGCCCAGGTACAGGCGGCTCGCCGCCACGGCGCCGATCACCACGGCGGGGACGAGGAGCGCGAGCAGCCGCCGGCGGGCGGTCCAGCCGGCGGTGACGGCCACCGTCGTGGCCAGGAGCAGGGCCGTCGTGCCCGTGACGTGGCCCGACGGGAAGCCGTAGTCCGTCTCGTTCGCGAGGTGGTCGATCAGCGGGGGCCGCTGCCGCGCGAAGGCGTACTTCAGCGCGAGGGTGGCCGCGGAGGCGACGGCGGTGCTGCCGAGCACGAAGACGGCGGAGGCGGCGGACCGTCGCCACGCGAGGAGCGCGGCGACGAGCACCCCGAGCGCGATGGTGCCGCCCGGCGAGAAGACGTCGGTGATGAGGGTCATCACCGACGTGGTGGCCGAGTCGCGGTGCTCGATCATCTCCTCCAGCACCTCGCCGTCGGCCTCGGTGACGGGTCGCCACCCGACGAGCAGGCCGAGGGCGACGACGGCGCCGACGAGCGCGACGGCGGCGGCCAGGTAGTACCGGCCGAGCCGGTCGAGAGTGGGCATCGGTCCAGATTGCCCGCGCGAAAGTCGTTCGCGCAACCCAAGACCGGGTAAAGCGCACCTCATGACCAGGGGTGTCGGGAGTAGCGTGGTCGGGGTGAGGAAGCGACTGAGGCGGGCGCGCGCGGCGCGGCTGCAGCGCGACACCCTGTACGCGGACGTCTCCGAATGGCAGCCGGAGCTGCCGGACAAGTACCCCTACCGGTGGGTCGCGATCCGCTCCAACGACGGCACCTACCGCGACCGCAGGTTCGCGGCCAACTGGGACACGGTGCGGCGCATGCTCGACGACGGCCGGCTGGTCGGCGCGATCGTCTACGCCGTGGTCCGCCCCAACTGGGAGGAGACCCTCGCGGTCCACCTGGAGATGCAGGGCGAGGACCGGCCCGACGTGGTGACGATGGCCGACGCGGAGTCCTGGGGCGGACAGATCGTCGGGGACCACTCGGAGGCCTTCAACGGCTTCACCTGGGGCGCCTCGGATTGGCGCGGCGGCGGCGCGGACCCGCGGCCCACCCGGTGCATCGGCTACCTCAATCCCAACGACATCGGGATCTGGCCGACGCTGCCCGACATGCCCTTCGTGGTGCCCTCCTACGGCGCGCTGCCCGACTTCGCCCGGGCGCCGGAGCTGGGGCGGCGCTTCGCGATCCACCAGTACACCGACGGCAGCGGTTACGGCGGCGGGCTGCCCGAGGGCTACGGCCGCGTGCGGTGTGACATGAACGCCGCCAACGGCCTCGACCCGTGGCAGCTCGGGGATCTGCTCGGCACCACCACCATCCCGGTGGACTGAGTCAGTTCCGGTACGCGGTGTAGTACCCCTCGGGGAGGGTCGGCAGCCAGCCGTCGACCCACGCGCCCGCGTAGACCCGGTTGCCGCCGGCGATCAGCTCGACGACGTGCCCGGGCAACTCCGCGGCGACGAGGGGCAGCAGCCGCAGGCCCTCGTCGCGGTACCGCTGCGCCGCGGCGTCGGAGCTCCAGCCCGTCTCCCAGTCCAGCTCGCGCTCCCAGAGGTCTTGCCAGGCTTGGAGTTCGGCGGCGAGTCCCGCCGGTAGATCCAGGCTGTCGGGGCCGACGTTGCCGGATGTGGCCCACAGCGCGGTGCTGCTGTAGTCGCTCATGAGGCGGATCCACCGCTCCCGTGCGACGTCGAAGGAGCGCACCACTGTGCCCGCCGGAAGCGGTTTTTCGCCCGACGGCGACCACCCCGTCGCCCAGCCTCCGGCGTAGCCGCCGCCGTCCCCGACCGGCCACAGGCTGTACTCGATGAGGAAGCCGGGGAGTTCGGTGACGAGTGCGTCGACGATCGCGCGGCCGTCGCGGGCGTAGGTGGCTGCGGCGTCGGCGGAGCGCCACTCGTGGCGTTCGAGGTGTTCCGCCTGGAAGAGCGCGTGCCAGGCATCGATGCGGGCGGTCAGTTGCGCGGACAGTCCAACGTCGGCGCCGGTCAGCGGGCGCAGGTTGTCCACGCCGAGGAGCGGAGTCGGCTCGTTGTCCGGATACACGCGCAGGACGCGGTCCGGGACGAGGGAGGAGTCGGGCATCCGCCCAGGCTACGCGGGTGATTGTGCGACCGCATCGACATATTCCACCGTCGGGCGGGAACAGCGGACAGCGGATCGCTCAGTCCGATCTTCGGTGCGTGTCGGCGAAGGATCGTCGGCGTGTCGTCGCAGGATTGCACCGAAGATTGGAGGGCGTTCGACGGCGCGGGCCCCGGCCGCCCAAGAGAGCACCCGGACGTGCGAGCGGCGCCGCCCCCAGATGGGAGACGGCGCCGCTGACACCCTCAGGCGTAGCCCGGGCAGGGGATCAGAAGAAGCCCTGCGCGCCCGGTGCGTACGAGACCAGCAGGTTCTTGGTCTGCTGGTAGTGATCGAGCATCATCTTGTGGTTCTCACGGCCGATGCCCGAGTCCTTGTAGCCGCCGAACGCCGCGTGCGCCGGGTACTGGTGGTAGGTGTTCGTCCAGACGCGGCCGGCCTGGATGTCGCGGCCCGCGCGGTAGGCGACGTCGCCGTTGCGCGACCACACGCCGGCGCCGAGGCCGTAGCGCGTGTCGTTGGCGATGTCGATGGCGTTGTCGTAGCCGTCGAAGGACGTGACCGCGAGCACCGGGCCGAAGATCTCCTCCTGGAAGATCCGCATGTCGTTGGTGCCGGAGAAGATGGTCGGCTGGATGTAGAAGCCGCCGGAGAGGTCGCCGCCCAGGTCGGCCGCCTCGCCGCCGGTCACCAGCGTCGCGCCCTCGTTCTTGCCGATCTCGATGTACGACAGGATCTTCTCGTGCTGCTCCTTCGACGCCTGCGCGCCGATCATGGTGTCGGTGTCCAGCGGGTCGCCCTGGATGATCGACTTGGTGCGGATGGAGCCGAGCTCGAGGAACTCGTCGAAGATCGGCTTCTCCAGCAGCGCGCGCGACGGGCAGGTGCAGACCTCGCCCTGGTTGAGCGCGAACATCGTGAAGCCCTCGAGCGCCTTGTCCTGGTAGTCGTCGTTCGCGGCCATGACGTCCTTGAAGAAGACGTTCGGGCTCTTGCCGCCCAGCTCCAGGGTCACGGGGATGAGGTTGTCGGCGGCGTAGCCCGCGATCAGCTTGCCCGTGGTGGTCTCACCGGTGAAGGCGATCTTGCGGATCCGCTTCGACGAGGCCAGCGGCTTGCCGGCCTCCAGGCCGAAGCCGTTGACGATGTTCACCACGCCTGCGGGCAGCAGGTCGCCGATGAGCGACCACAGGTACAGCACCGAGACCGGGGTCTGCTCGGCCGGCTTCAGCACGATCGCGTTGCCGGCGGCCAGCGCGGGCGCCAGCTTCCACACGGCCATGAGGATCGGGAAGTTCCACGGGATGATCTGGCCGACCACGCCGAGCGGCTCGTGGAAGTGGTACGCGACGGTGTTCTCGTCGATCTCCGAGATCCCGCCCTCCTGGGAGCGCAGGCACGACGCGAAGTACCGGAAGTGGTCGATGGCGAGGGGGATGTCCGCGTTGAGGGTCTCGCGGATCGGCTTGCCGTTGTCCCAGGACTCGGCGAGGGCGATCGACTCGAGGTTGGCCTCCATGCGATCGGCGATCTTGAGCAGGATCCCCGCGCGGACGGCCGGCGCGGTCTTGCCCCAGGTGGGGGCGGCCGCGTGCGCGGCGTCCAGCGCCAGCTCGATGTCCTCGGCGGTGGACCGCGCCACCTCGCAGAAGCCCTGGCCGGTGACCGGGGTGACGTTCTCGAAGTACTGGCCCTTGACCGGGGCGACCCACTCGCCGCCGATCCAGTTGTCGTAGCGGGACTGGTAGCTCATGAGGGAGCCGGCGGCCCCGGGGCGTGCGTAAACGGTCATGGCGGACCTCCAGATGAGTGGCGTGATGTCAGTCACATTCCACCCTACGCAGTGACCGTTGCAACAACGTTGCAGTCGGTTGCAGCCCCGATCCGCCCAGGTCAGGCCAGGTCGATCGCGATCGCCGCGAGCCGGCCGTCGGCCTCCGCGCGGGCACGCGCATCGCCGTGCGCGCGCAGCACCCGCCAGCCGTGCTCGTCGTCGCGCGCGTCGGGCAGGTCGAGCCACCGTCGGAGTAGGCCCAGGTCCCGGCTCGCCAGCACGGCCGAGCGGAGACTCTCCGCCAGCTCGGTGCGCAGCCGCGCGACGCCGGGCGCCGCGGAGTTGGGGAGCAGGGGCCCGCGGTAGACGGCGAGGGCGTCCGCCACGCGGCCCGCGCGGATGGCGAGCGCGGCGTCGTCGGCGTCGGACGCCAGCGAGCCCAGCAGCCGGTACGGGCGCGAGCCCAGCAGGTCGGCGCCGACGGTCTTACGCAGCCGCGAGACCTCCGCGCGGACCGTCACCACGTCGAGATCGCGCTCGTCGAGCAGCAGGGCCAGGTGATCCGCGGTGAGGCCCTCCGGATGCCGCGCGAGGAGGGCGAGGATGTCGGCGTGCCGGCCCGTCAGCGGCACCTCGCGGCCGTCCCGCTCCAGCACGGGGCGGCCGCCCAGCAGCCGCAGCCGCGGGCCCGCCGCGGGGGCGGGCGGGGCCAGCCGGAGGATCGCCAGCTGCCCCTCGACGGCCAGCGCGGCGGCCCGCACCAGGGCCAGGGCCTGTGGCGTCGCGACCTCGGGGCCGCCGGTCACGTCGAGCACGCCGATCGGCGCGCGGGTCACCGGATCGTGCACGGGCACGGCGGTGCAGTTCCACCGGTGCGCCCGCCGCGCGAAGTGCTCCGACCCGGCGATCTGCACCTCCGTGTCGAGCGCCAGCGCGGTGCCGGGTGCGTTGGTCCCCGCCGCGGTCTCGCTCCAGTTCGCGCCCGGGATGAAGTTCATCGCGGCGGCCCGGCGGACGGCGGCACCGTCACCCTCCACCCACAGCAGGGTCCCGTCCCGGTCGCCCACGGCCACCATCGCGCCGGCGGAGTCGTCCACGAGGAGCCGCCGGATCACCGGCATCACGCCGGACAGGGGGTTCCGGGCGCGCAGGGCGTCGAGCGCACCGTCGCCCGACGGGGCCTCCCCGTCCGGGTTCACGCCCAGGTCGCGGCTGCGCTGCCAGCTCTCGGCGATGAGGTGCCGCAAGTGGGACGCGCGCAGCGCGGCCTCGTCGACCGCACCGTCGACGAACATGCTGTGCAGCCGCGCGGCCGCACCCGCGGACGCGACGGCGTGGGAACCGGTCACCATCGTGCTTCCGACGATAGCCCGGAAGCGGCCGTCACCAGCCCGGATCGCCCACGATCTGCAGGCTCACGTAGGACGGCTGCTCGGGGCTGAGCAGCATGGTCTGCTTGCCGAACCGGGTCTTCACCAGGTCGGGGACCGTCGCCAGGTAGCGGGGCACGCTGCCGGCGTAGACGTCCACCCGCAGGCGGTGGCCCTCCTCGAGCAGGGCGTCGGTGGGCACCACGTCAACGTCGATCTCGATCGTCTCGCCCGGCACGACCTTCTGCTTCGCCGACCAGGTGAGCGGGTGGAAGGCGCCGAGCAGCTCGCCGTCGAGGTCGTAGGTGCTGCGCGCCGGATCCAGGGCCCGGTTCGAGGCCATGACGGCGCCGCCCGAGAGCACCCTCGACGTGCCGTCGGGCGCCACGTCGTTGACGGTGACGGTCCAGATCGCCTCCTCGCCCTCGCACTGCGTCACCAGGTGCACGTTGATCGCGCCGCTGATCTGCACCGGCACCGCGGCCGGCGCGGAGGTGAAACAGATCGCGCCGCGCTCCTGGACGCCGGCGTGCCCCAGCGCGGGGACGGCCTTGGTCAGGCCCGCGAGCACCTGCGTCAGGTCGGGCGAGGCCAGGCCGCGCAGGTCGATCCGCGTGGACGCGGACGCGCGCCGGCGCGCCGGGAAGGTCGCGAGGCCACCGTCGTACTTCGCGTGCTCCGCCGTGCCCGACGGTGCCGGGGTCGCGTAGAGCCGCCGGGTGCGGGCGCCGGGGCGCGGGAAGGACTCGCCGGCGGTCCAGCCGCCGCCCTGCTGCTGCAGGGTGACGGGGCCGTAGCGGTCGACGCCGTTGTCGATGCCCTTGAGCCAGCGGTCGTACCAGGCCCGCTCGAGGACGTCGATGCGCGGCGGCGCCTGGGTGCCGCCGAAGCCCGCCCCCATGTCGACGTGGAAGCCGTCGGTGATCACCATCTGCTTGCGGCCCGCGGGCAGGTTCAGGCGGGCGAAGGTGCGAGGCGTGCTGCGGCCGAAGAGGTCGTGCCAGCCGCCGAACAGGAAGGTCGGGGCGGTGATGCCTTCGATCTTCGCGTTCCGCTCGGTGAAGTACGGGTTGTCGTTGACGCGGGGGTCGCGGCCGGTGAGTACGCCGGTCACCACCGACGGGATCTCCGTGGCGGGTGAGACGATGCGGCTGTGCAGCCAGCGGAAGACGTTGCCGTTCACGGTGTCGCGGAGCAGCGTGCGGGGGTTGTAGAGCCACTTGAGCGCGTTGACCGCGCCGAGCCAGAGCGGGATGAACACCGACGGGAGGCCGCCGGTGATGTAGATGTCGCGGACGATGTCCTCGCTGCCCTCGATCGCGAAGACCGCGCCCAGGCCCTCCGGCGCGTGCCCGGCCGCCTGCAGCGAGTTGATCGCGGAGTACGACCAGCCGCCCATGCCGAGCTTCCCGTCGCACCAGTCCTGCCCGCGCGCCCAGCGCATCACTTCGACCGAGTCCTGCTGCTCGCGCGGGCCGAGGATCTGCCACACGCCGTGCGACGTGCCGGTGCCGCGCACATCGACGATCACCTGCACGTAGCCGCTGCGCACCAGGCGGCGGTTGATGCCGAAGCCCTGCAGCAGCCCGCCGGAGAAGTCGACGGTGCCGCCCGTGAGCGCCTTCGAGGCGTTGGTCAACGCCGGCCCGACGAAGGCGGCGTGCGTGGTCTCGTCGATCGCGTCGACGATCATCCGGTTGTACGGGTTGAGATTGAGGATCGCCGGGTAGGGCCGCTCCACGGGCACCCCGTCGAGCTCCGCGGGCCGCACGACGGTCGCGCGCAGGACGACACCGTCGGACATGCGGATGTCGACGTTGCGGTCGATGTGGACCCGGGGATAGGTGAGCCGGCCGTCGACGGCCTCGCGCCAGGCGAGGGCGTCGGCGCCGCCGGTGGGATCGCCGAGCGGGAGCGTGTGGTCGACGCGGGGGTGGTGTTCGCCGCCCGACGGGGAGGGCAGCGCGGGGCTGCGGTCCCAGAGCGGGAAGCGCACACCGGACAGTCGTGCGTTCGCTCTGCCGGATCGGCTGGTCACCATTGCAACCCCTTCCTTCAACCGTCAACCTAGAGCACGGGTGACGTACCTCACAAACCGCGGTAGCCGTTGTTGCAGATCCGATGCAGAACGGTTGCATTCCCGGCGGGTCCGGCTCAGCGTGGATTCAGCACTCCGCACGCCGCCGGAAGGCCCGATAAGCTCGTCATCGCAATCGACCGCGAAGACCCGGAGGTACCCCCATGTCGCTGACCACCACGCTCCTCGACCCCGCGCGCCAGCCGGCCGTCGTCGCCGACTTCGCGTCGGTCGTCGAATCCGAGGTGGGCGACAAGAGCGGGCTGTCGGGCACCGTCATCAAGACCGCGTACGCCGCGGTCAAGAAGGTTTCGCCGAACGTCATCGAGTCGGCGCTGACCAAGCTGCTCCCCGACTTCGCCGCCGCGCTCGACCCCTTCTGGACCGACTTCCAGGCCCAGGGCCCCGGCGACTTCGGCCAGTTCCTCGCGGCCCGCGGCGACGCCGTCGGAGACGCGCTGCTCGCGGTGACCGACAAGAAGGCCGAGTCCACCAGCCAGCCCGCGCTGCGCAAGGCCTACTCGAGCCTGCGCGGCAAGGCCAAGGAGAACGTCGTCGCGGCGCTCCCGCGCGTCGGCGCGGCCGTCCAGAAGAACGCCGCCTGATCATGGGCGACGTGCAGCTCCACGGCTCGGACCAGCTGACCACCGCGGTCGAGCACGCCTACAGCGCGACGGTGCCCGCGGGCGCCACCCTCCACGTCGCCGGTGTGGCGCCGCTCGACCAGGGCGGCACCACGGTCGCCCCCGGTGACGTGCAGGGCCAGGTCCGCGCGGCCGTGGCGAACCTCCGGGTGATCCTGGGCGAGCGCGGCGCGCAGCTGTCCGACGTCGCGCGACTGACCGTGTTCGTCGCCGAGCACCTGCAGGTGGACCTGCAGGTCGCGGGCGAGACGCTGGCCGAGGTCTTCGTGGACCTGCCGCCCGTGTCGATCGTCGGCGTCAGCCGCCTGCGCTACGACGATCAGGTGGTCGAGCTGGAGGCCGTCGCGGCCCTCTGAGCGGGCGCGACGGGCGCGCGTGACGGACGGACCCCTGTGAGCGTCGGCACAGCGACAGCGCTGAGCGAGTGACGGCCACAGGGGTTCGTTCGCGCCGGATGCGAGGGGTTACCGTAGGGGCGTGAGTACCCCTTCATCCGCAGACGCAGTGGCCACCGTGATCACCGGCGCGAGCTGGCCCAGGATCCTCACCTGGCGCTCCGAGGACGGGAACCTCCTGGAGTCGGTGCGCGTGCAGCTCACCGGCGACCGGATCAAGGCCTACGGCCGGATCATCGCGGCCCCGTCGGCCGACGGCCCCGCCTTCAACGCCTCGTACGACCTGGTCACCGACGACGAGGGCGTCACCAAGCGCCTCTCCGTGCACGCCCTCACCGAGGCCGGCGAGGCGCAGGTGACGATCGCGCGCGACGGCGAGAACCACTGGCTGGTCCAGGGCGCGCAGGGCTCGGAGCGCGGCTTCTTCTCCGGCGCGCTCAGCGTCGACGTGCTCAAGTCCGCGTTCTTCAACGCCCTGACGATCCGCCGGTTCGACCTGCAGAGCCACCCCGAGGAGATCGACGTGCCGGTGGTGTACGTCGACCTGCCGACGCTGGCGGTCAAGGAGACGGTCATCAACTACGACGGTGCCGCCGACGGCATCACGGTGATCTCCCCGATCAGCAGCTCGAAGGTGTCCGTCGACGCCGACGGCTTCATCGTCGACTACCCGGGCCTGTCGAGCCGCGTCGAATAGTCAGTCGAGCGCCGTGATCACGCCCCCGGCGTGACCGGCCTCGCGCAGCGCCCGCTGCCACCCCGCCCCGTCCAGCACGGGGGAGAACGGGGTGCGGCGGGCGTTCTCGTACCGCCGGCGCGCCGCGTAGCCGCGTCCGGTGATGTCCCCGACGGTGCCCTTCTCGGCCAGCTCGGCGCGGGCGGCGATGAGTTCGGCGATGGTGTCGTCCAGCGCGTCGAGCAGGGCCTCCGCGTTCGCCTCGCACATCGCGTTCACCAGCGACGGGGCCGTGCCCGCGACCCGCGTGACGTCGCGGAAGCTGCTCGCGGCCAGCGAGAGGGCCAGCTGCTTCGCGGCCGGGTCGAGCTGCGCCGTGATCGCGACGGCCTCGGCCACCACGTGCACCGAGTGCGAGATCCGCGCGACCGCAGCGTCGTGCTCGGTGGAGCCCGCGGGCACGATCACCGCGCCGCAGTCCAGGCCCACGGAGGCCGCGAGCCGCCAGGCCTCCGCGGGGGTCTCGTCGTCGGCGGTGACCACCCACGTCGCGCCGTCGAACAGGGCGGCGTCGGTGGCCTCCCAGCCGGAGAAGGCGGTCCCCGCCATCGGGTGACCGCCCGCGTAGCGCCCCGTCAGGCCGACGGCGGCGACCCGGCGCGCGACGTCGCCCTTGACGCTCACCGCGTCCGTCAGCCACGCGTTCGGCGCGTGTTCGGCGACGGCCGCGAGCACCCCGTCGAGCGCGGGGACGGGCACCGCGACCACGACGACGTGCGCGCCCTCCTCCGCGCGACGCAGCGTCGCCGCGAGGTCCGACGAGGCGTCGAAGCCCGCGGCCCCGGCATCGTCGACGGCGGCGGCCGAACGGTTCCAGCCGTAGGCGGGCCGCCCCGCGCGGCCGAGCGCCCGGAGGATGGATCCGCCGATGAGGCCGAGGCCGAGGACGCACACGGGGACGCCGGAATGTGGTGTGGACACCCCGACAGCGTTCCACAACGGCGTGAGGAAGCCGTATGAGACGTGTCGCGGACGCGCGTTTACGGATACGGTTCTCTGCATGGCCGCAGAGACCTCACCGGAGCGCTACGACGACACCGACGGCTACGCCGTGGCCGTGATCCGCGGGGAGACCGCCTGGACGGTGCACCTGCTCGACCCCGGCGCGCTGGGCAGCATCGCCAAGGCCGAACAGGAGCTCAAGGCGCTGCGCGCGACCGGCGCCGTGATCGGCCTGCTCAACGTGGACGACGAGTACTTCGTCATCGTGCGCCCCGGGCCGTCGGACTCGCGGATCCTGCTCTCCGACGCGACGGCCGCCGTCTTCGACGAGCTGGCCGTGCAGGCGCTCGACCGGCTCAACGTCGACGTGCCGGACATCGACCCCGAGGAGATCGAGGACACCGACCCCTGGCCCGAGGGCGACCTCGGCATCCTCGGCGACCTCGGCCTGGGCGAGCAGGAGCTCAGCGTGCTCCTGGCCGACCCGGACCTCTATCCCGACGAGCAGCTCCAGGTGATCGCCGAGCGGCTCCAGTTCGACGCCGAGCTGGGCGCGATCCTCGACTCGCTGGGCTAGTGGCACTGCTCGACGCCGAACGCGAGGCCATGGGCGCCGCCCTGGAGGCCGCGGGCCTCGCGGGCCCCGACGACGTACCCGTCGGCGCCGCCGTCATCGCGCCCGACGGTGCCGTGCTCGCGCTCGCGGGGAACCGCCGGGAAGCGCTCGGCGACCCCACCGCCCACGCGGAGATCCTCGCGATCCGTGAGGCCGCGACGCGGTTCGGCGACGGCTGGCGGCTCGAGGGCTGCACCCTGGCCGTCACCCTGGAGCCCTGCGCCATGTGCGCCGGCGCGCTGGTCTCGGCCCGCATCGGCCACCTGGTCTTCGGCGCCTTCGAGCCCAAGACCGGCGCCGTCGGCTCCGTGTGGGACGTGGTCCGCGACCCCCGCGTCACCCACCGGGTGACGGTGCGCGGCGGGGTCCGGGAGGCCGAGTGCGCGGCGCTGCTGCACGACTTCTTCCAGCCGCACCGGTCCTGACCTGCCGATTTAACGCTCGGGTCGTCTTCCGGTAAAGTTTCGCGACGGTGGCGTGTCCGAGCGGCCGAAGGTGCAGCACTCGAAATGCTGTGTGCGGTAACCCCGTACCGAGGGTTCAAATCCCTCCGCCACCGCCGAGAGAGACCCTCTCCGACCCCGGTCGGAGAGGGTCTTCTCCGTTCCGGGCGGGTGTGCCGGCCGCGCGGCGCCGCTTCCGCGGGGTGCGCCGCAGGTACCACTCGCAGAAGCCGATCGCGATCAGCCAGCTCGGCCAGGCCACGATCGCCGGCCCCCACGAGTCCATGAAGGACTCCGGCACGCCCGCGGCGTCGAGCACGAGGAACGAGATCGGCCCCAGGATCCGGTTGATGATCACCGAGTACATGAGCGCCGCGCTGCGCAGCATCCAACGCCGGTGGGAGGCCACGTCGCCGCCCACGATCGCGCGGACGCCGAGCGCGGTGAACAGCAGCATCAGCGAGCCCAGCGTGACGTTGGAGGCGGCGTTCACCGGCCCGAAGGGCGTGACGGTGCCGATCGCGATGGCCGCGAGCCCGACGGGCAGTGCGCACGCGACGTAGATCCGGCCGGCGATCCAGTGGTACTTCGCGAACCAGCGGCGACCCAATTGCACGAGCCCGGCGAGCATCGCGATCGACCCGAGCAGGATGTGCCCGACGAGCAGCCCGTAGTACCAGTTCGGCTGATCCTCGAGCGGGACGCGGCTGCCGCCCGTCAGGTAGGGAGGAAGGGAGTAGGCGAGGAAGACGAGCACCAGCAGGGCGCCCACCAGCAGTTTCTTCATACGGGGAACGCTAGGGACGGAGCCCGCGGCGGCGGATCACCCGCGCGGGTGGACCTGCGTAGTCCGCACGGGTGAGGCACGATGGTCGCGGGATCCTTCGAGGGGGAAACGATGAACGACGACGGTGCCTGGGGCGCGCCCGCCCTCGACCTGCCGCGGTACCTGGAGCGCGTCGGCCTCAGCGCCCCGCCCGCGCCCGACCTCGCCGGCCTGTCCGCGCTGGTCCGGGCGCACGCGACCACCCTGCCGTGGGAGAACTTCGACGCCGTCCGAGGCATCCCGGGCGACCTCACCGTCGGCGCGCTGCAGCGCCGCATGATCGACGGCCGCCGCGGCTACGGCTGCACGGGCCACGTCCCGCTCCTCGCCGCGGTCCTGCAGCGGACGGGCTTCCGGTTCGGCGCCGCGTCGGGCCGCGTGCTGGTCGACGGCCGTCCGTCGGCGAGCACGCACGCTCTCCTGCTCGTCGAGGTCGACGGTGCGCCGCACCTCGCCGAGGTCGGCTTCGGCACCGTCCCGCTCGCTCCGTTGCGGCTGGAGAGCGGCCTCGAGCAGGACGCCGACGGCTGGCGCTACCGGCTCACCGCGTCGACCGTCGGCTTCGGCGAGGAGTGGCAGCTCGACTTCCTCGACCCGAGCTCGGCCCAGTGGCGGCCGCAGTACCGGTTCGCGCTCACCGACCGCACGTGGTCCGACCTGCGGATGACCAACTTCTACGTCGCGACCTCGCCGCACTCGCCCTTCCGCGGGCGGCTCATGGCGGTGGTCAACCGGCCCGGCGAGCGGCACGTGATCACGCGCGACGCGGTGATCACCACCCGCCCCGACGGGTTCAAGGGGTCCGTGCCGTACGCGGCGGCGGACCGTCGGGCGATCCTTGCCGCGACCTTCGCGATCGACCTGCCCGAGGACGAGGCCGCCGCGCTTGAGGCGGTCAGTGGGAGCTGAAGAAGCCGATCGCCTTGTCGCCGCTGTCGCACCGCGCGAGCATGCCGGGGGTCTGCGGGAAGGTGCAGTTCCAGCCGTCCACGGTGACGGGCTTCGCCATCGCGATCTGGGGGCCGAAGGCGTTCGCGACGCGCATCGCCTCGGCGCAGTCGACCTTCACGGTGCCGAGCGCGTGGACGTACAGGGCCCCGTCGGGGCCGCGGGTCTGCCCGCACATCTCGGCGCGGGTCTCGGCCACTGTCGTCGTGGCCGACGGGGCGCCCGACGGCGCGGGGGCCGAGTCCGACGAACTGCCGCAGCCCGCGAGGAGCAGGCCGCACACTGTTGCAGTTGCGACGGCTGTGGCAGGCGTTGCGAAGTGCTGAAATGCGGTCATACCCTGCACGCTACCTGCGAACTGGTGATGAGCCTCACAAAAGTGCCGGTCAGCGACATTATTGCGGGCGGCAACGATCGGTACACTCGAACACGACCCGCATCGCGCAGCCCGTCGCGCCTCGACGACTCGGAGTGACTCGCATGGCACTGTTCCTGTACCGGCTGGGGAGGTTCGCCTACCTCAATCGTTTCAAAGTCATCGTGGCGTGGCTGCTGATCTTCGCCGGCATGCTCACCGGTGGCGCGCTCCTCAAGGGCGCGACCGTCGACAACTTCTCGCTGCCGGGCCTGCCCTCGGCGAAGGCGACGGACATCGTCTCCGAGAACTTCGGCGACAGCGGCGGCGACCCGTTCACCACCGCCTCGGCGACCATCGTCTTCCATACCAAGGACGGCAAGCTCACCGATCCGGCGGCCGCGGCGGGCATCGACCGCACCATCGCCGACCTCAAGAACCTCACCAAGGACGAGGACGGCCGCAAGGTCTCCGTGGTCCAGGACCCGGAGCTGCTGCACAACCCGACGGGCAAGCTGGATCCGAACGCGCTGACCCCGGAGCAGCGCTCGAAGCTCGAGACGGTCACCGAGCAGGGCAAGACCATCGCGTCCACCAAGACGCAGGCGCAGAAGGACGCCGACGCGGCGGCCGCCTCGTCGGTCAGCCCCGACGGCAAGACCGCCAAGATCACCGTGGACTTCATCGGCAAGGTCACGGAGCTGCCGGACACCCTCTCCGAGGACATCAAGAAGGCCCGCGAGGCCGGCGAGACCGCCTCCAACGGCACCCTGCAGGTCGAGGCCGACGGTTCCGCCGCCCGCGGTGCCGAGGACATGGGCATGACCAGCGAGATCATCGGCATGATCGTCGCCGCGATCGTCCTGATCATCACCTTCGCCTCGCTCGTCGCGTGGGGCCTGCCGCTGCTCAACGCGATCATCGCGGTGCCGGTGGCCATCGGCGGCGTCATGATCGCCTCGCACTTCATCGAGCTCGGCACGTTCCCCACGGTCCTGACCTCGATGATCGGCCTGGCCGTCACCATCGACTACGCCCTCTTCATCGTGTCCCGGTACCGGCACGAACTGCGGCGCCTCGGCGCCACCACCAAGGAGCAGCGGGCCGAGGCCGCGGGCATCGCGGTGGGCACCGCCGGCACGGCCGTGATCTTCGCCGGGTTGACGGTGATCATCGCCCTCGCCGCGCTCGCCTTCATCGGCATGGACTTCCTCGGCCAGATGGGCGTCGCCGCCGCGTGGGGCGTCTTCATCGCCGTCATCGTCGCGCTGACCCTGCTCCCGGCCCTGCTCGGCCTGTTCGGCTCCAAGGTCTTCGCCGGCCGGGTCAAGGGACTGCACCCGCAGGACACCGACCAGGGCGAGGGCCGCGTCGCCAACGGCCTGCGCTGGGCCAACCTGGTGAAGAAGGTCCCCGTCGTCACCCTCGTCGCGGGCGTCGCCATCCTCGGCATCCTCGCCATCCCGATGAAGGACATGAAGACCGCCCTGCCGGGCTCGGGCATGAGCGAGAAGAGCACGTCGGAGCGGCAGGCCTACGACCTCATCGCCGACGCCTGGGGCAAGGGCGCCAACGGCACCCTCCTCGTCGCGGTCGACGGTGCCGGCGCCCAGCCCAATCAGCGCCTGGGCGCGTACAAGCAGATCGTCGACCAGCTGAACAGCAACCCCAACATCGCGCCGCTGATCGCGAACGCGCAGCTCGCGCAGCTCGCGGCCGACAACAAGGCCGCGACCATCATCGTGACGCCCAAGTCCGGGCCCAACGACGACGACACCAAGACCCTGGTGACCAAGCTCCGCACCATGGTCAACGGCGAGGCCGGCACGAAGGCGCGGCTCGGCGTGGACCTCGGCGTCGCGGGCAGCACCGCCATCGAGATGGACATCTCGGAGGAGCTCAACAAGAACGCGCTGCCCAAGTACCTGGCGATCGTCGTCGGGCTCGCGTTCCTGCTGCTGCTCGTCGCCTTCCGCTCGATCCTGGTGCCGCTCACGGCCGCGCTCGGCTTCCTGCTGTCCGTGGTCGCGACCTTCGGCGTCACCTCCGCGATCTTCACCGACGGTGCCCTCGGTCTCATCGACAACACGCAGCCGCTGGTCTCGTTCCTGCCGATCTTCATGATCGGCATCGTCTTCGGCCTCGCGATGGACTACCAGGTGTTCCTCGTCTCCCGGATGCGCGAGGAGTTCGTGCACACGGGCGACGCCACGCAGTCCGTGGTGACGGGCGTGCAGTACGGCGCCCGCGTGGTGACCGCCGCGGCGATCATCATGATTTCGGTCTTCGCCTCGTTCATCCTCAACGAGCAGGTCTTCATCAAGGAGATCGGCTTCGGCCTCGCCGCCGCCGTGCTGCTGGACGCCTTCGTGGTGCGCCTCGTGATCATCCCGTCGGTGATGACGCTCCTCGGCAAGTGGGCCTGGTGGCTGCCGAAGTGGCTCGACAAGATCCTGCCGAACGTCGACATCGAGGGCGAGGCGCTCGTCGCCCAGCTCGGCCGCGGCGACGCGAACGCCGACACCGCCGCGATCCCCGCGCAGACCACGGCCGAGATCCCGGTCCCGACCGAGCAGCTCGTCGCCGCCGGCGCGACCGACGTGCACGCCCGCGGCAAGGCCCGGGTCGCGCAGGCCGGCGTGAACGGCCACGCCAACGGCACGGCCAACGGCGCCGAGCTCCCCACGGCCGCACCAACGGTGCCCGTGCCGCTGGTGCCCCTCGGCAAGGACGACGAGCACGTCACGGAGCAGGCGCCCGTGTACGCCGACACGGAACAGGTCGCCACCGCGGCACCGGATACGGTCGCGCCGGACACCGCCGAGTACCCCGTCGCACGGCCCGGCGTCCCGCGCCCGGACCAGACCGCGACCGGCCCGATCGTCGCGCGCGACCGCACCCGCGACGAGATCGCCCAGCTGCGCGAGCAGAACAAGGCGATCGCGGCGGAGCTCAGCGCGCTGCGCTCCGACTACCGCTCGATGACGAGCCGCACGCGACTGCAGAGCGAGCACATCAGCGACCCCACGCGGTTCGAGATCGAGGGGCGCCTCGAGGGCCCCGACGGTCCGCTGGGCCGCGCCGGCCGGCTGCTCACGCCGCACGGCGAGATGCTCACCCCCGCCTTCATCCCCGTCGGCACCAAGGCCACGGTGAAGACGGTGCTGCCCGAGGCGGTCTCGGAGCTGGGGGCGCAGGCGGTGCTGGCGAACGCCTACCACCTGTACCTGCAGCCCGGCCCGGAGATCGTGGAGCAGGCCGGCGGCCTGGGCGCGTTCATGAACTGGGACGGCCCCACCTTCACCGATTCCGGTGGCTTCCAGGTGATGTCGCTCGGCTCCGGCTTCAAGAAGGTCATCGACATGACCGGCGGCGAGGAGCTGCAGGGCGACGACGCGATCGCCGAGGGCAAGGACCGGCTCTCCCGCGTCGATGACGACGGCGTGACCTTCCTGAGCCACCTCGACGGCACCGAGCACCGGTTCACCCCCGAGGTGTCGATGCAGATCCAGCATCAGCTGGGCGCCGACGTCATCTTCGCCTTCGACGAGCTGACCACCCTGCACAACAGCCGCGCGTACCAGGTGGAGTCGCTGGAGCGCACCCGCCTGTGGGCGCGGCGCTGCCTCTCCGAGCACAACTGGCTCACCGCGCAGCGGCGGGACGCGATCTCGCTGTGGGGCGTCGTGCAGGGCGCGCAGTACGAGGATCTGCGCCGCAAGGCGGCCCGCGACCTGCGGGCGCTGAGCGAGGAGGACCGGCTCTCCGGCGGCCTCGGTTTCGGCGGCTACGGCATCGGCGGCGCGCTGGAGAAGGCGAACCTGTCGACCATCGTGCGCTGGGTGAACCAGGAGCTCGAGGAGGACCGGCCGAAGCACCTGCTGGGCATCTCCGAGCCGGACGACATCTTCGCCGCGGTCGAGCAGGGCATCGACACGTTCGACTGCGTCTCGCCGTCGCGGGTGGCCCGCAACGGCGCGATCTACTCGCTGGACGGCCGCTACAACGTGACCAATTCGCGGTTCAAGACGGACTTCCGCCCGCTGGACCCGGAGACGCAGAACTACACGTCGCAGTACACCCGCGCGTACATCCATCACCTGTTCAAGGCGAAGGAGGGCCTCGCGGCGACGCTGGCCACCATCCATAACGAGCAGTTCATCGTCTCCCTGGTCGCGAAGATCCGGCAGTCGATGCTCGACGGCACGTACTGGGACTTCAAGGAGGAGTTCCTGGGGCGCTACTACAAAGGCACCCAGCAGCACCTGGCCAAGTCCGACTAGGCCGCGGGGGCCCGCCGCCCCGTAGGATTCGGACATGTCCCACGTGGTGGCGCTGCCCGTCTGCGACGGGATGACGATGCTCGAGTACGGCACCGTGCTCGAGGCGCTGAGCTTCGAGTGGAACGACCTCCCGTCGCTCGGTTACGACGTGCGCGGCTGCGGCCCGGCCGACGGGGTGCGGACGCTCGGCGGTGCCGTGCTGCGGCCGGCGTACGGCCTCGATGAGATCGCGGGCGCCGACACCGTCATCATCACGGCGGTCTCGGATCCGCGGATCGATTCGAACCCGGAGTGGCACGAGCCGCTGCGCGCGGCCGCGGCGAACGGCGCGCGGATCGTCTCCATCTGCACCGGCGCCTTCGCGCTCGCTGCGGCCGGCCTGCTCGACGGCCGGCGGGCCACGACGCACTGGCGGCACGCGGGGCTGCTGCAGTACCGCTTCCCGCGGGTGCACGTCACGCCGTCCGAGCTGTACATCCAGGACGGCCCGGTGCTCACCGGCGCGGGCTCCGCGGCGGGCCTCGACCTGTGCCTGCACCTCATCCGCTCCGACCACGGCGCCGGCACCGCGAACGAGGTCGCCCGCCGCCTCGTCGTCGCGCCGCACCGGGACGGCGACCAGTCGCAATTCGTCAACATCGACACCCTGCGGCCCGACATGGACAAGCGCTTCGCCGACTTCCTGCAGGGGCTCGCGCACGGCATCGGCGGGATCAAGGGCCTCGACGACATGGCGGCCCGCGCAGGCGTCTCCCGCCGCACCCTGCACCGCCGGTTCCGGCAGTACACCGGCGTCGCGCCGCTGGAATGGCTGATGCGGCAACGGGTCTACCGCGCCATGCGATTGTTGGAGACGACGAACGACTCCGTCACCGCGATCACCGGCCGCGCGGGCTTCGACGCCGAGGAGACGCTGCGCTACCACTTCAAGCGGCAGACCGGCCTCGCGCCGACGGCCTACCGCGAGCGCTTCCGCGGCAGCGAGGTCGGGCCCAGCTCCGCCCGGCCCGTGGCCGGATCTTGAGGAATTCCGGCACCGCACACCTGGGCGGCGTGGTGCACCCCGGATAGCGTTTCGGACATGAGGATTCAGCAGATGAGGAAGGTCTTCGGCGGCACCCGGGCGGCCCCGACGGCGACGAACCGATCCCCGGGATGGCTGCGGGAGTTCGCCTCCGGCGTCGCTGCGGGCAATCTCGTCCGGCACGGCGCCGGCGTCCCCGGCGCGCACACCGCGCGGATCTGCGAGCGGCCCCGCCTGGGGCAGGCGCCCGCGGGGCGGCACGCGTCAGATCGGTAGCGTCCAGGGCTCGCGCGGTAGCCGCGCGGGGTCGAAGCCGTCGAGCATCTCCCGCGGCGTGCTCCCACGCAGGCCCAGGCTCGCGGCGAGCTCCGGCAACACCACCGACGGCCCGCCGCGCTCGGCGAGGGTGACGGCACCGTCGCGCTTGGCGAGCCGGACGCCGGTGGGTCCCAGCACCATCGGCACGTGGGCGTAGGTCGGCGGCACTGCGCCGAGCAGCGTCGTCAGGTAGGCCTGGCGCGGCGCGGAGGAGAGCAGATCGTCGCCGCGCACCACCTGGTCGATGCCCTGCGCGGCGTCGTCGACCACCACGGCCAGGTTGTAGGCGTACGTCCCGTCGCCCCGCCGGAGCACGAAGTCGTCCACGGCGCCGGTGCACTCGCCGTGCAGCAGATCCGTCACGGTGAACGACGGGACCGTCGCGCGCAGGCGCACCGCCGCCGGCCGCTCCCGCCGCCGCACGTCCCGCTCGGCCTCCGTGAGATCGCGGCACGTGCCCGGGTACGCGCCCTCCGGGGCGTGCGGCGCCGACGGGGCGGCCAGGATCTCCCGGCGGGTGCAGTAGCACTCGTAGACGCCGAGCCGCTCCAGCGCGGCCGCGTAGCGCTCCGTCCGCGACGACTGGCGCACCACGTCGCCGTCCCAGTCCAGGCCCAGCGCGGCGAGGTCGGCGAGCTGGCGCGCCTCGGCCCCGTCGGCCGTGCGCCCGATGTCCAGGTCCTCGACGCGCATCAGGAAGTCCCGCCCCGTCGAGCGGGCGAAGAGCCAGGCGAGCAGGGCCGTGCGCAGGTTGCCCACGTGCAGGTCGCCCGACGGGCTCGGCGCGTACCGTCCAGCTGTCACCGCCCCAGCTTACGAGCGCACGCGGGCGAGGTTTCCCGCCCAGCGGGCCAGGTGGGCCGTCAGCTCGGCGGGCTCGACGACGGTGACCTCCGCGTCGAGGACGGCGATCGCCATCGCGGGCCAGTCCAGCGTGTCGGCCTCCATCCGCACGACGGTGCCGTCGGGCACCTCCTCGAGGCGCGCCCACCGACCGATGAGCGACCGCACGTGCTCGACGGGCGCGGCCACGTGGAACTCGATCCGATGCGCGGGCGTGCGCTGGCCGACGGACGCGCGGACGTACGCGGCGGCGTCCTCGGCGGGGAGCTCGCGCGGCCGGAACCGCACGCCCGTGCTCGACGGTCCGCTGATCCGGTCGAGCCGGAAGCTGCGCCAGTCGTGGCGGTACAGGTCGTAGGCCACGAGGTACCACCGGCGTCCGAGCGGGACGAGTCGCATCGGCTCGGCGAGCCGATCGGTGCGCGCCCCGTCGGCGGCGGTGTAGCCGAACTCGATCCGCTCCTCCGCGCGGCAGGCCTCCGCGAGGCCGGTGAGGATCCGCGGGTCGACGGCAGGGCCGCCGGTGAGGACGGCGGGCTGGGTCACGGCCCCCAGTGCCTCGACGCGCTTGCGCAGCCGCGGCGGCATCACCGCGGCAACTTTGCCCAGCGCGCGCACCGAGGTCTCGGCGATGCCGGCGATCCCGCCCTGCGCGGCGGTCTGCAGCCCGACTGCGATCGCGACGGCCTCCTCGTCGTCGAGGACCAGCGGCGGCAGCGCGGCGCCGGCCGCCAGCTGATAGCCGCCGTCGACGCCGCGGGACGCGGAGACGGGGTAGCCGAGGTCGCGCAGGCGCTCGATGTCGCGCCGCAGGGTGCGCACCGACACCTCGAGCCGGTCCGCCAGCTCGGAGCCCGGCCAGTAGCGGTGGGTCTGCAGGAGGGACAGCAGCCGCAGGGTTCGGGAGCTCGTGTTCGCCATGTTTTCCAGTGTGTTCTGCATTAAGGACAGAAACTGACAGTAATACCTCATAGCCTTCTTCCCATGACCGAGACACAGAACATCTCCGCCGAGCGCAACGACATCCTCAGCCTCCTCGCCGAGCGCCGCCATTTCCTGCGTTTCACCGCGCAGGGCCTGACCGACGAGCAGGCCAACACCCGCAGCACCGTCAGCGAGCTGACGGTGGGCGGCCTCATCAAGCACGTCACCGAGGTCGAGAAGGGCTGGCAGGACTTCGCTCAGGGCAAGGGCCACGCGATGGACGGCATCGACTTCGAGAGCATCACCCCCGAGCAGCAGGCCGCTTTCGCGGACACCTTCCGCCTCACCGACGGCGAGACCGTCGAGGGCGTCCTCGCCGAGCACGAGCGGGTCGCCGCCGTCACGGACGAGCTGGTGCGCACCCTTGATCTCGACACGTCCTTCGAGCTGCCGGAGGCGCCGTGGCAGCCGCCCGGCGTCTTCTGGACCGTCCGCCGCGTCTTCCTGCACATCGCAGGTGAGACGGCCCACCACTCCGGGCACGCCGACATCATCCGCGAGACCATCGACGGCCAGAAGAGCATGGGCTGAACGCCCCTCGGGAGCGGGGCCTCGCGGTGGCGGGGTCCCGCTTACGGCCTTTTGGTCGGTGTCCGCGCCTAGGATCGAGGCGTGGACCTCCCCGTGAACCCGCCGCTCGACCCGATGCTCGCCAAGGCCGCGAAAGCAGTGCCCGGCGAGGGCTACTCCCACGAGCCGAAGTGGGACGGCTTCCGCGCGCTGATCTTCCGCGACGGCGACGAGGTCTTCATCGGCTCCCGCAGCGGCAAGGACCTCGGCCGCTACTTCCCCGAGGTCGTCGCCGCGGCCCGGGCCGAGCTCCCCGAGCGCTGCGTGCTCGACGGGGAGATCGCCGTCGCCGTGCACCGCGAGGGCCGCAAGCGGCTCGACTGGGAATCGCTCTCCGCCCGCATCCACCCCGCCGAGTCGCGCATCACGAAGCTCTCGGAGGAGACCCCGGCGATCTTCATCGGCTTCGACGCGATCGCCATGGCCGACGTGGATCTCACCGGTAAGCCCTTCAGCGCGCGCCGTCAGGTGCTCGTCTCCGCCTACGCCGGCACCGGGACCTGCAAGATCAGCCGCGTCACCACCGACGCCGAGGCCGCTGCCGACTGGTTCGAGCGGTTCGAGGGGGCGGGCCTCGACGGGGTGATCTCCAAGCGGGTCGACGGTCACTACCTGCCCGGCAAGCGGGAGATGATCAAGGTCAAGCACGCCCGCACGGGCGAGGCCGTGGTCATCGGCTACCGCCCGCACAAGTCGCAGCCCAACGCCGTCGGATCGGTGTTGCTCGGCCTCTACCAGGACGGGCAGCTGCTGCCGATCGGCGGCATCGGTGCCTTCACCGCCGCCAAGCGGGAGGAGTACCTGCAGCTCCTCGAGCCCATGCGTACCGCCGACTCCGTGCAGGGCGAGCCCAACCGCTGGGCCACCCCGGAGAAGACGGGGGAGTGGGTGCCCGTGCGCCCCGAGCTGGTCGTCGAGTTCGACTACGACCAGATGGAGGGCATGCGCCTGCGGCACACCGCCAAGTTCAGGCGCTGGCGCCCCGACCGCGAACCGTCGAGCTGCGGCTACGACCAGCTCGAGGTCCCCGTCAACTACGACCTCGACGACGTCCTGCAGGAGGGGGAGTGATGGCCAAGGCCCCGGCAGCCGAGGTGATCGTCCCCGGGCCCGACGGTGACCGCCCCGTTCGGGTCTCGAGCCCAGACCGGATCATCTACCCCGCCACCGACCTCACGCCCGAGGTGTCCAAACTTCAGGTGGCGCAGTACTTCGCCGCCGTCGGCGAGCCGCTGCTCGCGGCCATCGGTGACCGCCCCACCGCGCTCGAACGCTGGCCCGGCGGCGTGCACCCCGGCGGCCGGCTCGCGCAGGGCCCGCAGGACAAGGACGCCGACGGCTTCTATCAGAAGCGGATGATGAAGGGCGCCCCCGAGTACGCGCAGACGGTGCGGATCGCATTCCCGTCCGGCCGCCCCGCCGACGAGCTGTGCCCCTCCGAGATCGCGATCCCGGTGTGGTGCGCGCAGATGGGCACCATCACGTTCCACCCGTGGCCGGTGCGCAGCGCCGACGTCGACCACCCCGACGAGCTGCGGATCGACCTCGATCCCCAGCCCGGCACCGACTTCCGCGACGCCGTGCGGGTCGCGGGCGTCGCCCGCGAGCTCGCCGACGACCTCGGCCTCCGGGCGTACTGCAAGACCTCCGGCAACCGCGGCGTGCACGTCTTCATCCGCATCGCGCCGCGGTGGGACTTCGTGGATGTGCGGCACGCCGCCATCGCGTTCGGCCGCGAGCTGGAGAAGCGCGACAGCGGCGTCACCACCGCGTGGTGGAAGGAGGAGCGGGGGGAGCGGATCTTCGTGGACTACAACCAGAACAGCCGCGACCGCACCATCGCCTCCGCGTGGTCGCTGCGCGCCGTGCAGGGCGCCACCGTCTCCACCCCGCTCACGTGGGATCAGCTGGCCGAGCTGCAGGACCCGCACGAGCTCAACCTGTTCTCCGTGCCCGAGCGCCTCGCCGACGGCAACCCGTGGGCCGACATGGACGAGGTCGCGCACGACCTCACGCCCCTGCTGGACCTCTGGGAGCAGCACCCCGTCGAGTTGAACTACCCGCCCGACTACCCCAAGATGCCTGGAGAGCCCCCGCGCGTGCAGCCCAGCAAGAAGGTCGCCGAGCACTGGGACGCCGAGGGCAACCGCATCGAGTAGCCGATCACCGTCCACGCGCGGTTCACGGAGGTCTGGTAAGCACAGGGCATGCGCTCGAACCGCCGCCTCGCCGTTGCCCTCGTCGCCGTCCTCGCGGGCGGCTCGCTCGCCGCCTGCTCCTCGGGTGGGGGTGACGACGCCGCCAAGCTCGACCTCAAGACCGGCACGAATTCGCCGCTCACCATCACCGCGGCGCAGCTCGCCGGGCTCGCGCAGGGCGGCGCCGTGGTCGACGTCAAGCCCACGCCCGACGGCACCGTCGAGGCGGCGAAGGGCGGCGCCCTCGTCTTCAAGCCCAAGGCGGGCTTCACCGGCTCGGTGCAGCTGAAGGCCGTCGTCTCGCCGGCGGTCGCGCTGTACTCGTCGGACATCCCGCCGCTCGCCACCGTCGGCGGCGTCTCCATCGACGGCAGCGGCTACGGCTCGTCGTGGACGCCGGTCCCTGGCGCGCCCGGCGAGTTCTACGGCCTCACCGACCGCGGGCCCAACGTCGACGGCCCGGGCAAGGACGAGAAGATCGCCGTCACGCCGGACTTCACCCCGCAGATCGGCCGGTTCAAGCTCGAGGACGGCGCCGCGGTCCTGCAGAGCGTCATCACCCTCAAGGGCCGCGACGGCCGACCGCTCAACGGTCGCAACGACACCGCCGCGCCCACGGGTGAGAAGATGCTCGACCTCGACGGCGCCGAGCTCCCGCCCACCGACCACGGCATCGACTCCGAGGGCCTCGTCGCCCTGCCCGACGGCTCGTTCTGGGTCTCGGACGAGTACGGCCCCTTCCTCGTCCACTTCGACGCCAACGGCCAGGAGCTCGAGCGCCTCCTGCCCGGCAAGGGCCTGCCCGAGGTCCTCAAGAGCCGCACGCCCAACCAGGGCATGGAGGGTCTGACGGTGACCCCCGACGGCAAGCGGCTCGTGGGAATCATGCAGTCCGCCTTGAACGTTCCCGGCCTGAGCGGCAACGCCAAGGAGGTGCCCGTCACGCGGATCGTCGCGATCGACCTCGCCTCCAAGGCCGTCCAGCAGTACGCCTACCTCCTGGACAACCCAAAGGACACCAAGAAGGCCGTCTCCGAGATCACCGCGATCTCGAACACGGAGTTCCTCGTCGACGAGCGCGACGGGAAGACCGCGCCCAAGGCGAACAAGACGATCTACCGGATCAGTCTCGACGGCGCGACCCCGCTCGGCGAGCAGAACCCCGAGACCATCGCCGGCGTGACCGGCACCGCGGAGGCGGAGGCCGCGCTCAAGGGCGCGGGCATCACCCCGGTCCGCAAGTCGGTGGCCCTCGACCTCAGCGGGCTCGTCGACAAGCTCAACCCCGCCGGGAAGTTCTTCGGCCACGACAAGGTGGAGGGCCTCGCCTCGCCCGACGGCGGCAAGACGCTGTTCATCGCCAACGACAGCGACTTCGGCCTGGCCGGGATCGCGGGCCCGAAGACGCCGTTCCAGCTCAAGGCGAAGATCCTCGCCAACGGTCTGCAGGACAGCCTCGAGGTGCTCAAGGTCGACACCACCAAGCTGAACGAGCCCACCGTCGAGCGCACGATCACGGTCACCGTCGGGTAGCGCGACCAGAACTTTCCCGGATTCCAGGTATTTCATTCTTGACTTATATAAGTTCAAAGTGAAATACTCGATCTCGTGCACGCCTTCGACGTCCTCGGTGATCCCGTCCGCCGCCACCTGATCGAGCTCCTCGCTCAGGGCGAGCTCTCGGCGGGCGAGCTGAGCGACGACGTGCGTGCACGTTTCGGCATCAGCCAGCCCGCGGTCTCGCAGCACCTGAAGGTGTTGCGGGAAGCGGGATTCGTCACCGTCCGGCCGGAGGGGACGCGCCGCCTGTACGCGGTGCAGCCCGAACCCCTGCGGGAGGTCGACGACTGGCTGGTCCCGTTCCGGCACTTCTGGGAGCCCAAGCTGTGGGCCCTGGGGACCGAGATCTCGCGCGGCAAGAAGGCGCGCCGAACGGCTACCGAGAAGGACGAATCATGACCTACGACATCGACGATCTCGCCGCGGCCCAGCCCGCAGCGGTCACCCGGCGCGCCGAGGTGCGCGACAGCGGCGAGGGGGACGTCTACGTCTCCGGCTCGCTCAGCCAGACCTACCCCACCGACGTCGCCGACCTCTGGGACGCGGTGACCAGCGCCGAGCGCCTGCCGCGCTGGTTCGCGCCCGTCCACGGCGAACTCGCCCTGGGTGGCCGCTTCCAGGTGGAGGGCAACGCCGCCGGCACCGTCCTCGAATGCGACGCCCCGCACCGCTACCTCATCTCCTGGGAGATCATGGGTGGCGCCTCGCAGGTCGAGGTCGTCGTCGAGCCCGACGGTGACGGCGCCCGCCTCACGCTCACCCACTCGGGCGAGAACGTGCGGGACTTCTACGAGCAGTTCGGCCCCGGCGCCACGGGCGTCGGCTGGGATCTCGCGTTCCTCGGCCTGAATGCGTTCCTCACCACCGGGCAGGACCGCCCCGAGGACGCCGAGGCGTTCTTCGCGACGCCCGCGGCCAAGAACCTCGTCGCGGCGGCGGCGAAGGCGTGGGCCGAGGCGACCATCGCCGCGGGCGTGCCCGCGGATCAGGCTGTCGCGCAGGGCGAGCGGACCGCAGCCTTCTTCTCGGGCGAGTAGTCGCTCAGGCTGCGGACGCCGCCACCGTCGGCTCGTCCGCGGCGGGCTCGGAGGTCTCGGTCTTCGGCTCGGTCGCCGTCGGTGCCGTGGTCTTCTCCGTCGCGCTCGCTGCCGGCTCGGTGGTCTGCTCGGCCGTCGTGCTCGGCTCGGCGGGCTCGCTCGGCTCGCTCGTCCCGACGGTGCCGGTCGGCGCGACGGTGCCGGTCGGTGCGGTCGTCGGGGACGGATCGGACTGCGGCTCCGTGGTCTTCGGCTCCGCGGTCTTCACGAGCTGCAGCACCGGCGACTGCTCCTGCGTCGTCTGCGGCGCGGAGGTCTCCGTGGTCTTCGACGCGGCTGTGTCCGCGGCGTCGGTCGCTGCGGGGGCGGTCGGCTTCGGCGCCAGGAACTTCGAGGCGTCGCCGGTGCCGGTCGCGGCCTGGCCGATGCCCTGCACGGCGGCGCCGATCAGGTCCACGCCGAGGCGCAGCGGGTCGATCACCGGGAACAGCCCGAAGGGGCTCGCGGCGCCGTAATCGCGACGGTCGTAACCGGTCTCGATCAGCACGCGGGCCGCCGGCGAGACCAGATCGACGAAGGGCGTCACCAGTCCGGTGGTGCCCGTGGCCTTACCCAGATCCAGCAGCGGCAGCATGAGCGGAAGGATCTTCGCCGGCAGTGTCACGTAGCGGGTGTCGCCGCTCACCTGGCAGTGGTTTCCGGCGGAGCAGTTCGCGGTGGCCGCCTCGACGGCCGCGCGGACCTCGTCCGGGGTGTAGCCGATCGGCGTGGCGGACGGGGCGTCGGAGCCCTTGGGAGTCAGCATCTTCCCGTGTACGTACCAGAACCCGGCGAGCGCGTTCGCGGTCGCCAGCAGGTTCGCCGGGTACTTGGGGAAGTCGGTGACGCCGTCGTATTGGAAGCCCACGTCGGTGGTGTTGATCGGACGGGTCGGGGTGCCGGTGTTCGTGGGGGTGCCGGTTCCGAAGGTGACGTCGAGGATCGGGATGTGCCCGAGGAAGGACGGCCGGGTGAAGAGGCCGCCGTTGGGGCGGCTGGCGTTGCCGATGACCACGAAGGAGACGTTGTCGGGGATGCCGCCGTTCTCGGCCAGCTGCTTCTTCACCGCCGTGACCACGGTGCCGCCCTGGGAGTACCCGAAGATCACGATCGGGGAGTCCTTGTCGGCGGCGGCGTACTGCTCGTTCAGGCTCGTCACGCCGCTCGCGACCGAGTCGTCCCACTTCGCTCCCTCGAGCCCGCCCCAGCCCGCGAGCGGGATCGGCCAGAACTCGGCGATGTAGGGCACCGGCTTCGCGACGCAGGCGGTCGCCCCGCACGCGCCGGTCGGTTGCACGTAGTAGCCGATGACGTTCTCCTGGTAACCCGTCACCTTCGACGGGTCCTTCGTCCCGGTCCCGGGGACGACGAGCACCGTCGTGGCCGCCCAGGCGACCGCGGAGACGCAGGTGAGGGCGATCGCACCGAGGACTGCGACCAGGGCGTATCCGAGCTTGCGGGCGGTATCGCGCATGACGTGGCGACCTCTCGTGTTCAGGTTGCGCTCAGTTTCGCACGACTCGTCTCGTTGTGCTTGCGAACTCAATCGCCCGCAGGCCGCTATCGGTCCGTGGCCGCCAGCGCTCGGTTCGCGCGGTCGGGGAGCAGGTGCCCCGCGCCGGGCAGCAGGGTCACCGCGTCGTCGCCGAAGACCGCGCGCGCGTGTGCTGCGGCCCGCGGACCGTCGAGCATCTTGTCCCGCCCACCGAACGCCGCGGTGACCGGCGCGGTGATCCGGCCCAGCGCCTCGTCGGCGAAGACGGGCAGGCCGTCGGTGCGAGGCCGGAACGCCCGGAACGTGAGGTCGCTGAAGGCGGCGAGGTCGCGCTCGAGGCCCGGCTCGTCCGACGGCGTCCAGCCCGTGAAGTAGCGCATCGCGGCCCGCCGGCCGGGCGCGCCCAACAGGCTGAGCAGGCCCGCGACCAGCAGCGGGGCAGTACGCCGCGGCCCGAGCCCGCCCGGCACCAGCAGGCCCAGCGACCGCACCCGCGACGGGTGCTCGGTGGCGTAGTCCAGTGCCACCCATCCGCCGAGCGACTCGCCGACCACCGCGGCGTGCGGCGCGCCCAGGGCGTCGGTCACGCCCGCGAGCCACGCGGCGTGCGCCCCGGGCTCCAGCGGCAGCCGCGCGACGACGGTGCCGCCCGGCTCGCCGGGGAGGTCCAGGGCGTGCACGCGATGGGACTCCGCGAGCCGGGAGATCTCCGTCGCCCAGTTCAGCGACGTGCCGCCCGAGCCGTGCAGGAGCACGACCGCGGGCGCACCGTCGGGCCCGGCGCTGAGGACGTGCGTCCCGTCGACGACGGTGCGCTCCACGTCCGGCAGGTATGCCGACAGCAGCCGGTCGTACTCGTCGCGCACCGCGCGGGCGCCCTCGTCGCTGCGGAATCGGTCGTCGGTCATCGCATCCCCCTGGCTCCGCCCCAGTCTGACAGGAAGTCCGCGGGTACAGGAACGGCCCGTGACCAACAGTGCTGGTCACGGGCCGATCCGTGGCGGAGGATAGGGGATTTGAACCCCTGAGGGCTATTAACCCAACCCGCGTTCCAGGCGAGCGCCATAGGCCACTAGGCGAATCCTCCGTGGACCACTGTAGACGAAGGCCCCCGTCGACCCAAACCAGCCCGGACCCGTATAGTGGTCCACGGACTCCGCGCGGCGTCCATCCTGTGAACTCCCCCAGGGCGGGAACGCAGCAAGGGTCAACGGGCTCTGGCGGGTGCGCGGAGTCCCCTTTTATGTCCGGGCCCGAAGACCGCCGGAGGCGCATCCGATGTCCACGTACGTGTCCCTGAGTCAGTCCGAACTCGCCGACGTCTACGCGAAGCTGACGGGGCTGTTCGAGACGCTGAAGGCGCAGGGGCTGAAGCTGGACCTCACCCGCGGCAAGCCCGCCCCCGACCAGCTGGACCTGTCGAACGCGCTGCTGGCGCTGCCCGGCGAGGGCGACTACCGCGCCGCCGACGGCACCGACACCCGCAACTACGGCGGCCTCGCCGGCCTGCCCGAGCTGCGCGCGATCTTCGGTGAGCTGCTGGGCATTCCCGTCGCGAACCTCTACGCGCAGAACAACTCCAGCCTGGAGATCATGCACCGCCTGATCACCCTGGCGTGGATCCACGGCACCGTCGACGGCGAGCGCCCGTGGGGCGCCGAGGAGACGGTGAAGTTCCTCTGCCCCGCGCCCGGCTACGACCGGCACTTCGCCATCACCGCCGAGTTCGGCATCGAGATGATCGTGGTGCCGCTCAACCCCGACGGTCCCGACATGGCGGTCGTCAAGGAGCTCGCCGCGAACGATCCCGCGATTAAGGGCATCTGGGCCGTGCCGAAGTTCTCCAACCCGACGGGCTCGGTGTTCTCCGAGGAGGTCACCCGCGAGCTGGCGTCGATGCCGACCGCCGCGCCCGACTTCCGGATCTTCTGGGACAACGCCTACGCCGTGCACGCCCTGGTGGGCGACGCACCGTCGGACCCCGACATCCTGGGCCTGGCCGCCGAGGCCGGCCACCCGAACCGGCCGTACGTGCTGGCCAGCACCTCGAAGATCACCTTCGCGGGCGCCGGCGTCAGCTTCCTCGGCGCCTCGGCCGAGAACCTGGCCTGGTACGGCAAGTACACGGGCCTGACCTCGATCGGCCCGGACAAGGTCAACCAGCTGCGGCACGCCCGTTTCTTCGGCGACGCCGAGGGCGTGCGCGCGCACATGCGCAAGCACCGCGACCTCATCGCGCCCAAGTTCGCGCGGGTCCTGGAGATCCTCGAGGACCGGCTCGGCGCGGCGAAGGTCGCGTCCTGGAGCGAGCCCACGGGCGGGTACTTCATCAGCCTCGACGTGCTCGACGGGACGGCCAAGCGCACCGTCGACCTGGCGAAGGAGGCGGGCATCGCCCTGACCGCCGCCGGCGCCACCTTCCCGCACGGCGAGGACCCGCACGACCGCAACATCCGGCTCGCGCCGACCTTCCCGTCCATCGCGGAGCTTGAGACCGCAATGGACGGCGTGGCGACCTGTGTACTCTTGGCTTCTGCTGAAAAGCTGATGTCGCAGCCCGAATAGGGGCCGCGCCTGAGCAGGAGGATCGCGCCGGTGGCGGACGAGAACAGCCGGCGGTTCCCCCGGCAGTGGTGGGTGCTGGCCCTCTTCGCGGTGTCCGCGGGCGTGGCCGTCTGGCAGCAGTTCGTCCGGATCCCGTTCTCCACGCCGATGTACGGGCTGTTCCACAACCAGATCGACGCCGAGGTCTACCGCAAGGGCGGCGAGATCGTCGCGCACGGGGGCGACGGGCTGTACGACGGTCCGCTGCTCAACGAGATCCTGCCCTTCACCTACACCCCGTTCGCCGGCGTGCTGTTCGTGCCGCTGAGCTGGATGTCGACCGACGTGCTGCGGTGGGTGTGGTCCATCGCCGTGATGCTCGCTCTGCTCGCCTGCATCCTCATCGCGCTCCGGCTCGTCGGCTTCGTCCGCGACGGGCGGGTGTGGTTCGCGGCGATCTGCCTGACGCTGGTGGCGACGGTGCTCGAGCCCGTCCGCACGACCCTCTGGTTCGGCCAGATCAACGTCTTCCTCATGCTGCTCCTGCTGTGGGACCTCGGTCGGCCCCCGGGCGCGCGGTTCAAGGGCTTCAGCATCGGCATCGCCGCCGGCATCAAGCTCACGCCGCTGTTCTTCCTCGCCTACCTCGTCGTCACGCGGCAGTGGCGCGAGGCCCGCACGGCGCTGGCGACGCTGGCCGGCACCGTCGTGATCGGTTTCATCGTGATCCCGCAGCAGTCGTGGCAGTACTGGTCGGGCACGTTCCTCGACGCGAACCGCGTGGGCGAACCGAACCAGGTGGGCAACCAGTCCATCAACGGCCTCATCGCCTACCTCACCGACGCGGAGAAGCCGTCGACGGTCGTCTGGCTGGCGGTCGCCGTGCCCGCGGCCCTCGCGGGTCTCGCGGTCGCGGCGTGGGCGTACCGGCGCGGCGTGGTGCTGCTCGCGGTCACCGTCGTGGGGCTCACGGCGTGCGCGGTCTCCCCGTTCTCGTGGGGCCACCACTGGGTGTGGATCGTGCCGCTGCTGGTGCTCCTCCTCGCCCTCGCGATGCTCACCGACGACCCGCGCCGGCGGGTGCTCGCGCTGGTCGCGGCCGCCGGTCTCGTCGCCGCGACCTTCATCTGGGTCACCTACTTCCCGACGCTGCAGCCGACGGGGGTCGACGACGTCCACGACACCTACGCGATCGGCATCTTCCTGCGGCCGATGGACAACCCCGTGCTCAAGGCGCTCGCGGGCGGGGTCTACGTGTGGATCTTCGTGGTCACCCTGATCGGGTCGGCTTGGTACCTGCGGAGCACGGACGGGTCCGTGCCGGCGAGCGCGGAGCCGGCCGCCCGTGCAGCCTGACCGGGTCGAGGACGACCGCCGCCTGCTCGCCTACCTCGGCGCCGCGATGATCGCGGGCGGCCAGCCCGTGCACGAGGTCGAGGACGAGCTCAAGAGCGTCGCCACCGCGATGGGGCACCCGCTCGCGCAGATCGGCGCCACCCCCACCGGGCTCACGCTGGGCCTCGAGCCGGGCGCCGCCGCGACCTTCGAGTCCGTCGACGGGCCGATGCGGCTCGACCAGTCTGCCGTGGTCGCCGACGTGCGCCGGGGCCTCGTCGCCCGGACGCTCTCCGTCGACGAGGCCTTCGCGCGACTCGGCACCCTGCGCTCGCTGCCGCACCACTACCCCCAGTGGGTGCAGGACGTCTCGTGGCCGGTGATCGCCGTCGGCATCGCGATGCTGCTGCAGCCCGGCTGGCCCAACATCGCCGCCGCGGCGATCGGCGGCGTCGTCGTGATGCTCTTGGTCAAGCTCGCCGGCCGAGTGCGGCTGGCCGCGACGCTGCTGCCCACGATCGCCGCCTTCACGGTGGGCGCGGGGGTCTTCGCCGCCGCGCAGGCCGGGTGGCTCGACGGTCCGCTGCGCACCCTCCTCGCGCCGCTCGCGGTGCTCCTCCCGGGCGCGCTCATGGTGACCGGGATGTCGGAGCTCGCCGCGGGCGCGATGGTCGCGGGCAGCGCCCGGCTCACCTTCGGCACCGTCCAGCTGCTGATGTTCTCGCTCGGCATCCTCGCCGCGACGACCGCGCTGGGGGTCGGGCCGGAGCTGCTGGTCAACGAGCGGGTGAACCAGCTGGGCTGGTGGGGCCCGCCCGTGGGCCTGGCGCTGATCTGCGTGGGGGTGTGCCTCAACGAGGGCGCGTCGATGCGGCTGCTGCCGGCGATCGGCCTCGTGGTCGCGGCCGCCTTCGGGGCCCAGCTCGCGGGGCAGCACGTCTCGGGCGCCGTACTCGGCGGCTTCCTCGGCGCGATCGCGGGCAGCCTCGGCGCCGCGCTGGTCGCGTACCTACGGCCGCAGCTCCCGCGTCTGGTGGTCTTCCTGCCCGCGTTCTGGGTGCTGGTGCCGGGCAGTCTCGGGCTGTTGTCGGTCACGTCGGTGGGCATCGATCCCGAGCAGGGCGCGCGCACCGTCGTGGACGTGGCGGCCGTGATCTGCGCCCTCGCTCTCGGCCTGCTGTTCGGCTCGGCGCTCGCGCAGGCGATGATCGGGCGCGCCGAGCGGGTTCGTTAGCCGGGATCACGGGAAGTTCACCCGCGCATGGACCTATGTTCACATGCGCATGTTTCGCTGCAGCAATGACGAAACTCGGTAGGGGCAAGGCCCGGACGGCGCTCGCCGTCAGCGCGGTGGCGGTTCTCGGCGTGGTCGGCGCGTGCGGCAGCAACGACGGCGGCCCCGGCACGTCCGGCGACACCGCCGCGAAGGTGGAGATCAACCGCCAGGCGGCGGGCGACATCACTACGCACGGAGGCGCCAAGCGCCTCGCCGGCGACCAGACGCAGGCCATCGCCGAGTCCATCCAGCGCTCCACGGCCAAGAACGTGATCCTCGTGATCGGCGACGGCACCGCCAACCAGGAGCTGACCCTCGCCCGGGACTACCAGTGGGGCGCGGGCGGGAAGATCCCCGGCATCGACGAGCTGCCGCTGTCCGGCGACTACACCACCTACGCCCTCGATAAGACCACCAAGAAGCCCGACTACACCACCGATTCCGCCGCGTCCGGCACCGCGTGGTCCACCGGCACCAAGACCTACAACGGCGCCGTCGGCGTCGACGTGAACGGCAAGCCGCAGCGCTCCATCCTCGAGATCGCCCGGGCCAACGGCCGCAAGACCGGCAACGTCACCACCACCGAGCTGCAGGACGCCACCCCGGCCGTGCAGGTCGCGCACGTGGCCCAGCGCAAGTGCTACGGCCCCGTCGCCACCAAGGAGAAGTGCAGCTCGGACGCGCTGGAGAACGGCGGCCTCGGGTCGATCACCGAGCAGCTGATCGCCGCGCGCGCCGACGTCACTCTCGGCGGCGGATGGAAGACCTTCCAGGAGACCGCGACCGCCGGCGAGTACCGGGACAAGACGCTCGAGGCGCAGGCCAAGGAGCGCGGCTACCAGATCGTGCGGTCGGGCTCCGAGCTCGACGCGATCAGCACCGCGAACCAGGACAAACCGGTGCTCGGCGTCTTCGCCGACGGCAACCTGCCGCGCCTGTGGGACAAGGCCACCGCCACCAAGGACGGCGGCCGCGAGCCCGCGGTCACCTGCGCGCCCAACCCCGCGTTCGGCGCCACCCCGAAGCTCGCGTCGATGACGAAGAAGGCCATCGACCTGCTCAAGGGCGACAAGGGCTTCTTCCTCCAGGTGGAGTCCGGATCCGTCGACAAGGCCAACCACGACGCCGATCCCTGCGGCCAGATCGGCGAGACGGTCCAGCTCTCCGAGGCGGTCACCACGGCGCTCGAGTTCGCCAAGCAGGACAAGGACACTCTCGTCATCGTCACCGGCGATCACGCGCACACCAGCCAGATCATCGAGGCGGGCACCGTCACGCCCGGCCTGACCCGCACGCTGAACACCAAGGACGGCGGCCTGCTCACCGTCAACTACGGTACGTCGCTCGACCCGGGCGAGGAGCAGCACACCGGCGGCCAGGTCCGCATCGCCGCGTACGGCCCCGGCGCCGCCAACGTCGTGGGGCTGACCGACCAGACCGACCCGTTCTTCTACATCACGGACGTGCTGGGCCTGGATCGCGACAAGAAGTAGCAGCCCGCTGAGCGGCGGCCCGGATCGATTTCCGGGCCGCCGCTGTCGGCTTTCGCCCTTCTCCGCCGACGGTCCGCCCGCTACCGTGGGTGCAGACGCAAACGTCGAGGGGGAGGGCCCGCATGTATCCGAACGCCGCACCGCCGGTGCCACGCATCTATCGCGCGCTCGCGCTGGTCCAGGCAACGATCGCCGCGCTCACCCTGGTGGGCCTCGTGATCTGGTGGATGGCGACGTACCCGACGATGAGCGAGGACTACGACGACGACTTCGGTCTCGGCGTGATGATGTTCCTCATGCTGACGCCCACGCTGATCCAGGTGGCGCTGCTGTTCGTGCCGCTCATCGGCCTGGCAGTCTTCGTCGCGCGCGGCTCCCTGCCGGCCCGGGTCGCGAGCTGCTGCATCTGGGGCGCGCTGATGCTACTGGGGCTCATGGCCGTGCCGGTGCACCCGGCCTACGTCCTCGTGCTGTTCGTCGCCCTGTGCATGCTGCTCGCGCTGTCGTTCGCCGGTCGGCTCGGCGGCCCGCGCCCCGCGGGCCCGCCCATGCCGGGCCCGGGTGCGTTCGTGCCACCTCCGCCCTATCCGACGGGGCAGTTCCCCGCGGTCCCGCCGCACCCCACCGGGCAGTTCCCCGCCGATCCGCCGCACCCGTCGGGGCAGTTCCCCGCGGTCCCGCCGCAGGAGGAGAAGCGGCCGTGACGGCGTCGTCCGCCGCACGCGCGGACGGTGTCGGAGCGAGCTGCGCCGCTGTCGGACCCTGCCGGTAACCTGGCACCGTGGCCCTCTACCGCAAGTACCGTCCAGCGACGTTCGCCGAGGTCGTGGGGCAGGAGCACGTCACCGAGCCGCTGAGCACCGCGCTCGATTCCGGCCGGGTGAACCACGCCTACCTGTTCTCCGGCCCTCGCGGCTGCGGCAAGACCTCGTCGGCCCGCATCCTGGCACGCTCGCTGAACTGCGAGCAGGGCCCCACGAGCACGCCCTGTGGCGTCTGCAACTCCTGCGTCGCGCTCGCCCCCGGCGGCCCGGGCAACCTCGACGTCACCGAGATGGACGCCGCCAGCCACGGCGGCGTGGACGATGCGCGCGAGCTGCGCGACCGTGCCTTCTACGCGCCGGCCGAGTCGCGCTACCGCGTCTTCATCGTCGACGAGGCGCACATGGTCACGCCCCAGGGCTTCAACGCGCTGCTGAAGATCGTGGAGGAGCCGCCGGAGCACCTCATCTTCATCTTCGCCACGACGGAGCCGGAGAAGGTGCTCACCACCATCCGCTCCCGCACGCACCACTACCCGTTCCGGCTGCTCGCGCCCAACGTGATGCGGCCGCTGCTTGAGAAGATCACGGGAGCTGAGCACGTCGCGGTCGAGCCCCAGGTGTATCCGCTGGTGATCCGCGCCGGCGGCGGCTCGCCGCGTGACTCGCTGTCGATCATGGACCAGCTGCTCGCCGGCGCCGGGCCGGAGGGCGTCACCTACCAGCGCGCCCTCGGCCTGCTCGGGGTCACCGACACCGCGCTCATCGACGCCGCGGTCGACGCGCTGGCCGCCGCCGACGGCGCTGCCCTGTTCGGCGCCGTCGAGAAGGTGATGGAGGCCGGGCACGACCCCCGCCGCTTCGCCACCGATCTGCTGGAGCGCCTCCGCGACCTGATCCTCCTGCACACCGTCCCCGACGCCGCCGACCGCGGCCTCATCGATGTGCCGGAGGACGTGCTCGAGACCATGCGCGGGGAGGCCGCGAAGCTCGGCCTCGCCACCCTCACGCGCTGCGCCGAGGTCACGCACGCCTCGCTCGCCGAGATGCGCGGCGCCACCTCGCCGCGCCTGCTGCTCGAGGTCATGTGCGCTCGCATGCTGCTCCCCGCCGCGGATGATTCGCAGGCCGCGCTGCTGCAGCGCATCGAGGCGCTGGAGCGCCGCCCGGCGGGCGCTCCCGCCGACGGCGCCGCCCCCGCCCTGCCCGGGACCGCGTCGAGCACGGCCACCGGTGGTGCCCCGCAATCCGACGGTCCGCCGTCCCGCTTCGTGCGGCCCAGCCAGCGCCAGGCCGAGGGCGCGACCGAGTCGGCCCCGGCTCAGCCGACTCCCGCCCAGCAGGCGGAGCCCACCCCGCCGCCCGCAGCGCCGTCGGCGCCCGCCGCGGCCGTTGCCCCGCCGGCGGAAGCCGCTCCGCACGAGGTCCCGTCCGCACCGGAACCCGCGGCCCCGGCCGAACCCGCTCGCCCCGTCGAGTCCGAGCCGGTGCTGCACCGCGCCGAGCCCGCCCCGGAGCCCCAGCCGCCGACGACCGCTCCGCCCGCGGAGTCCCCGGCGCCGCCGCGCGCCGCGGATCCGGAGCCCGCGCCGGAACCCGAGCCCCGGCCGGTGCCGGATCCGGAGCCCGCGCCTGCCGCTCCGGCAGCGCAGGCACCGTCGGGTCCGTCCGTGGAGGAGGTCCGCACGGCCTGGCCGAAGGTGCTCCGCGCGGTCAAGGACCGCAGCACGGTGACCTTCGCTCTGATGCCGAACGTGCAGGTGCTCGGCCTCGCCGGCGATGTCCTGCACCTCGCACTGCCGATCCCCGCGCTGCTCAGCCGGTTCAGCGATCAGCAGCACGTGGGCAACCTGCGTGACGCCGTCCGCGAGGTCTTCGGTACCCAGTGGAACGTCGAGGTCGGCGACGGCAGCGGCCCCCGTGCGCAGGGTGCCGCCGCGGCGCCCGCGCAGCAGCAGCGCCCGGCCGCCGAGCCGCGCAAGGCGCCGCCCACCTTCGAGCGCCGCAGCCGCGCAGGCGATCAGCGGCCGGACCCGCGGCCGGCGGGCCGGGAGAACCGAGCACCGTCGCATCACGACGACATCCCGCTCCCGCCCGAGCCGGACCCCGAGCCGGCGCCGGTCGAGGAGATCTCCGAGGAGGAGATGATCGACGCGGCGCATCGGGAGGACGCCGCCTCGGGCGGCACCACCGCCCCGCGCCGCGACCCGGACGAGATCGCGCTCGAGCTCCTCAAGAACGAACTCGGCGCCCGCCCCATCTGATCGGGGCGAGCGCCGGATTCGGCTGTGGAGCTACGCGTCCCACCAGGGGCGCAGCGGCAGATCGCCGGCCCCGCCCTTCTCGTCGAGCTTCACCGCCAGCACCTGGTGCAGCTGGACGACGTTGCGCTCGAAGCCCAGCCGCGAGCCGGCCATGTACAGTCCCCAGACGCGGGCGGTGCCCAGGCCCACCTCGGCGACGGCCTCGTCCCAGTTGGCGACCAGGTTCTTGCACCATTCCGCGAGGGTCAGCGCGTAGTGCTCGCGGAGGTTCTCCTCGTGGCGCACCTCCATGCCGCCGATGTCCTGGATCGCGGCGATCACGCGGCCGGAGCCGGTGAGCTCACCGTCGGGGAAGACGTACCGGTCGATGAACTGGCCGCCCTTGCCCGACAGCTTGTTGTCGTGCCGCGTGATCGTGTGGTTCAGCAGCAGCCCACCGGTCTTCAGCTTCTCCCGCAGCGACGTGAAGTACGCCGGGTAGTTGTGCACGCCGATGTGCTCGGTGAGACCGATGGAGCTGATCGCGTCGAAGTCGCCCTCGGGTACGTCGCGGTAGTCGCTGTAGCGCACCTCGGCGAACTCGCCGAGGCCCTCGGCCTCGATCGCGGCCTGCGCCCACTCCGCCTGCTCCTTGGACAGCGTCGCGCCGATGGCGTGCACCCCACGGCGGGCCGCGTAGCGAACCATGCCGCCCCAACCGCAGCCCACGTCCAGCAGCCGATCGCCGGGCTTGAGGCGCAGCTTCTCGAAGACGAGGCGGTACTTGTTCTCCTGCGCCTCCTCCAGCGTCGCGCCGGAATCCGGGTAGCACGCGCAGGTGTAGGTCATCGACGGCCCGAGTACCAGCTCGTAGAAGCGGTTGGAGACGTCGTAGTGGTGGTGGATCGCGTCGGCATCGCGGGACTTGCTGTGCCGCAGGCCCTCCGCGATCCGCCGCCAGCGCGGGATCGCCTCCTGCGGCGGGGGCGCGATGGGGATCATGTGCTCGGCACCGACCGAGCGCGCGATCTGCGCGATCAGCCGGGGCCCCGGCTTGGCGAACTTCAGGTCGTCCGAGAGGGCCCGCAGCGCTTCGTAGGGGTCTCCGGGGGGCGCGCCGGTCAATTCCAGATCGCCCGCGATGTAGGCGCGCGCGAGGCCCATGTCGCCGGGTGCGGTGGCGAGATAGGTCGTTCCGCGCGGGGTGAGCAGGTCGAGGCCGTAGGGCGCGTCGTCCGGCCCGGCCGACGAGCCGTCGTAGGCCTTCACCCGTATGGCGAGTTTCCCGCCCGCCACCTTCTCGATGATCTCGGCGAGGCTGAGCTTGGGGAGATGCTCAGTGGATCGCGTCAATTCACTGCCTCCTGACTGTCTTGTCGTACAGCCCCAGCAGACGATCCTCCGGGTCGTAGCGGGATTTGTACTTCTCCAAGTGGACTCCGCCGTAGAGCTCGTCGAACTCGGCGCGCTCGTAGAAGGCCTCGGAGTAGAGGGACTTGTGTCCCCCGAGCTCCGACACCTTCTCCTCGATGAGGCGGTTCGCCCGGCCCTCGATCTGGCCGGGTTGCTTCGGGACCGCGGACCAGAAACCGACGTTCACGTAGGTCTCGCGGGGTTTCAGCGGGTACAGCGGCCACGGCCGGTCCGGGTCCGCGCCGGTCGGCAGCGGCTCACGCAACCGCAACGGGCACAGCCAGATCGGCTCGATGGGGATCTCGTCCAGGAACCATTCGAGGAAGTCGACGGTCTCGTCGATGTGCACCTCGATGTCCTGTACCACGCGCTCGCCGGGCGGCTCGCCCTTGCGCGCGGCGAGCCGGTCGCCGATGTCCCACCGGCGGTCCAGCGCCACGAGCTTCCAGTAGAAGCTGCTGCGCAGCAGGTGTTTCGGCCACAGCCGCCGGACCTTCGGGTTCTGCGCGCCGAAGGCGCGGGAGCACCAGAACCAGTCGGTGTCCCAGCGCCACAGGTAGTCGTGGGTGGTGAGCCGGTCGCGGGTCACGCCGTCGGCGTGCTGGATCGACCGGTAGTAGATCTCCCGGCCCGTGTAGTCGCTGAGCGGTCCGGCTTCGTCGGTCTTGCGGCCGAGGACCAGGTACGACTCCGTCGCGGAGAAGACCACTCCGTCGAGGTAGTCGACGGGCTCGCCGTCGTACTCCCGCCCATCGACGATGTCCGCCATCGCCTCCTGCAGGTCGTCCAGCGTGTGGAAGCGCACGTGCCGCAGCTCCACGTACCGCGCGACGGGCTCCAGGGTGATCGTCAGCCGCGTCGAATAGCCCAGCGTGCCGTACGAATTGGGGAAGCCGAAGAAGAGCTCCGCGTCCGGCCCGTCCGGCGTCGCGGTCACCACGTCGCCGCTGCCGGTGAGGATGTCCATCGACAGCACCGCCTCGTGCGGCAGCCCGGCCCGGAACGAGCTCGACTCGATGCCCATCCCGCTCACAGCGCCGCCGAGCGTGATCGTCTTCAGCTGCGGGACGACGGTGGGCGCGAGGCCGAAGGGCAGGGTCGCCGCGACGAGGTCCTCGTACGTGCACATGCCGCCCACGTCGGCGGTCCGGGCCTCGGGGTCGATGGAGATGACCGAGGCGAGGCCGGAGACGTCGAGCCCGGGGGCGTCCGTGGCCGCGCGGGCGCGGAACAGATTGGAGGTCTTCTTCGCCAGCCGGACCCGTGAGTTCGGCGGGATCGCTCGGTAGCTGTCGCGCAGGCGCGCCAGACCTTCCTGATAGGCGGCCTCGCCTGCGATCGGGATCGTCGACGGGGTTCGCGCCGGCGTTCTATTGCGAGCACTCACGATCTACGACGCTATACCTCTCGGCCGCGGCGCGCGCGGGCCGTTACCGATTGGTTAGGCTGGCATCGAACCCGTCGGCGGTGCCGACATCCACGCCCCCGACCTGCTCGAGGGCACCGATACTCAGAGGATCGAAGTACGTTGGCCCAGGTAACCGCCACAAAGTCCATCACCATCGCCGCCGCGCCCGAGAAGGTCCTGGCGGCCATCGCGGACTACACCCGCCGCGCGGAGATCCTGCCCCCGAACTACCGCGAGTACCGCGTGATCGAGGGCGGCCAGGGCTCGGGCACCGTCGCCGAGTGGATCCTGCAGGCCACCGAGAAGCGCTCGCGCGACGTGCGCGCCACCGTCACCGTCGACGGCGCCACGGTGACCGAGACCGACGCGAACAGCTCGATGGTCACCACCTACCGCGCCGTCGCCGCCGACAGCGCGGGCGACGCCACCACCGTCACCATCACCACCACCTGGCAGGGCGCGGGCGGCATCGGCGGCTTCTTCGAGAAGACCTTCGCCCCCAAGGGGCTCGGCCGCATCTACGACGAGCTGCTCACCAACCTCAAGGTGCAGGTCGAGTCCAACGGCTAGACGGCCGCGGCGGCACCGGGGCGCCCCCGTCGCACCCCTGCCGCTGCGCGACGGGGTCGACCCCACGCGGCTCGTCATCGCCGAGGAGGAGGCCGGGCGCACCCTCGGCGAGGTGCTCGAGGCCCGCTTCCCGGGCACCGCGGAGTACGTCGCGCGGGAGAGCGCCGCGGGACGCGTCCTGTCCTCCGGCGGTGCGCCGCTCGCACCCGGTTCGGTCGTCGCCGCCCGGCAGGCGGTGTGGATGTACCGCGAGCTGCCCGACGAGATCGACGTGCCCTTCCCGATGCCGATCCTGTACGAGGACGAGCGGATCGTCGTCGTGGACAAGCCGCACTTTCTGGCGACGATGCCGCGCGGCGCGCGGGTCGTGCAGAGCGCCCTGGTGCGGCTGCGTCGGGAGCTCGACGAGCCGCTTCTCTCGCCCGCGCACCGGCTCGATCGGCTCACCGCCGGCGTGCTGCTGTTCACCCGTGACCCGGCAGTGCGCGGCGCCTATCAGCAGCTGTTCGCGACCGGGCGGGCCCGCAAGGAGTACGCGGCCCTCGCGCCGCTACGCGCCGGTCTCGAGCTGCCGACGGTCGTGGAGTCCCGGATCGAGAAGACGCCCGGCATCATGCGGGCCTACGAGGTGGACGGCCCGGTGAACGCGCGCTCGCACGTCGCGCTCGAGGCCGACGTGCCGGACGGGCGGGGCGGCACCGTCGGGCGGTACCGGCTGCGCCCCGAGACGGGCAAGACGCACCAGCTCCGCCTGCACATGTCCGGCCTGGGCGTGCCGATCCTGGGGGATCCGCTGTATCCGGAACCGCGGGACTTAGTGGACGGCGACTTCTCCGACCCGCTGCGCCTGCTGGCGCGCACGCTCGCCTTCGCCGATCCAGTGGACGGCACCGAGCGCGAATACGTGAGCGGGCGGGACCTGGCGGTCGTGAGTTCGGCGGCTCAGCGCATCAGCGAGCCGGATTCGGCTTCGTAACCCCGAATTCGGCCGGATTCGCGACTATCGCGTCGCAGGAGAGCCCAGGTACGCGGCGAGCCCGGCGGCGATCGCGTCCGCGAGCCGCTGCTGGCCGTCGGCCGATTCGAGCACCTTGGCCTCGGTCGCGTCGCGGAGGTTGCCCGCCTCGACCAGCACCGACGGCACCGTCGCGAGGTTGAGCCCGGCGAGGTCGGAGCGAGGGGAGAGCCCGCCCGAGCCGATGTACGCCGCCGGCGTGAAACCGCCGGCGACCAGCGCGTCGCGCATCTTCGCCGCGTACGCGGGGCTCGCCGTCTGCTGCACGGGGTTGAGCGGCGGCGAGGAGAGATTCACGTGAAACCCTCGGTTACCGGGGGTGGAACCGTCGGCGTGGATGCTCACGGCGGCGTCGGCGCCCCAGGAGTTCGCGGCCGCGGCGCGGGCGTCGATGCACGACGCGACGGACGTGTCGTCGTTGCGGGAGAGCATCACCTGCGCGCCGGCCGCGGTGAGCGCCTGATAGAGCTTGTACGCCACCGCGTAGTTGAACGTGTGCTCCGGCACCCCGTTCACGCTGGTCGTTCCGGTGGTCTGGCACGGCTTGGTGCCGCCGCGGCCCGTCGGGACCTGCTTGTTGATCGAGGCGTCGTTCGCGCCGTTGTGTCCCGGGTCGACGAAGATCTTCTTCCCGCTCAGCGCGCCGGCGGCGAGCGGCGCCGCGTTGTTCACGAGGGCGGGGCCGTCGGGCGATAGGCTGGTGGGTGCGGCCGCGTTCCGCTGCTGTCCGGCGTCACCGAGGGTGCAGCCGGAGAGGATCAGTGCGGGGAGCACGGTCGCGGCCAGGAGGGCGGAACGGCGGTTCGTCACGGATCGCACTGTACCGCCCCAACCGGCACAGTGGTAACACAAGTAACACGAATCGGACATAGCGGGTCACGCGACCGGCGTTAGGGAGACAAGCATGCAGCCCGGAGGCTCGATGGAAGACCTGATGGCCCAGGTCGGCGCGATGCAGCAGCAGCTCATGGCGGCCCAGCAGGAACTCGCGGTCACCACCGTCGAGGGACAGGCCGGCGGCGGCCTCGTGAAGGTCACCGGCACCGGCGACGGCCAGGTGCAGTCGGTGACCATCGACCCCAAGGTGGTCGACCCGGAGGACGTCGAGACCCTGCAGGACCTGGTCCTGGGAGCGCTCTCGAACCTGGCGGAGAACACCGCCGCCGTCGCGCAGCAGAAGATGGGGCCGCTGGCCGGCGGCCTGCCCTTCTGACGGTCGGCACGTGTACGAAGGACCCGTTCAGGAGCTGATCGACGAGTTGGCCAAGCTCCCGGGGGTGGGGCCGCGCGGCGCCCAGCGCATCGCGTTCCACCTCCTGGGGGTGCAGCCCACCGACATCGATCGGCTCACGAACGCGCTCACCCGCGTGCGCAACGACGTGCGCTACTGCGAGGTGTGCGGCAACGTCTCGGCCGAGACCCGGTGCCGGATCTGCTCCGATCCGCGCCGCGACGCCTCGAAGATCTGCGTGGTCGAGGAGGCCAAGGACGTCCAAGCCGTGGAGCGCACCCGCGAGTACCGCGGGCTCTACCACGTGCTCGGGGGCGCGCTGAACCCGATCAAGTCGGTCGGGCCCGACAAGCTGCGGATCCGCGAGCTGCTCGTCCGCCTCGGCACGTCGGTCGACGGGGTCGACGTCGACGAGGTCATCATCGCGACCGACCCGAACACCGAGGGCGAGGCCACCGCGGCCTTCCTCGTGCGGATGCTCAAGGACTTCCCCGGCCTCACCGTCACCCGCCCCGCCGCGGGCCTGCCGATGGGCGCCGAGCTCGAGTTCGCCGACGAGCTGACCCTCGGCCGCGCCATGAGCGGCCGCCGATCCCTGTCCGAGCCGCCGCGCGTGCTCGAGGAGTTCCCGCCCGCGGGCGGGTGAGGCATGGAGGCCTCCGAACTGCTGGCCCGGCTGGGCGGCGCCGAGGGCATCGTCGCGATCGACGGTCCCTCCGGGGCCGGCAAGTCGACGTACGCACAGCGCCTCGTGGGCGATCTCCGGGCCGACGGTGCCCGGGTCGCCCTGATCCGCACGGACCACTACGCCACCTGGGACGACCCGGTGTCGTGGTGGCCGCAGCTCGTCGACGAGGTGATCGAACCCCTGGTCCGCGGCCGGGACGCCTTCTACCGCCCCATGGTCTGGCGCGACGGCGTGCCGACGCCGGGGGAGGAGCTGCGAGTGCCACGGGCGTCCCTCATCGTGATCGAGGGCGTGTCCAGCGCGCGCCGCTCCTTCGCCGACCGCCTGTCGCTGGGCCTCTGGCTGGACGGCGGCACCGCGGAGCAGCGACTCGAACGGGCCGTCGCGCGCGACGGCGAGGAGTCGCGCGCCGAGCTCGTGCGCTGGCAGGAGTTCGAGCGCGGCTGGTTCGCGGTCGACGGGACGCGTGATCGCTGCATCGTCGTCGACGAACATGTCGGAGCCGCGGAATAAGATCGCCCCATGCGCCTGCGCGACCACCCGATCATCGAGGTCTCCCGGAAGCTGCCCTGCTCGCCGGAGGAGGCGTGGCGCCTCGTCACGGACATCACGCTGCCCACCCGGGCGGAGGGGGAGCTGCAGCGCGCCGAATGGCTCGACGGTGCCGCCGGCGTCGCCGTCGGAGCGCGGTTCCGCGGCCACAACGCCGATCCGGAGATCGGCGAGTGGTTCACCGAGCCCGAGGTCGCCGAGGTCGAGGACGGTCGGCGCTGGGTCTGGCGCGTGGGCCCGGCCGATGATCCGCTGGCCACGTGGGGATTCGAGGTCGAACCCGCCGAGGGCGGCACGCTGGTGCGGCAGTGGGCGCGCGCCGGGACCGGTACCTCGCCGCTGAGCGAGTACATCGCGCAGCACCCGGAGCGGGAGGCGCAGATCATCGACTTCCGCCTCGGCCTCTGGCACGACTACATGGAGGCCAACCTCGATCTGCTCGCGCGGGAGGTGGGCTGACGTGGCCGCCGGGTACGCCCTCTTCGACACCGCTGTCGGCCGGTGCGGGATCGCCTGGGGCGCCGACGATGCCGTCACCGCCGTCCGGTTGCCGGAGGAATCCGACGAGATCACTGCGGAGTATCTCGGCGACGGCGCGGAGCCGTCCGAACCGCCGGAGTCCGTCGCGCGGGTGATCGCGGCCGTCGTCGACCTGGTCTCCGGCACGAACCTCGACGACGACCTCGCCTGGGTCCCACTGGACATGCAGGGGCTCACCGATTTCCAGCGCGCCGTTTACGACGTCGCGCGACGGATTCCGCCCGGCTCGACTCGCACCTACGGCGAGATCGCCACGGAGATCGGCCTTCCCGGCTCGGCTCGCGCGGTAGGCCGGGCGCTGGGCGAAAACCCGTACCCGCCCGTCGTTCCGTGCCATCGCGTCACCGCGGCGAACGGCCGCACCGGAGGCTTCTCCGCCGGCGGCGGCGTGGAGACCAAGATGCGCCTCCTCGCAACGGAGCAGGCAGTGCTGGGGCTCTGGTGACTACTCCGCGCCGGGCGAGACGACGGTGAGCCCCTCCGCTCGCGCGGCGTCCAGAAGTCTTTTGTCGTAGCTGACGAACGCACTGACCATCTCGCGAATGCTCACGGCCGACGCCAGGTGAATCGCGTCGAGCGATCGCAGAGTCGGTGGTCCGATGCGCTCGGCTCCGGCAACGATCTCCTCAGTCACTGAAGCGCCGTTGATCCAGTTCGCGACGTATCGGGCGTTGTCGAAGATCTCTTCGTCATCGAGGCGCGCCGCCGTGCGCATCAGCTCGATGCGGCCGACGTCGCTGGTTGTCAACGACTCGTGGGCTTCGGCTTGTTCGGCGACCCACATGGTGAGCGCGTCCGATTCGTGCTCCGCGATGATGAGCTTGGTCAGTGCGGAGGTGTCCATGTAAATCATTCTTCCCGCATCTCGAGGAGGATCTGAGTCAGCGACTTCTCGCCGGGCCGTAGCGGCCTCCGCATCGCGACGAGCTTCTCGAGGTCGAACGGGTGCTTGGCGGGCTTGATCTTTCCGGCCGCGACCAATTCGCGGAACTGACGTTCCTTCTCGCTGACCGGGACCAGCCGGGCGACCAACTTGCCGTGGTTGGTCACCTCGATCTCCTCGCCCGCCTCTACGCGGGCAAGGTACTTCGACGCGTGCTGCCGCAGCTCACGGACCCCGATCTGCTCCATGTGCTCGAATGTAGCACTTGATGTGCTACTCATGTCACGGTCGCTTCCGGTGAGGCGAATCGGCCACTGGCGACGCGGCGGCGTCGTGCTTTCCTGCGCCGGACGCGTGCCGCCGCCGAGGTTTCGGCCGATGAGCCTTGCCGGTCTTCTTCCGCGCGTCGCGCCGCTGCTTGCTGGTTCTACTCACGATGTCCCCCGAACTCTCGATGACGAGAAAGGGATAGGACGCCGCGCCGACATGTTTCGTCGGCGACGTAGGCGCCGCCGGGATCCAGCGCAGCGGGTGACGCGGGTATGCGTCGCACGCATGGCTGCGCGACGAGACACCTGCCCCGCGGGCCCGGGCCGACCGCGTGAACCCGGGCAGCCCGCCGGTCCTACTTCCGCAGGCGCTCGCGCCGCAATAGTTCCACGTCCGGCAGGTCCAGCGGCTCGAGCGAACGCCCGGTCGCGCGGGACAGCAGGTGGTCGGCCAGCTCCGGGTTCCGGGCGAGCGCGGGGCCGTGCATGTAGGTGCCGAGCACGCTGCCCTGGACCACCCCGTCGACCGCGGCGCCCGCACCGTTGCCGGTACCCCGCACCACGCGCTGCAGCGGCGCGGCGTCCGGGCCGAGAGCCGAACCGCCGCGGTGGTTCTCGAACCCCGTCAGCGGCTGGGTGAGCCCGTCGATCAGCGGCACACCCTCGATCTCGCCGATCGACCGCTCCGCCTGCGGGGTGGTGGTGAGGTCGAACAGCGAGATGCCGTCGACGCGTTCGCCCTCGGAGGTCTCGTACCAGTGGCCGAGCACCTGGATCGCGGCGCAGATCGCGAGCACCGGCGCGCCCTTCGCCGCGGCCTCCTGCATCCCCGGGTACTGCGTGAGGTGGCGGGTGGCGAGCCGCTGCGCGTAGTCCTCGGCGCCGCCCAGCGTGTAGATGTCGCAGGTCGCGGGCACCGGATCGGCCAGCGTGATCGGCAGCACCTCGGCGTCGATGCCCCGCAGCCGCGCGCGCTGGCGGAGCACGAGGGCGTTGCCCCCGTCGCCGTAGGTGCCCATCACGTCGGGCAGCACCAGGCCGATGACCAGGGTGGATTCGGTGATCCGGGCCTCGGATCCGGAGAAGTCGATCACGCGCGCCGCCCTTCGAGAGCCGTGTTCAGGTCGCGGAACGCGGTGTAGTTCGCGAGCACCTCCACGCGCCCGGGCGGGCACGAGGCGATCGCCGCCAGCGGGTCGGCGACGAGCGAGTGCTCGGCACCGGCGTAGGTCAGCCGCACCGCGAGATCGGCGCCGCGCTCGCCCGACGCGACGACCTTGCCGTTCTCGAACCGCTCGAACTGCACGTCCCACAGCCAGGAGAGGTCCTCGCCGTCGGGCACCTGCCCGTTCACCGCGATGACCAGGCCCTCGGCGGTGCCGTCGATCATCGACATGGCCTCCTGCCAGCCGGCGGGGTTCTTCGCGAGCAGCATCCGCACGGTGTGCTCGCCGACGGTCACCGTCGCGTACCGTCCGGCGACCTCGCCGACGGTGCCGACGGCCTCGACCGCGGCCCGCGGGTCGGCGCCCATGGCGACCGCCGCGGCGACGGCCTGCGCGGCGTTGCCGCGGTTGGCGCGGCCCGGCAGGCTCAGGGTGAGCGGCGCGACGAAGCCTTCCGGCCCGTGGATGGAGGTGTCGTCCACCCACCAGTCGGGCTCGGGACGGGAGAAGTCGGTCCCCGTCGAGTACCAGTGCGCGCCGTCGCGGACGATGGGCTCGCCCGAGCGGGGGCACGAGGTGGAGTCGCTGGTCCATCCGGCGCCGGCCGCGACCCAGACGACGTTCTTCGCGTCGTACGCGACGGACGTCACGAGCACGTCGTCGCAGTTGGCGATCACGGTGAGGTCGGGGTGCGCGTCGACGCCTGCGCGCAGCCTGCGCTCGATGGCGTTGATCTCGCCGACCCGGTCGAGCTGGTCGCGGGACAGGTTCAGCAGCACCAGCGCTTCGGCGGCCGTCGCGTCGAGCACGTGCGGCACGTGCAGCTCGTCGACCTCGAGGGCCGCGAGTGGCGCGCGCTGGTGCGCGGTGAGCGTGGCGACGATGCCGGCGTCCATGTTGGCCCCGTCGGCCTGCGTGGCGACCTCGCGGCCCAGCGTGCCGAGCGCGGCGGCGGTCATCCGGGTCGTCGTCGACTTGCCATTGGTGCCGGTCACGACGACGGTGCGCTTGCCGGCGGCGAGCCGGGACATGAGGTTCGGTTCGATCTTGAGTGCGACGAGGCCGCCGATCATCGAGCCCTTGCCGCGCCCGGCGCGCTGCGACGCCCAGGCTGCGGATCGGGCGGCGAGCAGCGCCGCGCGGGCGCGGAGGGGGAGTCCGGGCATGCGCTCCAGGATAGGGCAAGCTGGATTCATGGCTGAACTGCACGAAGATCGTCGCCGCGCCCTCTCCTTCGGGGCGATCGCCGACGACTACGACCGGCTCCGCCCGCGCTACAGCGACGTCACGCTCGACGCGATCGCGACCGGTGGCACCGCCCTCGACGTCGGCGCCGGGACTGGGATCCTCGCCCGGCAGCTGCGGGACCGTGGGCTGGACGTCCTCGCCGTCGAGCCCGACGGTGCCATGGCCGACGTCGCGCGCGCCTCCGGCGTCCCCGCCGAGGTCGCGACCTTCGAGGAGTGGGACGCGCGGGGCCGCACCTTCGACCTGGTGACCTTCGGCCAGTCGTGGCACTGGGTCGACGCCGAGACCGCGGTCCCGCGGCTCGCCGGCCTGCTCAACCCGGGCGGCCGCGTCGTCCTGCTGTGGAACAAGCTGCGGCCGACGGCACCGTCGAACGACGACCTGCGCGCCGCGAGTGAGGACTACGTCAACGTGGAGGCCGCTGGCGCGGGCACCGCCCACGACCAGATGTACGCGATGGCCGAGCTGCGCGGCCGGTTCGAGGCCGCGGGCTTCACCGTCACCGAGCGCGAGGACTCGTGGACCGAGACGCAGGAGAAGGACCGGTGGCTCGACCTCGTCTTCACCTACTCGGGCCACTCAACCCTGCCGGACGACCGCCGGGTCGCCCTGCGCGCCGCGCTCGCCGAGGTCATCGGCGACGGTGACGTCGAGCTGGCCGCCGGCACCATCGCCCTCATCGCCGAGCGGTAACGGCGCGGGCTTGAGCATTCCCAGCAGGCAGCCCGTGATGACGATCGCCGCGCCGGTGAGGGCCAGCGCTGTCGGGTGCTCACCGAGGACCACGGCGCTCGCGGCGATGCCGACGACGGGGACGAGGAGCGTCGCGGGCGCGACCGTCGAGGCGGGGTAGCGGGCCATCAGAGCGCCCCACAGCCCGTATCCGACGACGGTGCTCAGGATCGCGATGTACGCGACGCCCAGGAGGGCGAGGCGCCCGTCGACACCGTCGAGGCTGTGCGCCAGGGCCTTCCAGCCCGTGGTGGGGCCCTCGACCGCGGCGCTGAGCGCCAGCATCGGCAGGGGCGGGATCACCGACATCCAGAGCGTGAAGCGGAAGGGCTCCGACGGTGCCGCCAGCCGCTGTCCGATGTTGCCGAACGCCCAGCTGAGCCCGCCGAGCAGGGTGAGGATCACTCCGAGCACCCCGACCCCGGCCGCGGCGTCCGCGCGGTCGGCGATGATCAGGCCCATGCCGACGACGGCGATCCCGATGCCCGCGACCTGCCGGAGGGTCAGCTTCTCGTGCAGCAGCACGGCACCGAGCAGCACGGTGAAGGGGGCGGACGACTGCAGCACCAGCGAGGCGAGGCCGGTGGGCATGCCGATGTGCATCGCGGTGAACAGCAGGCCGAACTGGAAGGTGCCCGAGCCGATGCCGTACAGCAGCAGCCACTTCACCGGACCCTTCGGCGGCCGCACGAAGAGCAGCACGGGGAGGGCCAGCACGAGGAAGCGAAGCGCGCCGAGGAACAGCGGCGGGAAGTAGTCGAGGCTGTAGCGGATGGCGAGGAAGTTGAGCCCCCACAGCACGACGACGGTGAGGGCGACGAGGCGGTGGCGGGGGCTCATGAACTCCACTCTCCAGCGTGAAGAACGGAAGGACAATCGAATACTTCTTGACCGTCCATGTAGCTTGGCTACATGGATGTGCACCGTCTCCGGATCCTGCGCGAACTCGCCGACCGCGGCACCGTTGCGTCGACGGCTCGGGCGATGGACATGACGCCGTCCGCGGTGTCGCAGCAGCTCAAGGTGCTCGCGCGGGAGGCGGGCGTCGACCTGCTCGAGCCCGACGGACGGCGGGTGCGCCTCACCGACGCCGGGCTGGCGCTGGTGGTCCGCGCGGAATCCGTTCTGGGCGAGTTGGATCGGGCGCGCGCGGAGATGGACCGCTACCGCTCGACGCCGATCGGCGTGGTCCGGCTGACGCTCTTCCCGTCGGCGGCCGAACTCCTCCTGCCCGGCGTGCTGCGTCGCACCGCCGCGGCCGGGATCCAGGTGGCCGCCGCCGACGCGGACCTGCCGGGCACCGAACTGCCGGCGATGCTCGCGGACGCGGACGTCGTGGTCGCGCACCGCGACGAGCGGGCGGCGCCGTTGGGTGGGCCCCGGATCGCCTCTCGCGTCCTCATGCGCGAGCCGATCGACCTGGTGGTGCCGGTCGACCACCCGCTCGCCGAGGCCGGCCGGGTCGATGCGTCGCAACTCGCCGACCTCGACTGGATCAGCGTGCGCGACGGCTTCCCGGTCGACGACGTGCTCCGCTCCCTCGCGACGATCACCGGCGTCCAGCCGCGGGTCGTCCAGCGGATCAACGACTTCCACACGATTCAGGCGATGGTCGCGGCCGGCCTCGGGGTGGCGTTCGTCGCGCGCCACGCGGTGACGCATCCCGGCGTGCGCAGTTTGGAGATCGTCGGCGTCCTCGCCGCCCGCATCCTCGAGGTGGCGACGCGTCCCGGGGCCGAGCGGCGGCCCGCGGTGGCCGCGGTGCTCCGCGCGCTCGACGAGGAGGTCGCGGCGGTGAGTTGACGGGCGACGCCGATTCATCCCATGATTTCGGGGATGACGTCGCGTCCGCACGACCCCGCCCCCGCCGCGTTGCGGGCCGTCGGCGCCCTGACGTGCGCGGCGGCCCTCGTCACGATGGGCATCTGCCTCCGCCTGATCTTCGGCAGCTCGTCCGCCGTGCTCGACGAGATCCGCGATGCCTACGGACTCAGCGGTGCCGAGGTCGCGCTGCTCACCACCGGTCCGGTGATCTGCCTGGGCCTGTTCTCCGCGGCCGCGCCTCGCCTGGCCCGCCGGTACTCCGCGGTGGTGGTGGCGACGGTCGCCGTCGCGATGATCGCCGTCGGTAGCGCCCTACGGATCGCGCCGAGCTGGGCCGTCCTGCTGGGCGGCACCATGCTCGCGGGCGCCGGTATCGCGCTGGGGAACGTGCTCGGGCCCGTTCTCGTGCGGATCTTCTTCCCCCACCGGATCGGGCTGATGACGGGCCTGTTCACGTCGATGGTCTGCCTCTCCACCGGCTTCGCTTCGGCGCTGACTGTGCCTGGTGCCACGGTGCTCGACGGCAGCTGGCGCGGCTCGCTCGCGCTGTGGGCGATCCCGTCGCTGGTCGCCGCGGCGCTGCTCGCGACGGTGACCGTGCGGTACCTCCGCTTCCGCCGGACCGTCCCCGAGGCCGACGGTGCCGACGCGCGCGGCGCCGCCCGGACGGTGCTGCGCAGCCCCGTCGCGTGGGCGGTCACCGGGTTCATGGGCCTGCAATCGCTGCAGGCCTACGCCCTCATCGGGTGGATCCCCACCATCTACCGCGACCGCGGGATGTCTGCGGAGGCCGGCGGGGCGATGCTCGCGATCGGCGGCCTGCTCAGCGTGGTGACGGCGCTGAGCTTCCCGCAGTGGGCGGCGCGGCGCCGGGACCAGCGGATCGTCGCGGTCGCGGCCGTCGCGTTGCAGGGGATCGGCGTGTTCGGCGTCCTCGCCTTCGGGAACGGCCTCGGCGCGTGGATCGCGAACATCTTCGTCGGCTTCGGCCTGGGCGCCATGATCTCCCTGGCTGTGACGATGATGAACCTGCGCGCCGCCACCACGTCCGAGGCGGTCTCGCTCTCGGCGATGTCCCAGACCGTGGGCTACCTCCTCGCCGCCTGGGGGCCGATGCTGATGGGCATCCTGCACGGCGTGCGCGGGGATTGGACCCTCCCGCTGACCGCCCTGCTGGTGCTGCTGATTCCGCTCCTGCTGTGCGGGATCGTCGCGGGCGGCGATCGCACTGTGGCGGCGCCGTCAGCGATCGACGGCGTGCAGACCGGCCGGCAGGAACCGTAGGAGGAGCTCGCGGGCGGCGGAGGAGTCGCGGTCGACGAGGTGGGTGAGCTGGACGCCCTCGTAGAGCGCGATCGCGTACCGGGCGAGCGTCGTGGCGTCGTCAGGCCCGACGAAGCGGGCGAGTGCGGCGGACAGGCGCTCGCGGAGAACGGCGTCGCGGACGGTGAGCCGGCGCGCGGCCTCGGGGTCGCGCGCCGCGTAGATGGTGAACTCCGTCGAGAGCAGGGCCCAACGGCGTTCGTCGGGATCGTCGGGCGCGGCCGCGCGCGCGGCGTCGGCAATGGCTCCGTCCAGTGAGTCCGCTCCGTCGATCACTGCGGTGATCCGGCCGACCTGATCCTCGGCGTGCCGGTCGAACAGGGCGTAGAACAGCGCTTCCTTGCCGGAGAAGTTCGAGTAGAAGGCGCCGCGGGAGAGCTCCGCGCGGGCGCAGATCTCGTCCATCGAAGCGGCGTGGAACCCGCGCTCCGCGAACACCTCCAGCCCGGCGTCGAGGAACCTCTCGACGGTCCGCGCGCGCGTGCGCTCGCCCTTCGCCATGTTCCACCTCGAATCCGTTGACCGCGCCGATGCTCCGTGCAAGGATAGCGATAACTAGAACAATCAGTCTATTTATGGACGAGGAGGCGGCGTGAGCGAGGAACGATCGCAGGTCGCAGGGTTCGAGCCGGATGCGATCATCGTCGGCGCCGGACTCGCGGGCCTGGTGGCCGCGTACGAGCTGAGCCGGGCCGGGCGCCGCGTGCTGGTGCTCGACCAGGAGAACCGCAACAACCTGGGCGGGCAGGCGTTCTGGAGTCTGGGCGGCCTGTTCCTGGTGGACTCGCCCGAGCAGCGGCGCCTCGGCATCAAGGACTCCTTCGAGTTGGCGTGGCAGGACTGGACGGGGTCGGCGGGCTTCGACCGCGAGGACGAGGATCGTTGGCCCCGGCAGTGGGCCCGCGCCTACGTCGAGTTCGCGACGCACCGCAAGCGCGACTACCTCCGGCGCCTCGGCCTCGGCTTCACGCCCGTCGTCGGCTGGGCCGAGCGGGGTGGCGGCGCGGCCGACGGCCACGGCAACTCGGTCCCCCGCTTCCACCTCACGTGGGGCACGGGCCCCGAGGTGGTCCGCGTCTTCCGCGAGCCGGTCGAGCGCGCGGAGGCGCAGGGGCTGGTGCGCTTCGCGTTCCGGCGCCGCGTGGACGAGCTGGTGCGCGATGACGACGGGGCTGTCGTCGGCGTGCGCGGTGCGGAGCTCGAACCCACGGACCTCGAGCGCGGCATGGCGAGCTCACGGGAGACGGTGGGCGAGTTCGAGTTCCACGCTTCGACGGTGCTCGTGACCTCCGGCGGCATCGGGCACAACTTCGAACTCATGGAGAAGTACTGGCCCACGGAGCGGCTCGGCCCGTTCCCGGAGCACATGATCGCGGGCGTCCCCGCGCACGTCGACGGGCGCATGCTCGCGATCTCCGAGGCCGCGGGCGCGAACATCGTGAACCGCGACCGGGTGTGGGCGTACACCGAGGGCATTCACAACTGGGACCCGATCTGGCCCGACCACGCGATCCGCATCATCCCCGGCCCGTCGTCCCTGTGGTTCGACGCGAACGGCAACCGCTTCACGGCCCCGAACTTCCCCGGCTTCGATACGAATTCGACGATGAAGGCGATCCTCGAGACCGGTTACGACTACTCGTGGTTCGTGCTCACCGAGACGATCATCGAGAAGGAGTTCGCGCTCTCCGGTTCGGAGCAGAACCCGGACATCACCGAGAAGGACCTCAAGCTCGCACTGGGGCGGGTGAAGTCGAAGGGTGCGCCCGGCCCCGTCGAGGCGTTCAAGCAGCACGGCGAGGACTTCGTCGTTGCGGACACGCTCGAGGAACTCGTCGCCGGGATGAACGCGATCGGCCGCGGCGGGCACATCGACCTCGACCGTCTCCGCGGGCAGATCGAGGCCCGCGACCGCGAGACGGCGAACGCCTTCAGCAAGGACGCGCAGCTGCAGGCAATGCACAACGCGCGGAACTACCTGGGCGACAAGGTGGTGCGCGTCGCCAAGCCGCACCGCATCCTCGACCCCGAGCACGGCCCCCTCATCGCCGTGCGCTTGAACATCCTGTCCCGCAAGACGCTCGGCGGACTCGAGACCGACCTCTCGGCGCGCGTCCTCGGGTCCGACGGCGCGCCCGTCCCCGGCCTGTACGCTGCCGGTGAGGTCGCCGGGTTCGGCGGGGGCGGCGTGCACGGCTACAACGCCCTGGAGGGCACCTTCCTCGGCGGGTGCATCTTCTCGGGCATGACGGCGGGCCGCGCCGCGGCCGCCGCGACGGGCGATCGAATCGGAGGTGCACGGGCATGAGTGGACGGACGGCGTTGGTGACCGGAGCGACCTCCGGCATCGGCTACGAGACGGCGAAGCTGCTGGCGCAGAAGGGCTACCGGGTCCTCGGTACCAGCCGGGATCCCGAGACCATCGCCGCGGACAAGCGGATCCCCGGGGTGGAGTACCTGGCGCTGGACCTCGCGGACCGCGCGTCGGTGGCCGCGTGCGCCGCGGCCGCCGGCACCGTCGACATCGTGGTGAACAACGCGGGCGAGAGCCAGTCCGGGCCGCTCGAGGAGCTCCCCGCGGACGCGGTCGATCGCCTGTTCCAGACCAACGTCTTCGGTGCGGTGCAGCTCACCCAGCGCTTGCTGCCGGCGATGCGCCTGCGGCGCTACGGCCGGGTGATCATGGTCGGATCCATGCTCGCCAGTTTCCCCCTCGCCTACCGCGGTTCCTACGTCGCGGCGAAGGCCGCGCTCAAGGGCTTCGCCTCGGCGGCGCGGCAGGAGCTCTCGCCCTTCGGCGTGTGGGTCTCCACCGTGGAGCCGGGCTCCATCGCCACGGGGATCGGCGAGCGGCGCACCAAGTACGTCGCCGATGATTCCGTGTACCGCACGGACTTCGACACCATGATCGAGAATCTCGACGCCAACGAGCGGGCGGGTATCACGCCGGCGCAGGTGGCGCAGGTGATCGTCAAGGCGATCGAGTCCGACAAGCCGCGCGAGTTCTACGCGGTGGGTAGCAACGCGCCTCTCGTCTTCCTGCTCAAGCGTCTGGTCCCCGTCGAGGTGGTCTCCAGCATCGTCGCCCGCAGGCACGGCCTCCAGCGGTAGACGTCCCGGCTTCTCGGGACATCCGTCCCTGGCGGCGACAAGGAACTACTACATAACGTCGTAGTAGAACACTCCTGCTGCCCGAGGACCGATGCCCATGCTCACCGAAGCCCAGATCGCCGTCGTCCGCGACTCCCTGCCCGCCGTGGGCGCCGCGATCGATGAGATCACGCCGATCTTCTACCGCCGCCTGTTCGAGGCGCACCCCGACCTGGAACGCGACCTGTTCAACCGCGGCAACCAGGCGGTGGGTGCCCAGCAACGCTCGTTGGCCGCATCGATCGCGATGTACGCCTCCGCCGTCATCGATGGCGAGCTCTCCGCGCGGTCGATGCTCGAGCGGGTCGCGAACAAGCACGCCTCACTGGGCGTGGCGCCGGCGCAGTACCCGGTCGTCCACGAGCACCTGTTCGCGGCGATCGCGCAGGTGCTCGGGGACGCCGTCACGCCCGCGGTGGCGGAGGCCTGGAGCGCGCTCTACTGGCAGCTCGCCGACGAGCTGATCACCCTGGAGAAGGGGCTCTACAGTGCCGCCGGGGTGTGTCCCGAGACGGTGTGGCGCACCCTGGTCGTGGACGAGCGTCGCCAGGAGACCCCGCATACCGTCGCCTTCGTGCTCGCCGACCCGTCCGGAGATGCGCTACCCGGATTCCTTCCCGGGCAGTACATCTCGATCGCGGTCGGACTTCCCGACGGTGCGCGCCAGATCCGGCAGTACAGCCTGTCCGGCGCAGGCGAAGGCCGGTGGCGGATCGGCGTGCGGCGCGACGGCGAGGTCTCGTCGCACCTCCATGAATACGCGTTCGAAGGGGCGCGCCTGCAGGCCTCGCCGCCCTTCGGCGACATCGTGCTCGACAGCGACCCCGCCACCCCGCTGGTACTCGCGTCGGCGGGCATCGGGATCACCCCGGTCCTCGGCATGCTCCACCACCTCGCCGAGGAGGGCGGCGCGCGCCGGGTGATCGTGGCACACGCCGATCGCACCCGGGCGACCCACGCGCACCGGGCTGAGCTGAACGAGCTCGTCGGCCGCATTCCGGGCGCTGCGCTGCACACCTGGTACGACGCGCTGCCCGACGGGTACCCATTGGGCGAAGCGGAGTCCCGCGGCCGGATCGATCTGAGTGGCCTCCCCATCCCGCCCGACGCCCATGCCTACCTCTGTGGCCCGCTGCCGTTCATGACCGGCGCGGCCGCGCAACTCGAGGACGCCGGGGTCCCGCGCGAGCGGGTGTGGTTCGAGGCCTTCACGCCTACCGTGTGATCGCGGCCTGAAGGATCCGCGCCGCCTCCGGGAATCGTTCCGGCTGCGGCCCGGCGTAGGCGAGGCGCAGGTGATTGCCCGTCGGTTCCGCGGGGAACCACTCGTCTCCCGGCCCCACGACGAGGCCGTCGAGACGGCAGCGGTCCACGACCGCGTCGAGGTCCACGTCGCCCGGCAGCCGGGCCCACAGCGCGAGGCCGCCGCGCGGTACCGCGTCCACGGCCACTGCGGGCGCGTGCTCGCGCAGGGAGCGGAGCAGCAGATCGCGCCGGTCGCCCAGTTGCCGGCCGAGCCGCCGCACGTGGGTGCGCCACGCGGGCGTGGTCACCACATCGAGCGCGACGGCCTGCAGGGCTCCGCTCACGTACATCGCGTCCGCCTGGGTGTCGGCGAGGATCCGGTCCCGCGCCGGCCCGCGCGCGATGACGGCGGCCACGCGGACCGCGGGGGCCACGCTCTTGCTCAGCGACCGGACGTACACGACGTGGCCCGCGTCGTCCCGCGTCGCGAGCGGAACCGGTGCCGCGTCGATCGCGAAGTCGTGTGCGTAGTCGTCCTCGATGAGGAAGGCGCCGGCGTCCCGCACCGCGCCCAGGATCGCGCCGGCGCGCTCGGCGTCCCAGACGGCCCCCGTCGGGCTCGCGAACGCGGGCTGGGCGTAGAAGGCCCGCGCCCCGGATTCGGCGAGGACGCGCCGCACGACGTCCGGATCGGGGCCGGCCGGCCCGCTCGGTACCGGCACCACGTCGACCCCGGCCTGCTCGGCGGCGAGGATCGCGCCCCAGTAGGTCGGCGATTCCAGGACGAGGGGCCTGCCGGCGCCGACGAGGGCGCGGAAGGCTGTGAGCAGGGCTCCCTGGCTGCCCGGCGTCACCACCACATCGCGCGCCCCGACGGGGCCCACCCCCGACGGCGTGAGCGCTGCGAGCTCTTCCGCGAACCAGGATCGCAGTTCGGGGAGACCGGCGACGGGCGGACGCCCCATGAGCGATTCGCTGCGGGAGGCCCGGGTGAGCGCCTGCCGTACGAGCCGTTCGGGTAGCAGTTCGCGCGCCGGATATCCCGAGTGCAGGCCGATCGCGTCCCCGTCCGACGGCTGTAGAGCCGTGGGGGCGATGGGCGTGCGACGACCCGCGGCGCCGAGCGCCGCGGTCTGCCAACCGAGGTCGACGGGGCGTGTGGTGCGTTCGATGCGGGTGAAAGTACCTATACCAGGCCGTGTTTCGACCTCGCCCAGCGCGCTCAGAGAGCGGATGGCGTGCTGGACGGTGACGGGGCTGACCTGATGTTCGGCGACGAGTGCGCGGGTCGACGGGAGCTGCGCTCCCGGCGGGGCCGCGGCGATCCAGGCGCGCAGCGCTGTCGCGAGCCGGGCGCTACTGCTATCGTCAGACATGAAGCAACATGATAGCGCTACTCTCTATCGGGCGACGGCGATACCGGACCCGCACCCGGCGCGCGCCGGGTTGATGTGGGGCCTGCTGGGCGTTCTGGCCTTCTCCTTCACCGTTCCGTTCACCCGCGTCGCGGTGTCCGACGGCGGTCTTCCGCCCCTGTTCGTCGGTGCCGGCCGTGCGGTGATCGCCGCGCTGTTGGCCGCGGTCGCGCTACTCGTGACGCGGCAGTCGCTCCCGCGGGGGCGGCAGTGGATCCGCGTGGGGGTCGTCGCGCTCGGCGTGGTGATCGGCTTCCCGGTGCTCACGTCGTTCGCGCTGACCACCTCGTCGGCGTCCCACGGCGCCGTCGTCATTGCCGTGCTACCGGCGGCGACCGCCGTCGCTGCCGTGTGGCGAACAGGGGAGCGGCCGCCGTCGGCCTTCTGGCTGGCGGCGGCCGCGGGGGCGGTGTGCGCCGTGACCTTCGCCGTGGTGCAGGGCGGCGGGGTCGGCACGCTGCGCCTGTCCGACCTGCTGCTGTTCGGCGCGGTGATCGCCGCAGCGGTCGGCTACGCGGAGGGCGGCCTGCTCTCCCGCGAACTCGGCGCATGGCAGACGATCTCGTGGGCCCTCGTCGTGGCCGCGCCGGTGATGCTGGCGCTCACCGCCTTCGGCGCTCGCGACGGCGTGAGCGGCACGGCGCCCGCGTGGTGGTCCTTCGCGTACCTCGGCCTGGTCAGCATGTTCCTCGGCTTCTTCGCCTGGTACCGCGGGCTCGCGATCGGCCCGATGGCCACCGTGAGCCAGGTCCAGCTGGTACAGCCCGTCTTCGGGATCGCCTGGGCGGCGCTCCTTCTCGGCGAGCCGATCGGCTGGTCGACGGTGCTCGGCGGCCTGGCCGTCATCGCCGCCGCAGCCCTGGCGGTCCGCACCCGCTCGCGAATCTAGCGAGCGGGCGCACACCCACCCATCACGTCCCGGAACGCCTACGGCGCCCAGGTGCGGGTCGAGGCCTCGCCGACAGCCTCCTGCGCGGTCCGGCGGCTGCCGTTCGCGCGGTTGACCGCGGAGACCACGGCGCGGAGCGAGGCGGTGGTGATCGACGGCGCGATGCCGACGCCCCAGACGGTGCGGTCCTCGTCGCCCACACGCACGATCGCCTCGACGTACGCCGCCGCCTGGGCGTCGTCGCCCGCGGAGAGCGCGTGCTCGCTGTAGTCGAGGACCCGGACCTCGAAGCCGACGGTGCCGATCGCGTCGACGAACGCCGCGAGCGGGCCGTTGCCCTCGCCCGAGATCTCCTGCTCCTTGCCGTCGACCTTGACCACGGCGTCGATGCGGTCGACGCCACCGTCGACCTCGGACGCGGTCACCTTCTGGCGCATGCGCTCCAGCGGCAGGATCGGGTCGATGTACTCGCCGGCGAAGACGTCCCACATCTCCTTGGGCGTGACCTCGCCGCCCTCGCCGTCGGTGATCTTCTGCACCGACTGACTGAACTCGATCTGCAGGCGGCGCGGCAGCTGCAGGCCGTGGTCGGCCTTCATGATGTAGGCGACGCCGCCCTTGCCCGACTGGCTGTTGACGCGGATCACGGCCTCGTAGTTGCGGCCCACGTCCTTGGGGTCGATCGGCAGGTAGGGCACCTGCCACAGGATGTCGTCGACGTCCTTGTCGGCGTCGTCGGCGTCGACCTTCATCTGATCGAGGCCCTTGTTGATCGCGTCCTGGTGGCTGCCGGAGAACGCGGTGTACACCAGGTCGCCGCCGTAGGGGTGCCGCTCGGGCACAGGCAGCTGGTTGCAGTACTCGACGGTGCGCCGGATCTCGTCGATGTCCGAGAACGTGATCTGCGGGTCGATGCCGCGGCTGTACAGGTTCAGGCCCAGCGTGACCAAACAGACGTTGCCGGTGCGCTCGCCGTTACCGAACAGGCAGCCCTCGATCCGGTCCGCACCGGCCAGGTAGCCGAGCTCGGCCGCCGCGACGCCCTCGCCGCGGTCGTTGTGCGGGTGCAGCGACAGGATGATGCTCTCGCGGCGCGCCAGGTTGCGGCTCATCCACTCGATCGAGTCGGCGTAGACGTTCGGCGTCGCCATCTCGACGGTGGCGGGCAGGTTCAGGATGATCGGCTTCTCGGGCGTGGGCGCGATGATCTCGGTGACCGCGTCGCACACCTCCTTGGCGAAGGAGAGCTCGGTGCCGGTGTAGGACTCGGGGGAGTACTCGTAGCGCCAGGCGGTGTCCGGGTACTTCTTCTCCTCCTCGAGCACCTTGTGGGCGGCGTCGGTGGCGATCTTCTTGATCGCCGCCTTGTCGGCGCGGAACACCACGCGGCGCTGCAGCACCGAGGTCGAGTTGTAGAAGTGCACGATCACGTTCTTCGCGCCCTGGCAGGCCTCGAAGGTGCGCTCGATCAGCTCGTCGCGGCACTGCACCAGCACCTGGATCGTCACGTCGTCCGGGATGGCGCCGTCCTCGATGATCTCGCGGACGAAGTCGTAGTCGGTCTGGCTGGCGGACGGGAAGCCGACCTCGATCTCCTTGTACCCCATGCGGACCAGCAGGTCGAACATGCGGCGCTTGCGGGCCGGGCTCATGGGATCGATGAGGGCCTGGTTGCCGTCGCGCAGGTCCACGGCGCACCACAGCGGGGCGGTGGTGGCGACCTTGTCGGGCCAGGTGCGATCGGGGAGTTCGACGTGCTCGACCTCGTCGCCGAAGGAGCGGTAGCGGTGGGCGGGCATGGCGCTTCCGCGCTGCTGGTTCCACGCGGGCTGGCCCGGGTTGCGGGGGCCGGCGGGAGCGGTGATCTTCGAAACGCCGGAGGTGTAGGAATCGGCTGCAGGGCTCATGGGTCGAGGTTACTTTCTCGGGTTCACCCCTGCGAAGGGCAGGGACGGTTCGGCCGCGAGGGGCCGGGAGGACTCGACCGGCGCTGCCGCGACTGCACGGCTCAACCCGCGACGGGGAGCCGGTCTGGATCAGACCCCGCCGCGGCAACCGAGGAGAAGAGCGCGCCACTGCACGCCTCGAATGTAGCGCACCGTCGTACGCCTCCGGTACCCGCCGCAGGGAACGGCCGGGAGCGGTGTCGGGAGATCCAGCCCGGAATTCGGACATTTCGATGTGATCGAGAACACGTTTCCATGAAATCTCGATGAAGAGCGCCTGCTCAGAATTTGACAGACTGAATCGGGAGCTGGGCAAGACGGCCTTGCGAGTCGCAAATCCGCTGGATGGCGGCCCGTCGGTGAATCTTGTTGAGCGCGACCGCTGTCACCTGCGGTGTTTCTGCGACCTTCGCTCACGGAAATCCTGGTTGAAGATGTTGCAATTTCAAGCAAGGCGTCCCTACAATTCTGCGATTGCAACCGTTCTGCGTTGCGATCGTGATGTAGAGGAGAGCTTGGTGGACCACGCGGTGCACTCCCTGACCGGGGCCCAGTACGGAATGTGGCTTGGCCAGCAGATGTCCCCGGACGTCGCCTACACGGTCGCGCAGTACGTCGACATCAGTGGTCCGTTCGACGTCGAGACCATGCAGGCGGCGACTCGCGAGGCCAGCGACGAGTTCCTCTCCCCGTACGTCCGCATCGAGGTCGACGAGTCCGGCACCCCGGTCCAGTGGCTCGACCGCAGCATCGACTGCGCCGCGCAGGTCATCGACCTCGGCCTGGCGGATCTGCCCGAGGATCAGCGGATCGACGCCGCCGTCGCGTGGATGCGCGCCGAATACTCGCGGCCCATCGATCTCGCGACCGATGAACTGATCATCAACCGCCTGATCCGCGTCTCCGAGGGGCGGTGGCTCTGGTACGCCCGCGCGCACCACGCCGTCATCGACGGCTACGGCGCCTCGATCCTCCAGCGCCGCGTCGCCGAGTTGTACACGGCACGCGCCACCGGGGCCGAGGTCCCGCCCCTCAAGCCCGCTCCGCTGGCCCCCGAGGGCTTCGTGGCCGCGGAGGAGAAGTACTTCGCGTCCGCGCGCGCCGACGGCGATGCGGAGTATTGGGCGGGCGTCGTCACGACGCTGCCCGAGGCGGCGGGCCTGAGCCGCGTGGTCGCGGCACCGTCGAGCCTGAACCGGCGCCGCAACGGCGTCCCCAGCGCCGAGGCGGGCGCCCGGCTGGAGGCCGCGGCGGAGCGCCTGGGTACCAACCGCACCGGTCTGGTGATCGCCGCCTTCGGCGCCTACGTCGCCGCCGTCTCGGGCCGTGAGGAGATCTCGGTCTCCGTGCCCGTGGCCGCCCGCACCACCGCGGCCCTGCGGGGCTCGACCGGCATGACGGCCAACGTGCTGCCCGTGCCGGTGCGGGCGGGCGCCGGCGCCACCGTGTCCGACATCATCGACGGGACCGGCCTCGACCTGCGCAACGGCCTGCGGCACCAGCTCTATCCCGCCGCCCGGATGGAGGCACCCACGCTGCGCGAGGGCGTCGTGGGATCCACCTTCGGCGACACCATCAACATCATGATGTTCTCTTCGGCGATCACCCTGGGTGAGGCCGCCGGCACCCTGAACCTGCTCACTTCCGGCCCGGCCGAGGACGTGGCCGTCACCGTCTACGAGTCCGAGCAGGGCGCCCTGCGGATCGACATGGAGGCCAACCCGGCCTCATACTCCGCGGCGGACCTGGACGCGCACTTCGAGCGCTTCATGGAGTACCTCGAGCGCTTCGCGGCCGCACCGGGCGGCACGCCCCTCACCGCGCTCGATGTCGCCACCGAAGCCGAGGCTGCCGAGTGGGCCCGTTTCGGCGGCGTCGCACCTGGCGCACCCGCGGCCGCGGGGCCGTCCGTCCCGATGCCTGATCTGCTGCGCCGGGCCGCCGCCGCGCACCCGGGCCGCGTCGCCGTCATCGACGGCGACCGCAGCATCACATACGGCGAGCTGGATCAGTACAGCGATCGCCTCGCGCGCTACCTGATGACGGTCGGCGCTGCCCCTGAAGCGCGCGTTGCGCTGCGTATCCCGCGCTCGCTCGAGTCCGTGATCGCCGTCTGGGCGGTCGCGAAGACCGGCGCCGCCTTCGTGCCGATCGACCCCAAGCTGCCTGCCGAGCGCGCCGAGCACATCGCCACCGCCGCGGCCCCCGTCGCCACCCTCACGCCCGCGGACCTCGTCCGCGTGTGGGGTCCCGGCGCGAACGCCGGTGCCAGTGAAGCCGATTGGCCTGTGATCGACCTCGCGAACCCCGCCTACCTGATCTTCACCTCCGGCTCCACCGGCCGGCCGAAGGGCGTGAGCGTGACGCACGCCGGCCTGTCGAGCCTCGCCGCCGAGCTGGTCCGCTCGCACGGACTGGCCGACGGCTCGCGCGTGATGCACTTCGTGTCTCCCGGCTTCGACGCCTCGGTCCTCGAGCTGCTCATGGCCGTCGAGAGCGCCTCGGCGCTCGTCGTGGTACCGCCGGACGTCTACGGCGGCGAAGAGCTGGAAGACGTTCTCGCGCAGGGCGAGGTGAACGGCGGCTTCATCACCCCCGCAGCCGTCGCCACGCTCGACCCGGCGAAGCTGCCCGCCCTCACCTCGCTCGGCGTGGGCGGCGACACCGTGCCGCAGGCGCTCGTCGCGAAGTGGGCCGCCAAGGGGCGCACCCTCGTCAACGTCTACGGACCCACCGAGACCACCATCGCGGTCACCCTGGGCGCGCTCCAGGGCGACGAGCCCGTTCGCCTGGGCGGCCCCATCCCCGGCACGCGGCTGTACGTCCTCGACCCGTACCTGCGCCCGGCACCCGTCGGCGTCGCGGGAGAGCTGTACATCTCCGGTCCCGGCATCGCTCGGGGCTACCACGGCAACCCCCTCCTCACCGCGGAGCGGTTCGTGGCCAACCCCTTCGAGCCCGACGGCGCGCGGATGTACCGCTCCGGCGACCTGGTCCGCTGGGACGCCGACGGCACGCTCGAGTTCCTCGGCCGGGTCGACTCGCAGGTGAAGCTGCGCGGCTTCCGCATCGAGCTCGGCGAGATCGACGCCGCCGTCATGCGGGTGCCGGGCGCCGAGCGCGCCGTCACCGTCGTCCACGGCGACGACACCGCCACCGCGGAACTCGTCACCTACGTGACCGGCACGGCCGAGGTGGGCGCGATCGCAGCGAGCATCTCCGCGGAGCTGCCGGCCTACATGATCCCGGCGCACATCATCGCCATCGGCGAGTTCCCGCTCACCGTCAACGGCAAGGTCGATCACAAGCGGCTGCCGCAGCCCGAGCGCGCATCGATCGACGTGTCCGCAGGCCGCGGTCCGCAGACGGACGCCGAGCAACTCGTGGCCGCGGCGTTCGCCGAGGTGATCCCGGGCGTCGGCATCGGCGATCTCAACGTCGCCACCACCCTCTTCGACTTGGGCGGGAACTCCTTGTCCGCCACTCGCATCGCGGCGCGCCTCGGCTCCGCCACCGGCACCCGGGTGAGCGTGGCGACGGTCTTCGCCAATCCCACCGTCGAGGGCCTCGCCGCCGCGATCGGCGGCGCCCCGGTGCCCGCAGCCGCGATCGCCGCCGCGGTCGAGACCACCGCCACCGCCGATCCCGAGCCCGAGTTCGCGGCACCGTCGGACCCCGAGGAGGCGGCCGAGCTGCTTCCCGCCCAGCACCAGATGTGGGTCCGCAACCGCGTGAGTCCCGATGGCTCGTACCACATCCCGGTCGCACTGCACCTGCGCGGCGACGTGGACGTCTCCGCCATGCGCGTCGCCCTGGGCGACGTCGTGGCCCGCCACACGCCGCTGCGCACCGTGTACCGCAACGGGCCCACCGCGGGCGAGCCCGAGGTCCAGGTACTGCCCGCCGGGCCGAACCTGGTGCCCTTCACCGAGCGCTCCGTGGCGCTCGACGGGCTGATGACGGCGGCCTCGGACTACGCGGGCGAGCCCTTCGACCTCGCCGCCGACGTGCCGATCCGCGCGCGCCTCTACCGCATCGACGAGCGGCACCAGGTGCTGGTGCTGGTGATCCACCACATCGCCGCCGACGGCTGGTCGATGATGCCGCTGGCCGGCGATCTCGCCACCGCCTACGCCTCGCGGACGCGCGGCAAGGCACCGAGGTTCGCGCCGCTCCCGCGCACGTACACCGAGCACGCCCGCTCCTACAAACACCGTCTCACCGGGGCGCCGCGTCAGGCGCTCGACCGGTTCTGGGCCGACGTGCTGGCGGACCCGCCGGCCGAGTCGGTGCCGCCCGCGGCGGTGCCGCGCTCCGGCGGCGTCGTCTCCGGGGCCCGCTCCATCGACACCCGCGTCGCACCCGAGGTGTGGGCCGGGGTCGCCGGCCTCGCCCGGGCTCACACCACCACTCCGTTCATCGTGGTGCACGCGGCCCTGGCCGCGGCCATCTCGCGCCTGTCCGGCCAGAGCGACCTCGTGGTCGGTACCGCCGTCGCCGGGCGCGGCGAGGCCGAACTCGACGGCCTCGTCGGCATGTTCGTCAACTCGATCCCGCTGCGCACCCGGACCGCGAACGAGATGACCTTCGCGCAGCACCTGGCCGCCGTCAGCCACGGGGATCTCGACGCCCTCGACCACTCGGACCTGCCCTTCGAGTCGGTGCTCGAGCTCGTCGACCCGCCGCGCGCCGCCGGGCGCCACCCGATCTTCCAGGTGATGCTCAACCAGCGGCCCTTCGACACCCAGCACTTCCCGATGGCCGGCGTCGACGTCGAGGTCGTCCCCGTCGACGTGCCGATCGCCCGCTTCGATCTCGAGTTCACCCTCGGCGCCGACGGCACCATCGAGCTGCGGTACGCCTCCGAGCTGTACCGGGCCGAGCAGGCCGAGTCGATCCTCGATGCGCTCGTCGCGGTGCTCACCGCGGTGGGGCAGGATCCGCGGACCACCATCGGCGAGCTCCCGATCATGTCGGCGGACCGGCTCGCCGAGCTGACCCCGGTCCGGGGCGTGGAGGCCGACTTCCACACCCCGCTCGGCCAGCTCATGCGCGAGGCCGCCCGCACGTACGCGAACCGCCCCGCCGTGATCGACGGGCCGCGGACGCTCAGCTACCGCGAGCTCTACGCCGATGCCCGCAAGGTGGCCGCGGCGGTCCTCGCGGCCGGGTCCCGCCCCGGCGAGGCCGTGCTCACCGATCTGCCGCGCTCGGCGGAGTCCATCACCGCGTTCTGGGGCATCACCCTGGCCGGCGCCGCCGTGGCCCCGGTGGACCCCAAGTACCCCCAGGACCGCCGCGACTACATCGCGAACGATGTGCGCGCCCGCGTGGGCGTGACCGCCACCGGAACCGGTGTGGAGGGCGTGAACTGGGTCGCCATGGACAACCTGGACGGCGACGGCTACGACCCGCAGATCGTGCCGAACCTGGACGACGCCGCCTATGTCATCTACACCTCCGGCTCGACCGGCCAGCCCAAGGGCACCGTGGTCACCCATCGCGGCCTCGGCAACTTCGCCGAGGAACTGCACGTTCGCCTGCAGACCGGCGCCGACACCCGGGTGATGGCCTTCGCCTCCACCGCGTTCGACGCGACGGTCCTCGAGCACCTCCTGGCGATCCGCGTCGGCGCGCCGCTCGTCGTGGTGCCCCCGGGGACCACGGGCGGCCGCGAGCTGGAGAAGATCATCGCCGATCACGGTGTGACGCACGGCTTCCTGACGCCGTCGACGCTCGCGACCGTCAACCAGGACGCGGTCCCGTCGTGGACGCACGTCCTCGCGGGCGGCGAGGCGCTGGGCCCCGGCCTGGCGAAGAAGTGGAGCGTCGGCCGCCACCTGCACAACGGCTACGGCCCCACCGAGACCACGATCATGACCGCAATCTCCGACGCACTGTCCGGCGATGGCCGCGTGCCGATCGGCCCGCCCGTCCGCGGCCAGGGGCTGATGGTGCTCGACGAGGAGCTGCGTCCCGTGCCCGTCGGCATGCCCGGCGAGCTCTACGTGGCCGGCCCGCAGCTGGCGCGCGGCTACCATCGCCGCCCGCAGCTGACCGCGGCGCGGTTCGTCGCGAATCCCTACGGCGAGCCCGGCGACCGGATGTACCGCACGGGCGACGTGGTCCGCTGGACCCGCAGCGACAGCGGTCAGCTGATCGTCGATTTCGTGGGCCGCAACGACTTCCAGGTCAAGATCCGCGGCATCCGCATCGAGCTCGGCGAGATCGACGCGACCATCGACACGATGCCCGGCGTCGACTTCGTCTCGACCCAGGTGCGTCCGGGGCCCGACGGTGCGCCGGCCCTCGTCGCGTACGTCAAGGGCGACGTGGACCCGTCGGCGGTCCGCGCCCACGTCCGGACCCGCCTGCCCGGCTTCATGGTGCCCGCCGCGGTGATGATCATCGCCTCGGTTCCCATGGGCAACACCGGAAAGCTCGACAACGCCGCCCTGCCGGAGCCCTACTTCGGCGGCACCGGTAACGCCGCGGCGAAGCCCACCACTCCGGGCGAGAGCCGCGTCGTGGAGGCCTTCCGCAAGGTGCTCGGCAGCGATGCCATCGGCGTCGAGGACGACTTCTTCGACCTGGGCGGCAACTCGCTCTCCGCGAACGAGCTGGTCGGCCTGCTGGGCAACGGGATCGAGGCGCGCACCGTCTTCGACCTGCGCACCCCCGCCGCCATCGCGACCGCCCTCACCGGCGATCCCGACCGGATCTCCAACGAGTCCGCGCTCGAGGACCAGGGCCTGCGGCGCGTCCAGCGCGGCGATCGCATGCCGCTGTCGTCCGCGCAGGAGCGGATGTGGCTGCAGAACAAGATCGATCCGGGCCCGACCTACAACATCGGCGCGGCCTTCCTCGCGAGCCGCCCTGTCGACAAGGCCGTCCTCGACGCCGCCCTGCGCGACCTGCTCGCGCGCCACGAGAGCCTGCGCACCCGGTACCCGTCCTCCGCGGAGGGCCCGTATCAGGAGATCCTGTCTGCCGACGCGCCCGAGGTCCGCGACTTCGCCGCCGAGTTCGGCACCGCCACCTCCACTGTGGCGGGCCAGGAATCGGCGATCGCCGAGTTCGTGGCACGGCCGTTCGCGCTCAACCGCGACGTGCCGTTGCGCGTCATGACTGCGCCCACCGGCAAGGGCTCGATCCTCGCGATCGCGGTGCATCACATCGCGGCCGACGGTGCCTCCGTGGTGCCCCTGACCCGCGACCTGATGGCCGCGTACCTCGCGCGCAGCACCGGCTCCGAGCCGCAGTGGACCGAGCTGCCGCTCCAGTACGCGGACTACGCGGTGTGGCAGCGCGGCCAGGCGGAGAAGGACGCCGGCGCGGTGGAGTACTTCGCGGAGCGCCTCGCCGGTGTGCCGGAGGAGAGCTCCTTCCCGGCGGACGGCCCCCGCCCGACGATCGGTTCGACCGATGCGGGCGAGGTCGCCATCGTGCTGCCGAAGGCCGAGCGGGACGCCCTGGCGGACTTCGCCGGAAAGCGCGGCGTCTCCATGTTCATGGTGCTGCATGCCGGCCTCGCGGCGCTGCTGCATCGCGTCAACGGCGCCGACGACGTCGTCGTGGGCACGCCGGTGATCGGCCGCACCGACCGCCGCCTGCGCGACGTGGTCGGCATGTTCGTCAACACCGTGGCGCTGCGCACCGCCGTGACCGGCGACGAGACCTTCAACGCCCTCGTCGACCGGATCCGCGGCGGCGACCTCGACGATCTGGTCCATGCGACGGCGCCGTTCGAGCGGGTCATCGAGGCGCTGCAGCCCCCGCGCAGCCGCGACCGGCACCCCGTCTTCCAGGTGGTGCTGAGCCACCAGAACCTGGGCGACCCGCTCAGCGTCATCACCTCCGACGGCGGCGGGATGTTCGAACTGGAGCCGCTGCCGCTGGCCGCGGCCACCACCACCTTCGACGCCACCTTCGAGGTGCGCGAGGTAGAGGAGGGGCTCCGGTTCAACCTGCGCTACCGCACCGACCTGTACCGGCCGGGCACGGCCGAGGGCATCGTCGGACGACTCGCACGCCTGGTGACCGCGGGAGTCGCGGCCCCGGATACCCCCGTGGCGGACCTTCCGGTGCTGTTGCCCGAGGAACAGGAGCTGTTCCAGCGGGCCTCGACCACGATCGAGCCGCACACCATGGCCGAGATCCTGGCGCGGGCAGTGCGGCAGCGCCCGGGCGCCCCCGCGCTGCGCGACGGGGACCTCCACTACACCTACTCCGAGCTGGACTCGGCGGTCTCCGCTCTCGCCAACCGCCTCGCCGGGCTCGGCGTGGGTACCGGAACCCGGGTGGCCGTGTCGATCCCGCGGTCCGCCGCATCGGTCGTCGCCTTCTGGGCCGTCGCGCGCCTCGGCGCCGTGTACCTGCCCGTCGACCCGAATTACCCGACGGAGCGGATCGGCTACATCCTCGACGACGCCGAGCCCGCTGTGGGCCTGACGGTCCGCGACGCCATGGACGGCCTCCCGAAGACCGTTGACTGGGTCACCGTGGACCTCGCGCCCTCGCGCGTCCAACACCCGCCGGCCGAGGTCGCGCCCGTCGGTGTCGACGACCCGGCGTACGTCATCTACACCTCCGGCTCCACGGGCAAGCCCAAGGGCGTAGTCGTGCCGCACCGCGGCCTCGCCGCCATGGCCGACACCCTGGTCCGGCAACACGCCGTGGGCGCGGGCGCCCGGGTGCTGCACTTCGCCTCGCCCAGCTTCGACGCCTCGATCCTCGAGCTGCTGCTGGCGACCTGGTCGCGTGCCGAGCTCGTGATCGCGCCCGTCACGCTGTACGGCGGATCGCCGCTCGGCGACTTCCTGGCGGAGAACGAGGTCACCCACGCCTTCATCACGCCGGCCGCGCTGGCCACGATCCCCGATCGTGATCTGCCGCTGCTCGAGGCGCTCAGCGTGGGCGGCGACGTGCTGCAGACGGAGCTGGCGCGCCGCTGGTCCAACGGCCGCATCCTGATCAACGCCTACGGCCCGACCGAGGTGACCATCGCCGCGACCATGGGCGCCGTCGACCCCGACAACGTGGGCATCGGCAGTGCCGTGGCCGACGCGCAGCTGATGATCTGCGACGAGCGCCTGAACCTGGTGGCACCCGGCACCGTCGGAGAGCTGTACGTCGCGGGCCCCGGTGTGGCGCACGGCTACCTGGACCGCCCCGAGCTCACGGCCTCGCGGTTCGTGGCGAACCCGTACAACGATGCGCAGGGCTACAAGCGCATGTACCGCACGGGCGACCTGGTGCGCTGGCGCGCGTCCGACTCCGGCGAGCCGGTGCTCGAGTTCGTCGGGCGCAGTGACGATCAGCTCAAGGTGCGCGGCTTCCGCGTGGAGCCGGGCGAGGTCGCGGCGGCCGTCGAGAGCCACCCGGACGTGCGGCAGGCCGTCGTGGTCGTCGACCGCGGTGACGGCTCGCTCGACGCGCAGGCCGCGGCCCGCCTCGTCGCGTACTACGTGGCCGAGCGCGCCGTCACCGTCGGCGACCTCCGGGCGTGGGTCGGGGACCGCCTTCCGCGGCACATGGTCCCGGCGGTCTTCCAGGAGATCGACAGCGTGCCGGTCACGGCGCACGGGAAGACCGACGTCAAGGCTCTGCCGCCCGTCGGCACCCCGGGGTCCGGCGGGACGTCCGACGAGGCCCCGGTCTCGCCGCTCGCGGCCGTCGTGAGGCCCGCCTCGCCCCAGCAGCGCGCGGTCTCGGCGGCCAGCCTCGAGGGCGCCGTCGCGGAGATCCTCTCCGATGTCCTCGGCGTCGCCTCCCTCGGCATGGACGACGACTTCTTCGCCGTCGGCGGCACCTCGCTGCAGGCCGCGATCGCCGTCGACCGGCTGCGTGAGCGGTTCAACGCCGAGGACGCCAGCATCCGCTGGTTCTTCGAGGACGCCAAGGTCAGCACGATCGCGGCCCGGATCGCGGGCGCCCCGGCGCCGGTCTCGACCACTGCCGTGATCACCGGTGTGGCAGCGGATTCCGACACGGCCATCACCGACCCGATCCTGCCGCTGCGCGCGGGAACGCCGGGCGTCGAGCCGCTGTACTGCGTGCACCCCGCGGTCGGGCTGGCGTGGAACTATCTCGGGCTCTCGGGCGAGCTCGACCCGAGCATCCCGATCATCGGCCTGCAGGCGCCCGGCATCTCGTACCCGATGCCGCCCGCCGACTCGATCCGGGAGCTGGCGCGCACCTACGTTCGCAACATCCGCGCGAGCAGGCCGCACGGCCCGTACAGCCTGCTCGGCTGGTCCCTCGGCGGCCTCATCGCGCACGAGATGGCCGTCGAACTGCGGGAACTGGGCGAGAAGGTCAACCTGGCCCTCATGGACGCCTACCCGCTGGGCGACTACCGCGGTCCGCGCGAGGAGATGTCCATCGCGGCGCTGCTCCGCGAGTTCGTGGGCCTCGACGTCGACGACGACGCGGAGCTCAGCACCGACGACGCCCTGGACCGGCTGGCCTCGGCCGGGGGGCCGGCCCGTGAGCTCTCGCGCGGCCAGATGGAGCGGTTGCTGGCGAACTACCGGCACAACACGACGCTCGGCTACTCGCACCGCCCCCGCGAGTACGACGGCAACATGTTGGTCTTCCGCGCGACGGAGCAGACCACGGGCGGCCTCGTGCCGCAGCTGTGGCGGCCGTACGTGACCGGCCTGGTGCAGGTGCACGACATCGAGGCGACGCACAACCAGCTCGGCTCGTCGCCGGCGATCGACGAAGTCGCCCGCACCATGAACGTCTTCCTCACCGGCAATTACACGGCGGTGGTCAAGTCCAAGAGCAAGACGCTCGACGAGACCACGCCGCTGGTCAGCGTCCGTGGGCTCACCCGCAAGTACGGCCGCGGCAAGAAGGCGGTGTATGCGCTGGGCGGCGTCGACCTCGATATCGCGCCCGGCAGCGTGCACGCGCTGCTCGGCCCGAACGGCGCCGGCAAGACGACCACGGTGAAGATCATCTCGACGCTCATGAAGCCCTCCGAGGGCTCTGTGACCATCGACGGTGTGGACGCCCTGGCCGACCCGCGCCGCGCCCGGTCGATCATCGGTCTCTCGGGCCAGTACTCGGCGGTCGACGAGAACCTGACCGGCCGCGAGAACCTCGAGATGTTCGCCCGCCTCTACGGTTTCGACAAGATCTCGGCGAAGGCGCGCGCGAACGAGCTGCTCAAGCAGTTCCGGCTCACCGCCGCGGCGGACCGGGCCTCGGGCACGTACTCGGGCGGCATGCGCCGGCGTCTCGACCTGGCCGGGGCGATCATCGCCCGACCGCGCCTGGTGGTGCTCGACGAGCCGACCACCGGCCTCGATCCGCGCAGCCGCAAGGACGTGTGGGACGTGATCGCCCGGCTGAGCAAGGAGGATGGCATCTCCGTCCTGCTCACCACGCAGTACCTGGACGAGGCCGAGATCCTGGCCGACCTGGTGACGATCATCGACCAGGGCCGGATCATCCGGTCCGGCACCGTTCCCGAGCTGAAGTCGGCCGCCGCGGCGGACCTGATCCAGATCGGCCTGCGCGAGCGTGACCGCGTGACCGCCTGGCCGATCCTGGCCCGGCACGCCATCGACGGCACCGCGATCCGGGAGGCCTCCGGCCTCAGCGCGATCCGCGTGGCCGACGGCCAGCACAAGCTCGTCGCCGTGCTCAACGACCTGCGGGAGGCCGGCGTTCACGTCGAGTCGGCGATGCTCCGCGAGGCCACCCTGGACGACGTCTTCTTCGCCCTCACCGGCGAGGACGCGAACAAGACCGAGGAGAACAACGCATGACCGCGATCATCTTCCCGCGGGAGCGGGAGCCGTCGCTGGGCGGATTCCTCAGCGACTGCGCGGTGATGACCCGTCGCAACCTGACGACGCTGGTCCGGATCCCGCAGCTGCTGCTCGGCGCGACGGTACAGCCGATCATGTTCGTGCTGCTGTTCAGCTACGTCTTCGGCTCCGCGCTCGGCGGCGAGGTGGGCGGCGACCGGTACCGGGAGTTCCTGCTCGCCGGCATCCTGGTGCAGACCGTCGCGTTCAGCTCGGGCCCCACCGCGATCGGCGTGGCCTCGGACATGAAGAACGGCATCATCGACAGGTTCAGCTCACTCCCCATGTCGCGCCTCGCGGTCATGGTCGGGCGCACCACCTCCGACCTCGTGGTCAACGTGATCAGCGTGGCCGTGATGCTGCTGGTCGGCCTCGCGGTCGGCTGGCGCATGCGGGGGAGCTGGGCCGATGCCGTGGTCTCCCTGGCGGTGTTGTTCCTCTTCGGCTTCGCGATGTCGTGGCTGGGCGCCCTCATCGGCCTGTCCGTCTCGACGCCGGAATCCGCGCAGGCGCTGTGCATGATCGTCATGTTCCCGATGGCCTTCATCTCGTCGGCGTTCATCGCCTCCGGCGACCTGCCCGGCCCGCTCCGCACGATCGCCTCGTGGAACCCCGTGACCTCGATGGCGCGCTCGCTGCGGGAGGCCTTCGGCAATCCCCTGAGCCCGAAGCCCGTCGTCGACGAACCCATCAACTGGGCCGCGCAGCACGCGACCGCGTACTCGGCCCTCGTCTCCCTCGCGATGATCGCGATCATCGTGCCCCTCGCCGCCCGTGCCTACATGAAGCACTGACGGCCCACAGACCGACCGACCCACCATCCCTCCAACAAGGAGAAACGAATATGAACAACCCCTTCGACAACGAGTCCGGCGAGTTCCTCGTGCTGGTGAACGATGAGGGCCAGCACTCGCTGTGGCCCACGTTCCGCGACGCGCCGCGCGGCTGGACCGTTGCCTTCGGCGAGGGCGGCCGTTCCCGGGCGGAGTGCCTCGAGTACATCGAGTCGGCGTGGTCGGACATCCGTCCGCTCAGCCTGCGCGCCTGACCCCTTCGCACATACCGCCGCGGCCGGCGGGGCGCAGCCCCGCCTGCCCCGGTGCACGTCAGGCCCTGAGGCCGGTTCCGGAGCGCTCGACGGTGCCGTGCCCTCGTCCTACATGGCGTGCGGGTACACGCTCACCATGTGCGCGCCGTACCAGCACGTGACGGTGACGACGCCGACGCAGGTCCAGATCTGCGTGCGCTTCGCGGTCTTCGCCAACGCGATGGCGATCGGAATCAGCAGCACGAAGGCGGGCAGCAGGAGTCGCGGGCGCGACATCATGAGGCCGCCGGACCCGAGCAGCGAGATCACCACCAGCGCGCCGTACAGGGTGACCGGCCACGGCATCTTCGCGCGGACTGCGAGCACGATCAACACGACCGACGCCGCGAGCAGCGCCACCACCGACAGATCAGCGATGTCCGATCCGTTGATCAGGGTGTAGTTCACGAACTGCCACGTCTGCACGCCCAGGTCGAAGGTCGTGCCCCAGCCCTCGGTCTGGATCCGGAACCAGCCCGTGAGGCTGCCGGTGTGGTGCGCCACGATCAGCAGGTAGGTCACCCAGCCGAGCGGCGTGAGCAGCACGCACAGCGCCGCCTTGATGCGCTCGGCACCGTCGGACGAGAGGACCGCGAGGAGGGCCGCCAGCGCGACCACCCCGATGAGCACCACCGACGTGGGCCGGCAGAAGCCGGCCAGGGCCGTGCAGATCCCCGCGAGGATCCACTTGCGCTCCATGACGCCCACCAGCGCCCACCCGGCCAGCGCGCAGTAGAGGGCCTCCGTGTAGGCCATCGTCAACACGATGGACATCGGGGCGGCGGCGAACAGCACCGTCGTGAGGAGAGCGGCGCGTTCCGCCAGATGGTCGGGCACCTGGGGCATGTGCTCGACGCACAGCCGGCCCAGCCGGTAGGCGGCCACCGCGGCCGCGCAGCCCAGGATCACGTTGACCGTGAGGGCGGCGCGGTAGGCGTCGAAGCCGGGCAGCTGCGCCACAGCGCGCACCAGCATGGGGAAGCCCGGGAAGAAGGCGTAGGCCGTGTCTGCGGTGTGCTCGCCCCGCGCGTCCACGAACCGCCACGGCATGTCGTTGTAGCCGTACGTGGCGAGCCCGATCATCCACTTGCCGTCCCAGGCCGTCAGGAGATCGGCGAGGTTCTGGTTGCGGAGCTGCGCGAACCGGGCGAGGACCGCGAGCCCGATGCCGCGGATCGCGAGGTAGAGGACGATCGGGAGCCAGACGTCGCGGGTGCGGTCGAGCAGGGACGACGGTGCCGTCGCGGCTCCGGAGTCGGCGAGGTCGGGGGCGGTCGGCACGGCTTGCATCGTACCGACGGTGCCGGGCGCATCGCCCCCGCGCGCGCCGACCGATGTCACGGAGCGGCGACCCGGGTGATCGTGCAGTCGACGGTGTTCGTCCCGGACTGGGTGAACTCCTGTTCGTTGACCACGATCGTGCAGGTCACCGGTCCCGTGCCGGTGACGATGAGCGACATCCGATCGCCGATCGTCGCGGTGCCCTGCCACTCCCACGGCAGCGTCGACGCCTTCGGGATGTCGCCGCCCCGCACGCCGACGACGACGACCGCGCCCGCGCCGTTGCCGGTCGCCGATAGCTTCAGCCGCACCGTCTGGCCGGTGCCCGCGCCGGTGGTGGTCTTCGGGGCGGTGGTGAGGAAGCCGTCGGACTGGGTGGCCGGTTCGGAGGGCGGCGTCACGGCGCCGGTCGTCGGGGCGCCCGCCGTCGTCGTCGTGGCACCCGCGGAGAAGGTGACGGGCGACGCCGTCGAGGAGTCGTCGCTGCGCAGGCTCACGCCCAGGGCGACCGCGCCGGCGACGAGGACCACGGCGACGATCGAGACCAGCGCGATGATCAGGCCCTTGTTGCCCCCACCGTTGCCGCCACCCGCGCCGCCGCCGACGGGGCCGTTCCCGTACGGCGGGGGGCCGGCGGGGTACCCGCCCTGCGCCTGCCCCGGCTGACCGAAGCGCTGCGTGCCCTGCGGGCCGACGGGCTGCCCGCCCTGCGGCGCGGCGTGGCCGCCCTGCTGGGGAGCGCCGGGGTGGCCGCCCCGCGGGTACCCGCCCTGCCACTGTCGGGGCTGGGCGCCGGGCTGCCCGCCCGGCTGCCCGGCGGGGCGTCCGCCGGCGTTCGGGCCGGGGTTCTGGCCGCCGTAGGGATTCATGGGGATCTCCTGTGTTCGCGTTCCCACCGATTATCCGTGATGTCGCTGAACGACGGGTTGCGCACCGCTTGGAAGCGGTGCCCTCCGGGGCGAAGAACCCAGGTCGGTAGGATCGAGACGCACATCGAAGACCGCAACGGAGAGGTTCCACGTGGCACTCGTCGTCCAGAAGTACGGAGGCAGCTCCGTCTCCTCCGCCGAGCGCATCCGGCGCGTGGCCGAACGGATCGTCGAGACCAAGCGCGCGGGCAACGACGTCGTCGTCGTCGTCTCCGCCATGGGCGATACCACCGATGAGCTGCTCGATCTCGCCAACCAGGTGTGCCCTGCGCCGCCCGCCCGCGAGATGGACATGCTGCTCACCTCGGGCGAGCGGATCTCCAACGCGCTCGTCGCGATGGCCATCCACTCGCTCGGCGCCGAGGCGCAGTCCTTCACGGGCTCGCAGGCCGGCGTGATCACCACCAGCAAGCACGGCGCGGCGAAGATCATCGACGTCACGCCCGGGCGCGTCCAGGCAGCGATCGACGACGGCAAGATCGTCCTCGTCGCCGGCTTCCAGGGCGTCTCGCAGGACACCAAGGACGTCACCACGCTGGGCCGCGGCGGCTCCGACACGACCGCCGTCGCCCTGGCCGCGGCGCTCGAGGCCGACGTCTGCGAGATCTACACGGACGTCGACGGCATCTACACCGCCGACCCGCGCATCGTGCCCAACGCCAAGCATCTCAAGACCGTCTCCTTCGAGGAGATGCTCGAGATGGCGGCGTGCGGCGCGAAGGTGCTCATGCTCCGGTGCGTGGAGTACGCGCGCCGCTACAACGTCCCGGTCCACGTGCGCTCGTCGTACTCGACCAAGCCCGGCACCATCGTCAACGGATCTATGGAGGACATCCCCGTGGAAGAGGCAATTCTCACCGGCGTCGCCCACGACCGCAGCGAGGCGAAGATCACCGTCGTCGGCCTCGAGGACAAGCCGGGCTACGCCGCCCGCGTCTTCCGCGCGATCGCCGACGCCGAGATCAACATCGACATGGTGCTGCAGAACGTGTCCAAGGTGGACACCGGCCGCACCGACATCACCTTCACGCTGCCGCGCGAGCTCGGCCCGCTGGGCGTCGAGAAGCTCGAGGCCCTGCGCAAGGAGATCGGCTTCGACTCGGTGGTCTACGACGACCACGTCGGCAAGGTCTCGCTCGTGGGCGCCGGCATGAAGAGCCACCCCGGCGTCACGGCCACCTTCTGCGAGGCGCTGTCGAAGGCCGGCATCAACATCGAGCTCATCTCCACCTCGGAGATCCGCATCTCGGTCCTCATCCGCGACACCGAGCTCGACGAGGCCGTCAAGGTGCTGCACGAGGCCTTCGACCTCGGCTCGGACGAAGAGGCCACCGTCTACGCCGGAACGGGGCGATAGTCATGGGCGTACGCGTCGGAGTCGTCGGCGCCACCGGACAGGTGGGCGCCGTCATGCGCCAGCTACTGCTGGACCGGAACTTCCCGGCCGACGAGGTGCGGTTCTTCGCGTCCTCGCGGTCCGCGGGCAAGAAGCTGCCCTTCGGGGACCGCGAGATCGTCGTCGAGGACGCCGAGACCGCGGACCCGACGGGGCTCGACATCGCGCTGTTCAGCGCGGGCGCGACGATGTCGCGCGTGCAGGCGCCGCGGTTCGCCGCCGCCGGCGTCACGGTGATCGACAACTCGAGCGCCTTCCGCAAGGACCCGGACGTGCCGCTGGTGGTCTCGGAGGTGAACCCGGAGCAGGTCCGCGACCTGAAGAAGGGCATCATCGCCAACCCCAACTGCACCACGATGGCCGCGATGCCGGTGCTCAAGGTGCTGCACGACGAGGCGGGCCTGCAGCGGCTCATCGTCTCCTCGTACCAGGCCGTCTCCGGGTCCGGCCTCGCCGGCGTCGAGGAGCTGGTCTCCCAGGTGCGCGCCGTGGAGCCCGAGGCCGAGAAGCTGGTGCACGACGGCTCGGCCGTGGCCTTCCCCGCGCCGAACAAGTACGTCGCGCCGATCGCCTTCAACGTGCTGCCGCTCGCGGGCGCGATCGTGGACGACGGCTCCGGCGAGACCGACGAGGATCAGAAGCTGCGCAACGAGTCGCGCAAGATCCTCGGCCTGCCCGAGCTGCTGGTGTCCGGCACCTGCGTGCGCGTGCCCGTCCTCACCGGCCACTCGCTGTCGATCAACGCCGAGTTCGCCGCGCCGCTGTCGGTGGCGCGGGCGCAGGAGCTGCTCGCCGCGGCGCCCGGTGTGAAGCTGGTCGACGTGCCGACGCCGCTCGCCGCAGCGGGCGCCGACGACTCGCTCGTCGGCCGCATCCGCCAGGATCCGGGCGTGCCCGACGGCCGCGGCCTCACGCTGTTCATCAGCGGCGACAACCTGCGCAAGGGCGCCGCGCTGAACACCGTGCAGATCGCGGAGCTGCTCGTCTAGGCGCTGCCGGACCGAACGGATCGAACGGCCCACGGAGGAGACTCCGTGGGCCGTTCGTCGTTCCCCCGGGGTCAGGCGGGCGTCGGGGCGATCCGCCCCGTCACCTCGCCGAGGTCGATGCGGCCGCCGCCCGGTGCCGGCGCGGTGGCGCGGAGGGTGACGGCGTCGCCGTCCGCCAGGAAGGTGCGCTCGGAGCCGTCGGCCAGGCGCAGCGGCTCGGTGCCGTTCCAGGTGAGCTCGATCAGCGAGCCGCGCTGGTCGCGCTCGGGACCGGAAACGGTGCCGGAGGCGAACAGGTCGCCGGTGCGCAGCCGCGCGCCGTTCGACGTCATGTGCGCCAGCATCTGCGCGGGCGACCAGTACATCGGCGCGTAGGGCGGGCGCGAGACGATCTCGCCGTTGAGCTCGACCACGAGATCGACGTCCAGGCCCCAGTCCTCGGCGTCGCGCAGGTGGGGGAGCGGCTCGGGGGACTGCGGGGGCGTCGCGATGCGCGCGGCCTCCAGCGCCTCCAGCGGCACGATCCACGGCGAGATCGAGGTCGCGAAGCTCTTCCCGAGGAAAGGGCCGAGGGGCACGTACTCCCACGCCTGGATGTCGCGCGCCGACCAGTCGTTGACGATGCAGACGCCGAAGACGTGATCGGCGAAACCCCCGGTGTCGACGGGCTTTCCGGCGTCGCTGCCCGCGCCGACGACGAAGCCGAGCTCCGCCTCGATGTCCAGGCGCACGGACGGTCCGAACACGGGGGCCTCGTCCGACGGTGCCTTCCGCTGCCCGGCGGGCCGCACGATCGGCGTTCCCGAGGCGACGACGGTGCCCGCGCGTCCGTGGTAACCGACGGGCAGGTGTTTCCAGTTCGGCAGCAGCGCAGCGGAATCCGGCCGGAACAGGCGGCCCAGGTTGGTGGCGTGGTGCTCGCTGGCGTAGAAGTCCACGTAGTCGGCGACCTCGAAGGGCCGCTGCAACGCCACCTCCGCGACGGGGTGCAGGGCCGCCGTCCCCTCGGCCGCGCGCGCGGGATCGGTGAGCAGCGCGACGATCTCCGCGCGCACCCGGCGCCAGTCGGCGCGGCCGCGGGCCAGGAAGCCGTTCAGCGACGGCGCCGCGAAGATCGGATCCCCCAGCGCCGCAGCGAGGTCGAGCACGTGGTCGCCGATGCGCACGCCCACGCGGGGAGCGCCGACGGCGGGGCGGAAGACGCCGTAGGGCAGGTTCTCGACGCCGAAGCCGGAGCCGGCGGGCACGGGTGCCCAGGTGGTGGTCACGATCGCTGTCCTTCGGTCAGGGTGCGGGGGCGAGGCCGAACGCGGCGGCCTCGGCGGGCGGGGTCGTGGTGCTGCACGAGCCGTAGGCGCGCAGGAGCCGGCGGGCAGCTGCGGCACCGTCGGGCGGGAGGCTCAGGGCCTCGGCGGCGAGCGCCGGGCCGTCGGTGTTCGCCAGCGCGGCGGTGACGGCTCCGTGCTGGGCGCCGGCCGCGGCACGCGCGGCGGCCAGCACGAGGTTGAGGAAGCCGTGGTGGACGAATCCGGTCGCCGGATCCCGGTGTCGCACCGCGTGATGCAGGCCGGCCGTCGCCTTCACGGGGACGTTCGCTGCGGCAGCCACGACGAGCGCGGCCGCGAGCTCGTCGGGGCGGGGGAACAGGGCGGCGCGGGCTCCGCCGCACCGGACCTTCAGTCCCGCCCCGCGTCCGGCGAGGGCTGCGGCGAGGCGCGGGGTGTCCGCGCGGTCGGGAGCTTCGACGAAGACCGGCGTATCGAAGGAGGTCGCTGCCGGGAGCGCGGCGTCCAGATCAGCGGGATCGGATGCGATCTCGACGAGTGCGAGCCGCACGCGCGGGTCGGCATCGGTCGTCGTCGCCGCAGCGGCCGCGAGCGCACCATCGGACGTGCCCGCGGAGGCGATGAGGCCCACCGCGATCCGGTCGGTGTCGGTGAGCCCGGCGCGCAGTTCGTCGATCCGCTCGACCGGGCAGAGGAACCGGTGCGTGAGCATCGGGTCGCGCCCGGCGAGGTCGCGGCTGTGCCGCACCAGCGCCTCGCTCATCGACAGCGCCGTCGGCGGGAACAGGCCGGCGTCGTCGACGAGCCCAGCCAGGAGCGGGGTCATCGCGACCAACTACGGTAGTACACACCGTCGTCCACGGCTCGTGCCCCTTCGCCGAGTTGCAGCGGGGCGAAGGTGTCGACCATGACGGCGAGCTCGTCGAACCGCTCCATGCCGATGCTGCCCTCCATCGCGCCAGGTTGCGGTCCGTGCGCGTGACCGCCGGGATGCAGCGAGATCGAACCCGGACCGATCCCGGTGCCCTTGCGCGCCTCGTAGTCGCCCGCGACGTAGAACATCACCTCGTCGGAGTCCACGTTCGAGTGGTAGTACGGCACCGGGATCGACAGCGGGTGGTAGTCGACCTTGCGCGGCACGAAGTTGCAGACCACGAAGCCCGACCCCTCGAAGACCTGGTGCACCGGCGGCGGCTGGTGCACCCTGCCCGTGATCGGCTCGAAGTCCGCGACGTTGAAGGTGTACGGGTACAGGCACCCGTCCCACCCGACGACGTCGAACGGGTGCGTCGGCAGCACGTAGCGCGTGCCGGTCGCGCCGCCCGCGCCGCGGTGCTTGACCAGCAGCTCCACGTCGGTGCCCTCGCGCAGCAGGGGCTCCGACGGGCCGTGCAGGTCCCGTTCGCAGTACGGCGCGTGCTCGAGCAGCTGGCCGTACCGCGAGAGGTACCGCTTCGGCGGGGCGATGTGCCCGCCGCCCCTGCCGCACGCCTCGATCACGTAGGCGCGCACCGTCGTCCCTGCGGCGGGTACCCAGCGGTGGGTGGTCGCGCGGGGCATCAGGACGTAGTCGCCGGTGCGGAATTCGAGGGCGCCGAAGACGGTCTCGACGACGCCGGAACCCTCCTCGACGAAGACGCACTCGTCGCCGATCGCGTTGCGGTACAGCGGCGACGGGTTCGAGGCCACCACGTAGCAGATCCGCACGTCCGCGTTGCCCAGCACCAGGCGCCGACCGGTGACCGGGTCCGTGGCGGGGGCGTCGTCGTCGAACAGCTCGTGCAGGCGCAGGTGCCGGGGCAGGAGCGGCGCGTTGGGCGTCAGGCTCAGGTCGCCCGGCTCCCACGGCTCGGCGGAGGTGATCGCCGACGGGATGCCGCGGTGGTAGAGCAGGGACGAGTCGGACGAGAAGCCCTCCTCGCCGACCAGCTCCTCGTAGTGGAGCTCCCCACTGTCGCGCCGGAACTGGGTGTGGCGCTTGGGCGGGATCGCTCCGACGCTGCGGTAGTAGGCCATGGGATTTCTCCTCGTTCCGGTGTCGCGTCAGAGGTTGCCGCGGCGGTCCTGCTCGCGCTCGATGGCCTCGAACAGGGCCTTGAAGTTCCCCTTGCCGAAGCCGAGCGAGCCGTGGCGCTCGATGATCTCGAAGAACACGGTGGGCCGGTCGCCCAGCGGCTTGGTGAAGATCTGCAGCAGGTAGCCGTCCTCGTCGCGGTCGACCAGGATCCCGCGCGAGCGCAGCTCCTCGACGGGGACGCGCACCTGCCCGATCCGCGCCCGCAGCTCCGGATCGTCGTAGTAGGCGTCGGGAGTGTTCAGGAACTCCACTCCCTCGGCGCGCAGCGCGTCCACCGCGGCGAGGATGTCGTTCGTGGCGACGGCCAGGTGCTGCGCGCCGGGGCCGCCGTAGAACTCGAGGTACTCGTCGATCTGCGAGCGCTTGGCGGCGATCGCCGGCTCGTTGAGCGGGAACTTCACCCGGTGATTGCCGTTCGCGACCACCTTGGACATGAGGGCGGAGTAGTCGGTGGCGATGTCGTCGCCGACGAATTCGGCCATGTTCGTGAAGCCCATGACGCGGTTGTAGAAGCCGACCCACTCGTCCATCCGGCCGAGCTCGACGTTGCCGACGATGTGGTCGAGGGCCTGGAAGATGCGCTTGGGCGCGCCGTCACGCTTGCGGAAGGTGCTGGTGGCGGGCATGTAGCCCGGGAGGTAGGGCCCGTCGTACCGGGCGCCGTCGACCACGCGCTGCACCAGCGTGTGCCGCGTCTCGCCGTAGGTCGCGATGGCACCGATGCGCACGGTGCCGTGCTCGTCGGTCACGTCGTGCGGCTCCTCGAGCACCGTTGCGCCGGAGGCCCGGGCGTGCGCGATGCACCGGTCCACATCGGGGACCTCGAGGGCGATGTCGACGACGCCGTCGCCGTGCCGGGCGTGATGCCCGACGAGGGGGCTGTCCGGGCTGACGGCGCCCTGGACGACGAACCGGATCGACCCCGATCGCAGCACGTAGGCCTTGTGATCGCGGGCGCCCTGCTCCGGTCCCCGGTAGGCGACCAGCTCCATGCCCCAGACGGACTGGTAGTAGTGCGCGGTCTGGGTGGCGTTGCCCACGACGAAGACGATCGCGTCCCAGCCGTTGACCGGGAAGGCGTCGCGGGTGGCGTCGTAGGAGACGAGCCCGACGAGCTGCTGCAGCTGGTCGGCGCCGAGGCCGGCGAGCTTCTCCTCGTCGGTCAGGGTCTGCTCGAGGGGAGTCTGCTCGGGTGCGGTCCTCGTCGTCATGGTCGTCTCACCTTCCGGGCCGGATGTCATCTACGTCACCACCATCTGTGCGCGACGGTCCGGTGGCAATGCCGACAGTTCCTATTGCCCAAACTGCCCCGAACCACGGGTCGGATGGCCGATGATGTAGACAAATCGACTAGAAAAGGGGAGCTTCGTGCTGGAACCTGTGGCACTCGACGACGTCGACTTCGCGCTCCTCGACTCGCTGCACCGCGCCCCGCAGATCGGGGTGCTCGAGACGTCGCGGCGGGTCGGCGTCGCGCGCGCGACGGTGCAGGCGCGGCTGAAGAAGTTGGAGGAGGCGGGCGTCATCGCGGGCTACCAGCCGCACCTCGATGTCGCGGCCGCCGGCTTCGGGGTGCAGTGCTTCGTCCAATTGGAGACGGCGCAGGGCGAGCTGAGCGCCGTCGCCGAGGAGCTGGCCGCCGTACCGAACGTCCTCGAGGCCTTCGCCACCACGGGCGGGAGCGACGTGCTGTGCCGGGTGGCCGCCGCATCGCACCTGGACCTGCAGGAGACCCTGCTCCGGATCGGGCGGTCCCCGCTGGTCGCGCGGTCGATCAGCATCGTCGTGTTGTCCGAGATCGTGCCCTTCCGGGCGATGCCGCTACTGCGGACGCTGGAGCCGCGGCCGGTGCCCCGCTCGCCGCGCTACCGCGGCTGAGCGGATCCCCGGTGCCGGCGTCTCACATGCGCCGCAGCTCCGGCCACAGCGTCGACCACGGCGCCCGCGGGTGGCAGAGCCGGATGTCCACGCCGGTGGACGCTGTGGGGAAGCCGATCCGGTAGTCGAATCGACGCAGCGTGCGGGCCCGGTCGCACATGTCGTCCTGCAGCTCGGCATCGGAGTTGATGACGCGGAGCACGGTGGTCGCCGAATCCTCGGGCGCACCGAAGTATCCGTAGCCGCGGCTCGGGCTGAACACCGGGGGCAGGCCGTGTCCGTAGTACTGCAGGGCGGAGGCCTGCCAGTAGGAACTGGCGACGATCGCCTGCGGCCGCTCGCCCTCCGGCAGCTCCGCGATCGACTGCTCGACGGCGCGGGTCAGTTCGGGCCAGCCGAACTGGCCGTAGACGGAGATCTGCATGCCGGCCTCCATCACCGACTTCGGCTCCTCGATCTCGGATTCGGGGGTGAACGGCAGGCTCACGACGATGGAGACGACCGCGAGGATCGACAGCGGCGCCGTCAGGGCCGCCTTCAGCTTCGGCTTCGGGAGTGCCTCGAACGCGACGGCGCCGGCGGCGATGATCACGGGCAGCATCCCGCCCGGGTAGTACGGCCGGCCCGCGGTGATGATGAAGACGATCACCAGCAGCACGAACGCGGGCGCCATGAACCGGTACGGGCGGAACCGATCCGAGCGCATGAGGGCGTAGAGGCCGTAGAGGAGCAGGAGCGCGCCGAGTACGCCCGCGGTGAGCAGCATGATCGGGACGAAGCCGATGCGCCCGCCCGCGTACTGGCTCTCCTCGGCGACCTGATCGGTGAGCTGCAGGTACGGCCAGCTGCGGTCCGCCTGCCACACCAGGGCGGGGATCATCGTGACCACGGTGACCGCCCCGCCCAGCCACAACGCCGGGCGGCGCGCGAGGTTCCGCGGGCCCCAGACCAGCGAAGCCACGATCGCGCACACCCAGAACACGGGGATCAACCACTTGACCTGCATGTCGATCGCGGTCACGACGCCCGCCGCGAACAGCAGCCAGTCCTGCCGGGTGCGCACCCAGCGCACCACCAGCCACGTGATCGCCACCCACAGTGGCGTGTCGATCGCGTTGGTGGCGAGCAGCGAGGACTGCAGCAGGAGGAAGGTGGACGTCGCGTACGCGCCGGCGGTGAGGGCCTGCGCGAACCGCCCGCCGCCCAGCTCGCGGGCGATCAACGCCGACGCCAGGATCCCCGCGATCGTGATGAGGACCGACGGCAGCCGGAACAGCACCAGGGAGTCGCCGGGCATCGCGTCGCCGAGGAGGGCCAGCAGGGGCAGGATCGGTCCCTGGTCGGCGTAGCTCACCGAGAGGTGGTGGCCCGCGGCGATGAAGTACAGCTCGTCGCCGAACAGGTGGTACTTGCTCGCGCCGAACGCGGCGGCGATCCCGCTCAGCAGCAGGATGGGCACGAGGGCGACCCACGCGACGGGCGCGGGCTCGGGGGTGTCGAGGCGTTCGGCGGGGGCGGACGTGGTCTCAGTCATCGGTGTCCTCCGACGGTGCGAGGGGAGAGTGCTCGCGCGGCGGGGGCTGTACCGCGGCGAGGAAGACGCGGACCATCTGCTCCGCGTGGGTGTCGAGGTCGAGGTCCGGATCGCGCGCGGCGCGGCCGGCGGCACCGTCGATCGCGTCCCGGATGAGGCGGGCCATGATCGTCGGGTCGAAGCCGGAGGAGAACTCGCCGGAAGCCTGGCCGTCCCGGAGGATCTCGGCGAGCGGTGCGAGCATCTCCTGCTCGCCCTCGCTCGGGCCGAACACGGGCGTCCCGTCCGGATTGCGCAGGTTGAGGACCACTTCGACCATGGCGCCCAGGAACCGGCGCTCCGACGCGATGTATTCCAGGTTGGTGGCGATGTAGGTCCGCAGGACGTCGGTCGCGGTGTGCTGTTCGGCGAGCCGGGGGCCCATGAACTCCGCGCCGGCCACGAACAGGTGGACCACGACCTGTCGCATCAGGTCGTCCTTGCCGTCGAAGTGGTAGGAGATCACGCCCTTCGAGATTCCGGCCTGGCGCGCGATCCGGGCCAGGGTGGCGCGGCCGTAGCCCTCGTCCGCGAGGACCTCGACCGCCGCCGCGATGATCTGCCGGCGGCGGGCCTCCTCGATGAACGACCTCTGGCCGCTCGATTCATTTTCTGGCCGCATGGTCAAAAATTAGCACGGTCGGCCATATGAAGGGAAGGGGAGCGAACGAAAAACGGGGCCCTCCGTGGTGGAGGACCCCGTTTCCCGGGCTGCAATAGGTGGCTTGATCAGGCCTCGGTGGTGCGCGTCGGGCGCGAACCCAGCTCCTCGTCGAGGCGCAGGAGGCCGGGGCCGTCACCGTCGATCAGCTTGAGGCGACCGACGATCTCGCTGACCGTGGCCTCCTCCTCGACCTGCTCGTTGACGAACCACTGGATGAGGCTCTTGGAGTCGATGTCGTCGTTCGCGGCCCGGTACAGGTCGCGGATCGAGTCCGACACGCGGCGCTCGTGCTCCAGCGCGACGTTGAAGACGTCGAGGACGGTCGTCACGTCCACCTTCGGAGCGGCGGAGGCGCCGATCCGCGGGTGGTTGTCGCGATCCGAGAGATGGTCGATCCACTTGTTGGCGTGGACGATCTCCTCGTCGGCCTGGTGGCGCAGCCATGCCGCGATGCCCGGGAGGTCCCGGATCTCCATCTCGATGGCCAGCTGGCGGTACACCAGCGAGGCCTCGAACTCCAGGGTGATCTGGTCGTTGAACTTCTCTTCGAGTGCATCCGTGAGCTTCATGTCAGCAACTCTAGAACCGTTCCAGGCACCGCGCAACGCAGGCAAGGCGACCCTTTCTGCAGGTCAGGGGCTATTTCTTAGGTTAGCCCTACCCCGCTTAGCCACGCCTATCGCAACATCGAGCACCACGAACGCCAGCAGCGAAACGCCGAACACCGGCAGGAACCACCCGAGGAACGCGATGCCCAGAATCGCCGGAATCGCGTGCGACGGTTCGACCTTCCGGATCGCGCCCCGCGCCGGCGGCTTCGGGAGCCCGCCGCGTTTCGGACGCCGCTGCCACCACATGAGGTAACCGCGCACGATCACCGTCACGAGAAGTGCTGCGAACGCAACCAATACGATCTGGTTGAGCAGACCGAACTGCCAGCCCATGTGGGTGTTGATGAGCAGCTCCGTCGCCTTCGCCAGAAGCGGCCACGACGCGAAGGCGAGCACCGTGATCACCTGCCCGGTGTTCGGATCGACGGTGGCGGAGTCGATCCCCATCCGCCACGGCTGCCGGGTCTGGGCCACCGTGATCGCGGCGTTCGGATCTGTCGGGATGGAGACCTGGACGGCACCGTCGACCCCGCGCGCGGCGGCCTCCGTGACGGCCCGGTCCAGGACCGCGATGTTGCGCGCCCGGGTCCGCTCCGCAACCTCCGGCGCGATCGCCGGTGCGGCGGCGGGCATCTGGTGATCGGCGTGCTCGCTGCCCCCGCCGTGCTCGCCGCCCGGTGTGAGCGACGTCGAGAGCGCGGGTTTGGTCCACCCCAGCTCCGTGCGCAGCTGGCCGATGTTCTCGCCCGCGTACTTCGACCAGGTCAATCCGGTCGCGGAGAAGAACAGCAGGCCGAGGAGCAGCCACGTGCCGATGGAGGCGTGCCGGCTCATCCGGCCGCCCCGGCCCTTGGCCTTGCGGTCGTAGGCCAGCATGCGCCGCGGGTTCCCCCGCCGGTGCCGCCACCACAGGTAGAAGCCGCCGAGCGCGACCACCCAGAGCCACGACGCGGCGAGCTCGCTGTAGAACCGGCCGACGTCGCCGAGGTGCAGGTCGACGTGCAGCCGGTCGATCCAGAACCGGATCGGCAGCGCCTCGACGGAGCCGTACACGGGCAGCGCGCCCTGGACCTGCGCCGACGCGGGATCGACGTAGACGGCGAGCTGGCGGCCGTCCGCGGCGAGCGACGGATCGTCGAACAGCACGCGGGTGGTGAGCCCCGGGCCGTCGCCCGTCCGCACCGCCGCGACCGGCAGGCCCGGACGCGCGGCCTGCGCCGCGGCGACCTGCTCGGCCAGCGGCCGGGCGGGCCCGTCCGTCCGCGCCTCGATCTGGTCGGCGTAGACGAACTTCTCGACGGTCGGCGCGGCCGCGTACAGGCCGCCGCTGATCGCCGCGATGAGGAGGAACGGGCCTACCAGCAGGCCCGCGTAGAAGTGCAGCCGCAGGATCGCGGCGCGCCACCCGGGCCGCGCCCGGGCGGGCGGGGCTGCGGGGGGAGTGGGTTCGGTCGGCGGCGCGTTCTCGGCCGCCGAATCGGTCACTGACATGAGGACACCTCACGAGGTAATGCGCGTACGCGCGGGGAGCCCGGGCGGCGCAGGGCCGATCCGGGCGGGTGACAAGTGGTGTGAGGTGTCAGGCGGGTGGCGCGCGCAGCGCCCCGTGTCGCGCGAGCACGGGGAGCGGAACGGCCCGGAAGGTCCAGACCGGGGCGACGACGGTGCGCGCCCGCTCCCGCCAGGTCGGGGTCAGGGGCGTCAGCGTCGCCAGCGCGACGCGCAGCGCGTGCTCGGCGCCGGCGATCACGGCGCCGGCGACGACCGCCGCGACGAGGTGCGCAGCGGCCATGGTCGGGCTCAGCGCGAGGTGGCCCATCGTGAGGCCGAGTGCGAGGTGGCCGGCGCCCTGGCCGAGCAGCAGCAGTGCGGTGGCGGCCCGTGGCCCGGCCGTGCGCGGCCGCGCGGCGAGCACGCCGAGGAGCGCGCACACGGCTGCGAGCAGCAGGACCGAGGTCGTCGGGATCGACGATGCCGCAGCAACGGCGGGCGCATCCATCGCCGGCATCGAGTGCATCGCGTGCCCGCCCATGGCGTGCCCGGTCATCGTCGACATGTCGTGCCCCGGCATGACCCTCATGTCGTGGCCGGGCATCGAACGGCCCGGGGCCGCGGAACCGCCGCCGCGCATGGCGAACGCGTGCGCGGTCAGGCTCGCCGCGAAGGAGACCGCGCCCACCGCGACGCCACGCAGCGTGGATTCGGGGCGGGCGGGGCGGAACACAGGCGGAATACTACTCCCCGTAGGGGACGGGTTCGGAGCGGGAACCGCAGGTCAGGACCGGGCGGCGACGACGAATGCGCGGATCAGCACGGGATCCTTCACCCCGGGCGCCGACTCGACACCGCTGGAGACGTCCACGCCCGACGGGCCGAAGGCGGCGATCAGCGCGGCGACGTTGTCCGGGCGCAGGCCGCCGGCGAGCAGCCAGTCGACGGTCGGTGGCACCGGCAGGTCGGCGGGGGAGAACGTCGTGCCGGAGCCGGGCACCGTCGCGTCGATGAGCAGGCGCTCGCCGCCCGTGTGGCCCGACGCGGTGAACCGGGCCGCGGAGATCGCGCGGATCGTGCGGAAGCCGGCCTCGGCGGCGCGGGCGAAGTGGTCGTCGGGCTCGTCGCCGTGCAGTTGGATCGTGCCCACACCGGACTCGCGGGCCAGGCGCAGAACTTCGTCGATCGGCTGGCCGCGGAACACGCCGACAGTCTCGACCTCGTCGGGTACGCGCGCGACGAGAGGTGCGGCATCGTCGGAGGAGATCAGCCGGACGCTGCCGGGGGCGAAGACGAAGCCCACCGCGTCGGCGCCCGATTCGACCGCGGCGTCCACCGTTTCGGGCGTCCGCAGCCCACACACCTTGACGAACACGGGCCGATACTAGGTCACGGCATCCCGGGGATGGCGCCCGGCGCTGCGGGTGCCGTCGGCACGGCCGCGGGGGGAGCGGTCGGGATCGGCATGGTGCACGGCGGGAACGTCGGGTTGTAGGGCGGCGTGCACAGCTGCATGACGCAGTTCTTGCCGTTCCAGAAAGGCGTTTGGCCCATCGGGCACGGCTCGAGCGCGTTCGCGGCGCCCACCGAGATCGGCGCGACGAACGTCGCGGAGACCAGACCGAACGCGGCGAGGCCGGTGGCCAGTGCGCGACTGCCGCGCGTGCGTCGATGTGCCATGAGAAACCCCTTCTTCGCGAATATGAGTTTCAGACTAGCAATGCGTGCTGTGATCGCACAGCCGGTTCAGGGGAGGTCGCCGCCCGCACCGCGGAGGAAGGCGCCGCTCACGGCGACGGCGGGCGCGGAGCTCTCGCCGGAGACCACGAGGGTCGCGAAGGCGAGGTCGCCGACGATCCCGGCGAACCAGCCGTGCGCGTGGGTGTTGTCGCCGAACTCCGCAGTGCCGGTCTTGCCGCCCAGCCCCTCGATGTCGCGCAGCGCCGTCGCAGTGCCGGAGGTCACGGTCTCGCGCATCGCGGTGCGCAGCGCGTCCGCGACGCCCGGGTCGATCGGCTGCGGCTGTGCGTCCGCCGGGGCGGGCTCACCGTCGAACAGCGAGGGACGGACCATGCCGCGGGCCGCGAGCGAGGCCTCGACGACGGCGAGCCCGAAGGGCGACGCGGTGACCCGGCCCTGCCCGATCGATTCCTCCACGCGCTCCGCGGGGGTGCGAGCGGCGGGGACGGAGCCGGTCACCGTCGTGATCCCGGGGATGGTGAAGTCGACGCCCAGCCCGAACCGCTTCGCGGTGTCGGTGAGGGCGGTGTCGCCGAGCTTCGTGCCCAGGCCCGCCATGGTGGTGTTGCACGACTTCGCAAAGGCCGTGTGCAGCGGCACGGTACCGAGCGCGAACTCGTTCTCGTTGGGGATCGTCCGGTCGCTGAAGGTGGCGCGGCCCGGGCAGGCCAGCTGCGCGTCGGGGGTGGTGATCTTCGCGTCCAGCGCGGCGGCGGTGGTGATGGTCTTGAAAGTCGATCCGGGCGCGTAGAGGCCCGTCAGGGCGACGGGGCCCTGCTTGTCGGCGGCGGCGTTCTGTGCCACCGCGAGGATGCCGCCCGTGGACGGGCGGATCGCGACGAGCATCGTCGCGCGTTTCTCGCCCGCGACGGCGGCGTTCGCGGCGCGCTGCAGCCCGGCGTCGAGCGTGGTGCGTATCGGTTGCACCGGCGCGGCGGGGAAGGAGTCGACGAGGCGCAGGGGCTTGCCCTCCCCGTCGACGACGGTGACCGAGGAGCCCGCCGCGGCGTCGACGGCGCTGCGCCACTTCTCCTCCAGGCCCGCGACGACGGGCGACCGCAGCACCGGCGCGGCGGTCAGCAGGCGGCCCTCCTCGCGGACCGTCACCCCGTCGATCCTGGTGAGCCTGCCGACCTTCTTCGCGTCGGCGGCGCGCAGCGAGATCACGGCGGTGGGGGAGTCCTTGCCCTCCACCGTCTTCCGCAGGCCGGCGGCGGTCACCGTCGGGTCGGCGGCGGCGAGCCGCGTGGCGAGGGCGTCCGCCGCGGAGGTCGCCTTCGCCGGGTCCAGGTTCACGACGGTGACCGTCTGCCAGGTCAGGAACGGCGCGTTCTTCCGGTCCACGACCGGTGTGCTGTAAGGCTTCTCGTCGGCGTAGAGCAGCCGCGCGCCCTCGGACGTCGCGTCGGGATGCACGACGGTGGGCTTCCAGGTGACCTTGCCGCCCCCGGCGGCGACCTTGGTGGTGAACCGCACGCCGTGCTTGCGGGGGAGCGCCCACGACCACGTGAGCGTCCGCTCCTCCCCGTCCTTGCCGGCGGTGACGGTCGGCTTCGCATCACCCATGCCGTCGAACGTGGCCTGCAGCGCGGTCGTGGCGGACTCGGGATCGGAGGTGAGGCCCGCGGCCTGCGAGGCGTCCCGACCCGACAGGGCGGTCGCGAACTTGGTCACCACGTCGTCCTCGGAACAGGCGACGAGCGAGGCCGCGAGGGCGGCGATCGCGAGGATCGCCGCGCCGCCGCGGGCGGGGCGGGCGGGCCGGTGCGGGGTGGAGCGCATGCGCCCAGTCAACCCGCGAGCGGCGATACCCGCCAAAGAGCGAAACCGGCGTCGGCGATAGCGATCCGCTATCAGTGCAGGTCGAGCGGTACGCGAAGAGCGTCGACGGCGATCGCCGCGACCGTCCCGATGGCCGCGTCGACGCGTGGCAGGCTCGGATCGTTGCGCGCCGCGTGCGTGAACACCGCCACCGCGACGGGATGCTCGCCGGGGTATTCCACCACCGCGACTTCGTTGCGGAGCGCGCCCAGCGTGCCCGTTTTGCCGGCGATCGACGGTGCCGAGCCGAACCCCGAGGCGACGCGGTGCCGGAAGACCTGCCCGGCGAGCGCCGAGCGGGCGAAGGCGCACTGCTCCGCGGAGGCCGCGGTGTCCGACCAGATCGCGGCGAGCAGCGCGGTCATGTCCGCGGCGGTGGTCGCGCTGCCGAAGGTCGGGTCGTAGGCGCGTACGGGCCGCGCGAGGTCGTCGTCCGCCAGCGCCGCGAAGGCCTCGGCCACGGTGTGCGTATCGGTCTCCGCCATCATCGCGGCGTGGATCTCGGCGTCGCCGCCCACGATCCGCGTGCCGTGCAGCCCCAGGTCGCGCGCGGTCCGCTGCACCGCGTCCAGCCCCACCAGGCCCATCAGCACGCCCGCCGCCGCGTTGTCGGAGACCGCGACCATCGACCGCAGCAGATCGCGGACACTCATCTCGACGGGGTCCGACAGCGTCGCGATCCCCGTCGGGCCGGGCGTCGCGGCCGCCGGGTCGACGACGACCCGCGCGCGGGGGTCGAGTGCCCCGGCGTCGACGGCGCGCGCCGCCGCGACCAGGAGCACCACCTTGTAGATCGACGCGGGGACGACCGGCTGCTCGCCGCCCACCGACAGCACGGCCGCCCAGCGGGACGACGACCCCACGACGCGCGCGTGCAGCCAGCCGTTGCACCCGGCGTCGGCGAAGACTGCGTCGATCCGCTGCGCCGCCGTCATCGCGCCAGCCGCCACAGCACCGATTCCAGTCGCGCCGCGTCCGGGTGGTCGCGGCGGCCGAGGACCTTGACCCGCAACGGGAAATCCGTCGCCGCGCGCCGGGCGGTCCCGGCAGGTGCGTCATCGCCGGCGGCGACGGGCGTGAACGCCAGCCCGGCCGCCACCGCGGCGTGCGCGGCGGCCTCGGTCTCGGTGATGAGCACCGTCGACGTGATGCCCCGCGCCGTGAGCCGGTCCAGTAGCAGGTCCGCCGCGGGCGGATTCGCCGCGCGCGGCGACCGGAAACTCGCGGGCACCAGGAAGTCCCGCGGCAGCGCGATCACGGGCCCCGACGGTGCGCCGTCCCCCAGGACGGGGTGCTCGACCACCGCGACGTCCAGCAGGTCCTCGGCGACGGCCCGCGCCAGCTGCGGCGACGCGCCGGCCGAGAGGGTGAGCGGCGCACCGTCGACCCCGGGGGCCAACGCGGCGGCGCAGGCGGCGGCCACCGCTCCGCCGAGCGCATCGCAGAGGGCGACCCGGCGTTCCCCGGCCCCGGCGCCGAGGCGCGCCGCCTCGGCCACGAACCGGTCGGCGTCGCGGACCATGACCCGGGCCCGCGGAAGCAGCTCGCGCCCGGCCGGTGTGAGGTCGGCGCCCCGTCGGCTGCGGTCGATGAGGGTGACGCCCAGCGCCTCCTCGAGCCGGCGCAGGCCCGCCGAGACCGGGGGCTGCGTGATCCCGAGCCGGTCCGCGGCGCGGCCGAAGTGCTGCTCCTCGGCGACCGCGACGAAGAAGCGCAGGTGCCGGATGAGATCCATGCGCCGGAGTCTAGCCAGCCGAATCGCGCACGCGCGGCCGCGGGAACCAGGACAATCGGCAGGCGTGAGTGATGCCGTGGACGCCGAGATCGCCCAGATCCGCGACGCCCTGACCGCGCGGATGGACGACCTCGCGCGCTCGGTCGTCGAGTCGATCCGGCGATCGATCCCGATCTACGCCGACGAGGGCGCGGTCTCCGAGGAGTTGGTGGCGGCGGCCGTTCGCGACAACCTGACGTACATGGTGGAGGCGATGACAGCCTCGTCGTTCGATACCGCGCCGGCCGCCGCGACGGGCCGCACCCGGGCGGAGATGGGCGTGCCGCTGGCCGCCGTCATGCACGCCTACCGGATCGGCGTGCACCGCGTCTGGCAGGAGGTGCACGCGATCGCGGAGGCGCGGCCCGAGCTGAGCCGGCAGGCGCTGCTCTCGGCGACGCAGCACATGTGGGAGGCGCAGGACCAGTTCGTCGATGCGATGGCCGGCGCGCACCGCGACCGGACCACCGAGCAGGCCCTCGACGACGCCGCCGAACGCGCCGCGCTCGCGGAATACCTTCTGCAGGGCCGGATCCCGAGCGACCAGAGCCTGTGGGAGATCGCGACGATCCTGCGCATCCCCACGACCGGCCCGTACCTCGCGGTCGCGGCGGCGACCGTCGAGGTGGGGCGGGCACCGCTGCCCGGCATCGCCGACCGGCTCCGCGCGATCGACGCCTACTCCGCCTGGCGGCTGCTGCCGGACCAGCAGATCGGCATCGTCCACGCCCCGACGCCGCCGGTGCGCACCGCGGTGATCGACCTGCTGCGCCGGGTGGCCGTCGCCCGCGTCGGCGTGAGCGCGCCCTTCGGGGACCTGCGCGACACCCCGCAGGGGCTGACCTTCGCGCGCCGCGAACTCGTCGGGCCGGGCACCGGGGTCTCGGTGTTCGACGGTTCCGTACTCGGCACGGCCGCGATCGCGGCGCCCGAGACCACCGTCGACCTGGCGCGGGGCGTGCTCCGCGGTCTGTACGACCTGCCCGACGACGACCGCGAGCCGCTGTTCGCCACGTTCCGCGCGTGGGTCGCGCACGACGGGAACGTCAAGGACGCCGCGGACGCACTGTTCGTGCACCCCAACACCGTCCGGCACCGCCTCCGACGGGTCGAACAGCTGACGGGCCGCTCGGTCGGCTCGCCCCGCGAGGTCGCGGAGCTCTGCCTCGCGTTCGAGGTCGACGCCCGTGTCCGTTTCCAGGCGGGGGCTTCGCGCGATGTGACAGCCTGAGGTCGCGGCACGGTGACGTGCGCCACAGCGACCGGAGGAGCCTCCATGCCCGACACGGACGATCTCGCCCACCTCGATCTGACCGACGTCGCGGAGCTGCTCCGCTCGGGGCGGGTCACCTCCACCGCGGTGACCGAGGCGCTCCTGGCCAGGATCGATGCCCTCGATCCGGCCCTGCACAGTTACGCGTATGTGGGTCGGGAGACGGCGCGCGAGGCCGCCGTGCGGGCGGACGCCGAACTCGCGCACGGCCAGTGGCGCGGGCCGCTGCACGGCGTTCCGGTTGCGGTGAAGGACCTGTTCTACACCACCGACGCCCCGACCGCGTCGGGCAGCACGGTGCACGCGGGACACCGCTCCGATCACGACGCCACCGTCGTCGCACGGCTCCGTGCGGCGGGCGCCGTGATCCTGGGCAAGCTCACGATGACCGAGGGCGCGTACACGAGTCACCACCCCGACCTGCCGACGCCGGTGAACCCCTGGGACGCGGACACCTGGTCCGGGGCCTCGTCCAGCGGCTCGGGCGTGGCGCCCGTCGCCGGGCTGTGTTTCGGCGCGCTGGGCACCGATACCGGCGGATCGATCCGGCTGCCGTCCAGCGCGAACGGCGCGACCGGCCTCAAGCCCACCTGGGGGCGGGTGAGCCGCTACGGCAGCACGGCGCTGGCCGCGAGCATGGATCACGTCGGCCCGATGGCGCGCAGTGCGCGGGACTGCGCCGCCATCCTCGGCGTCATCGCCGGTCAGGACGTCAACGACCCCACGGCCTCGTTGCTCCCCGTCCCCGAATACCTGCGCGACATCACCCTGCGCCGCGCCCCACGATTCGGCGTCGACCCCCGGCTCAACGAGACCTTCGACGCGCCCACGCGCGCCATGCTCGAGGGGGTCGTCGAGACGGTGCGCGATCTCGGTTTCCTCGTGGCCGAGGTCGAGACCCCGGACTTCCCCGCGGCGGCGCAGCACTGGGCACCGCTGTGCGCCGTGGAGACCGCCTACGAGCACCGCGCGACCTTCCCCGGCCGGGAGGCCGAGTACGGGCCCGACCTCCGCGACCTGATCACCCTCGGGCAGAGCATCGGCGGCGTCGAATACCAGGGGATGCTGGAGTGGCGGCGCGACTTCATCGGTCGCTGCCGCAGGCTGTTCGCCACCGTCGATCTGCTGCTGCTCCCCGGCACGGGCATCGCCTCGCCGACTCTCGCGCAGATGGCGAACCTGGGCAGCGACGAGGCGCTCCTCGCGGGATTACTCGTGCCCACCGCGCCCCTGGACATCGCCGGGCTGCCGTCGCTGACCCTCCCCGGCGGCTTCACCGATCGGGGCACCCCGCTCGGCTTCCAGTTCGTCGGCGGGGAGTTCGCCGAGCAGCTGGTCCTGCAGGCGGGGCACGCCTACCAGGGGGTCACCGACTTCCACCGGCGCCGGCCGCCGCTCGCCGTCGCCGGGGCCGTTCAGTAATGAAGGCTGGCAAAGCCGTGTAGTCGCAAGACTGCAATTCCAAGCTGTGGTGATTGTGTTTCGTGACACCCCAGCGGGCGGAACGGTGTTTGCGTCACCATCGACGCGACAGGGTGTTCCGGGTCACTCTGTAAAGGACGAATCCGACACCCGCCCACGAAGGACCTCCGATGACGAACCTCGCCGAGAACCTCACCGACGCCGCTGCTTCGCACGCGGACACCATCGCCCTGAAGTGCGATGATCTCCAGTTCACCTACGCGCAGTTCGACGACGCGTCCGCCCGGTTCGCCACCTACCTCGCGGAGCAGGGCATCGAGCCCGGCGACCGCGTCGGGATCATGCTCCCGAACACCCCGGCCTTCGCCATCGTCTTCTACGGCATCATGCGGCGCGGCGCCGTCGCCGTCCCGATGAATCCTCTCCTCAAGGCCGCCGAGGTCGAGTACTACCTGGCTAACACCTCCGCGAAGGCGCTGTTCGCCACCCCGGTCTTCGCCGACGACGCGGAGGCCGGCGCGAAGGCCGCGGGTGCCGCGTGCCACTTCGGCGACGACGCGGCCCTCGCGACGCTCCTCGCGAAGTACGAGCCGACCGCGGCGGTCGAGCCCCGCGAACCGTCGGACACGGCGGTCATCCTGCACACCTCCGGCACCACCGGTAAGCCCAAGGGCGCGGAGCTGACCCATCAGGGGCTCGGCATGAACTGCGAGATCTCCGGCCGCACACTGCTGCACCTGACCACCGACGACGTGGTGATGGGCTGTCTGCCCCTGTTCCACGTCTTCGGCCTCACCTGCGGTCTCAACGCCGCGGTGGGCTTCGCCTCGACGCTCACGCTGATCCCGCGCTTCGACCCGCGCAAGGCCATCGAGGTCATCGGGCGCGACCACGTGACCGTCTTCCTGGGCGTGCCCACCATGTACGCCGCGCTCGTCGCCGCGCTGCAGCCCGGCGACGACGTCTCCTCGCTGCGGGCCTGCGGCTCCGGCGGCGCCGCGCTGCCGCTGCAGGTGATCGCCGACTTCGAGAAGGCCTTCAACGCGATCATCATGGAGGGCTACGGCCTGTCCGAGACCTCGCCCGTGGCGTGCTTCAACCACCCGGACAAGCCCCGCAAGCCCGGCACGATCGGCACCCCGATCGAGGGCGTCTTCATGCGCGTCGTCGACGATGCCGGCAACGAGGTCCCGCAGGGCGAGCGCGGCGAGGTCCAAGTGCGCGGCCACAACATCATGAAGGGCTACTGGAACCTCCCCGAGGCCACCGCTGCCGCGATCGACGCCGACGGCTGGTTCTCGACCGGTGACATCGGCATCGTCGACGAGGAGGGCTACTTCTCGATCGTCGACCGCAAGAAGGAGATGATCATCCGCGGCGGCCTCAACGTCTACCCGCGCGAGCTCGAAGAAGTGCTCTACAGCCACCCCGAGATCGCGGAGGCCGCGGTCGTCGGCATCCCGCACTCCTCGCTCGGCGAGGAGGTGGGCGCCGCCGTCGCGCTCAAGGCCGGCAGCACCCTCACCGCCGAGGCCGTCCGCGACTTCGTCAAGGAGCGCGTCGCCTCCTACAAGTACCCGCGACACGTCTGGGTGCTGACGGAGCTGCCCAAGGGCGCCACCGGCAAGGTCCAGAAGCGCGACATCACCATCCCGTCCGAGTACTCCGCCTGAATCCCGAACCTCCAGAGAGTCGAGGCACTGCCATGACCACCACCGATACCGATCGCACCCCCGAGGACGAGTTCGGCGCCCCGCTCGACATGCTGCTCGTCAACTCGACGAAGTCCTTCGCCTCCCGCATGATGCCCAACGCCGCCTGGGCGCGGATGGCACAGTCCCTGGCCGGCAAGCCCGTCACCGTCGCCGAGCGCGGCGCGGGTCTGGTCAAGGAGCTCGGCCTCATCGCCGCGGGCAAGAGCCAGCGGGCCCCGAAGAAGGGCGACTTCCGCTTCTCGGACCCGGCGTGGAAGGAGAACCCGCTGCTGCGTCGCGTCGAGCAGGCGTACCTCGCCGCGTCGGACACCGCCGACCAGCTCTACGAGGACGCGGACCTCGACTGGAAGGACGCCGAGAAGATGCGCTTCGTCCTCGACAACGCGATCGAGGGCCTCTCGCCGACCAACAGCCCGCTGCTCAACCCGCTGGGCTGGAAGGCGCTCATCGACACGGGCGGTCTCTCCGCACTGCGCGGAGCGAAGAACTTCGCCCGCGACATGGCGAGCACGCCCCGCATCCCGTCGATGATCGACCCCGACGCCTACACGGTGGGCGAGACGCTGGCGACCACGAAGGGCACCGTCGTCCTGCGGACCCGGATGTTCGAGCTGATCCACTACGCCCCGCAGACCAAGCAGGTGCGCGAGGTGCCGATCCTGCTCGTGCCGCCGGTGATCAACAAGTTCTACATCATGGACATCGCGCCCGGCCGCAGCCTCATCGAGTACTACGTCAAGGGCGGCCAGCAGGTCTTCGCGATCTCGTGGCGCAATCCGTCGGCGCGGCACCGCGATTGGGGCTTCGACGAGTACGGCCAGTCCATCGTCAAGGCGCTCGACGCCCTCGAGGTGATCACCGGCGCCGATAAGGCGAACATCTTCGCCACCTGTTCCGGCGGCATCCTCACCTCGATGATGATCTCGCACCTGTTCGCGACGGGCCACGGCGATCGGATCGCCGGGCTCACCCTGGGCGTCACCGTCCTCGACCAGAGCCACGCCGGCCTCGGCTCGGCCCTGGCCAGCGAGCGCGGCGCCGAGGCCGCGATCCGCAGCTCTGCCAGCAAGGGGTACCTCGACGGTGCCGCCATGGCCGAGATGTTCGCCTGGCTCCGCCCGACGGACCTGGTCTGGCGGTACTGGGTCAACAACTACATCCAGGGCAAGTCCCCCGCGCCGTTCGACGTGCTGTTCTGGAACGCCGATACCACCCGGATGGCGGCGAACCTGCACAAGGACATGGTGACGATGGGGCTCCACAACACCCTGGTGACGCCGGGGGAGCAGATGATGATGGGTACTCCCGTCGACCTGTCGAAGGTCGAGTGCGACGCCTACGTGCTGGGCGGTATCTCGGACCACATCTGCCCGTGGCAGGCCACCGAGCGCAGCGCCGCGCTGCTCGGGAGCAAGGACAACACGTACGTGCTGTCGACCGCCGGCCATATCGCCGCCCTGGTGAACCCGCCCGGCAACCCGAAGTCGTCGTTCCGCACCGGTCCGGTGCTGCAGGACCAGACGCCCGAGGAGTGGTTCGAGGCGGCCGAGAAGCAGGCGGGCTCCTGGTGGCCCCACCACCTCGCCTGGCTGAACGAGCGCAGCGGTGCCGAGGTCGACGCGCCCACCCAGCTGGGTGCCCCCGGCTACGAGCCGCTCGCCCCCGCACCCGGCACCTTCGTGCACGAGAAGTGAGGACATCCATGACCACCACGATCCCCACCCCCCAGGACCTGCTCGGCCTCGTCGGGCAGCCGCTCGGCACCACCGAGTGGATGACCATCGACCAGGAGCGGGTCAACCTCTTCGCCGACGCCACGGGCGATCACCAGTGGATCCACGTCGACCCGGAGAAGGCGGCCGCCGGGCCGTACGGGCGCACCATCGCCCACGGCTACCTCACGCTGTCGCTGGCACCGCTGTTCATCGCCGAGGCGCTGGTGATCGAGAAGGTCCAGGCCGGCGTCAACTACGGGCTCAACAAGGTGCGCTTCCCGGCGCCCGTCCCGGTCGGCGCGCGGGTGCGCGCCGCCGTGGAACTCGTGGGGGCGCAGGAGAAGCCGGCCGGAATCGAGGCCGTCATCCGCCTGACCTACGAGGTCGACGGTGCCGACCGTCCGGCGTGCATCGCCGAGACGGTGGTGTTGTACCGATGAGCGATGACACGACGTCCGGTGAGACGACGACCGAGGTCGACCTGCCCGACGAGCTGATCGCCACAGGCGGCCAGCGGATCCGGGTGCGCTACCGGCCCGGCGTGGGCGTTCCGCTGGTGCTGTGCAACGGGATCGGCGCGAGCCTCGAGGTGCTGGACCCGTTCGTGGACGCCCTCGATCCGCAGCGCCCCGTGCTGCGCTTCGACGTGCCGGGCGTGGGCGAGTCGCCCACGTCGATCCTGCCGTACGGCTTCCCCTACCTCGCGTGGGTGCTGGGTAGGGTGCTGGACAAGCTGGACATCGGCGTCGTCGACATCCTGGGCCTGTCCTGGGGCGGCGCGCTCGCGCAGCAGTTCGCGTTCCAGAACCCGATGCGCTGCCGGCGCCTGATCCTCGTGTCCACGGGCACCGGCGCGATCATGGTGCCCGGCGACCCGCGCGTGCTCCGGAAGATGGTCACGCCGCGGCGGTTCCGCGATCCCGAGTACGCGGCGCAGGTCGCGGGCGAGCTGTACGGCGGCGGGGTCCGCGAGGACGGGATGGCCGTCGGCGAGACCTTCTCCCGGCAGATGCACGCCGGCTCGAAGATGGGCTACCTGCATCAATTGCTGGCCGGCTCGGTGTGGACATCGATCTTCGCGCTCCCGGTGATCCGGCAGAAGACGCTGCTCGTCTTCGGCGAGGACGACCCGATCATCCCCATGATCAACGGGAAGATCTTCGAGACGCTGCTGCCGCGGGCCACGCTGTACCGGCACGACGGCGGCCACGTGGACCTGGTGACGCGCTCCGAAGTGTTGGCGCCGGTGATCGACGACTTCCTGGGGACGCCCCATCTGGGGAAACGGCAGTGGCGCGGCCGAGTGGCCGGACTGCTCACACCAGGCGACTGACCCTGGAATCATTCCAAAATCGGGCGTAGTCTATTTCGCATGACTGAGGTGGACACCGCCGAGGACCGGCTGCGGGGCGTGGGGCTGCGGATCACCGCGCCCCGCGTCGCCGCCCTCGGCTACCTCGACGGGCACCCGCACGCCACCGCCGACGACGTGGCCGAGTACCTGCGCGGCAGACTCGGCACCGTCGCCACGCAGACCGTCTACGACGTGCTGCGCGTGTGTGCCGAGAAGGGCCTGCTGCGTCGGATCGAGCCCGCCGGCTCCGCCGTCCGGTACGAGGCCCGCGTCGCCGACAACCACCACCACCTGGTGTGCCGGTCGTGCGCGAAGATCGTCGACATCGATTGCGCAGTCGGCGCCGCGCCCTGCCTGACCGCCGACGACGACCACGGCTTCGTCATCGACGAGGCCGAGGTCACCTTCTGGGGCTACTGCCCCGACTGCGCGCCCTGATCCACCGCCCGGCGGCGGATCGGAGCATCGCCCGGAGGGCGGTTGTGATCGGGACTACTGTCGAAGGGGAACGCCGCCCGGACCGGGCGGGCACAACGCGAAGGAGCGCCGGATATGAGCTTGGACGTCGTCTACACCATCTCCTCGACCGCCACCGGTGGCGGCCGCGACGGGCACGTGAAGTCGGCCACCGGCCGCATCGACCTGGACACCCGGCCCCCGAAGGAGATGGGCGGCAACGGCGAGGGCACCAACCCCGAGGAGCTGTTCTCGGCCGGCTACGCGGCGTGCTTCCTGGGTGCGATCCGCGCCGTGGGCCGCAACGAGAAGGTCGCCGTCCCGGACGACACCACCGTCGACGTCACCGTCGGCTTCGGCAAGACCGAGTCCGGCTTCGGCATCAACGCCGCCATCAAGGCCACGCTGCCCGGCCTCGCCCAGGCGGACGCCGAGGCCCTCGTCGCCAAGGCGCACCAGCTCTGCCCGTACTCGAACGCGACGCGCGGCAACATCGACGTCGACCTGACCACCGCGGTCTGATCGGCGCCTGAGCACGCTACTGCGGCCCGCCGCCCTGGGGCTCGTCTTCCTGGGCGGCGCGGCCGGTACCTTCGTTCGCGCCGAGGTGGGGCACTGGCTGCCGCACAGCCCCTTCGCCTGGTCCACCTTCACGGTGAACATGCTCGGCGCGTTCCTCCTCGGCGTCATCGTCGAGGCTCTGTCCCAGCGCCCCGACGACGAGCGGCACCGTCGGATCCGGCTACTGCTCGGCACCGGCTTCTGTGGGGGCCTCACGACCTACAGCGCGTTCGCGCTGGACATCCACGACGCGGCCCCGGTCGTCGGCGCGCTGTACGCCGGTGCGATGGTGCTCCTCGGCCTCGTCGCGGCCCTCGCCGGGGCGGCGGTGACACGACGATGACGACCCTCCTGATCGCCGTCGGCGGGGGCCTCGGGGCCGTCCTGCGCTACCTCGTCGACGGTGCCCTCCGCGCCCGTCTCTCCTTCTGGGCCACGGCGGCGATCAACGTCTCGGGCTCATTCGTGCTCGGACTGCTCGCCGGAGCCGTCGCCGGGGGAGGACTCGGCGGGACGGCGCTGGCCGTCCTCGGCACCGGCGTGTGCGGCGGCTACACGACCTTCAGCACGGCCACCGTCGAGACCCTGACCCTGCTGCGGGACAAGCGCTACCGCGACGGCGTGGTGTACGGGCTGGCGACGCTCGGCGCGAGCGTCGTCGCGGTGTGGGGCGGCTACGCCCTCGGCGCGCTCTGACCTTCGGTGCGACTCTGCGATGCGCGGCCGGCGTGTCGTCGCCGACACGCACCGAGGGTCGTCACGCGCCGCTGCGCTCGACCGCGTACCGGTACACCGGCCGGGTGAGGGCCAGCGAGAACAGCATCAGGAACATCACGATGAGGGCGCCCCACATGGGTAGGCCCGCCAGCGGCGCGCCGTTGTGGTCGACGCCGAAGCGGCTCACCGGATCGGTGTAGCCGCGGGCGTTGCCGAGCAACACCGACGCGGCGGCGAGCAGGAAGCTCGCGAACGCGGCGAGGCCGTAGAGCATCGTCGCCCAACGCTGCCCGAACAGCGCGAAGAGACCCGTGAAGGCCATCGCCGCGACCACCACGAGCCCGGCGATCGCGATGATCAGGATCGTGATCGTGCGCACGCCCAGCGGCGAAGCGGGGAAATTCCCCGGATAGCCGGTGGTGCCGAGTAGGGCCGAGCACTGGATGATCGCCGTCACGTACAGGGCGATGGCCCCCGCGCCGGCGGCGAGCGAGACGAGGACCCACAGCCACATCGCGCCGGGGCGGCGCACGCTCGCCACTACGCGAGCTTCGCCTTGACGGCGGTCGAGAGCCGCTTGCCGTCGGCGGCGCCCGCCGCCTTGGCGTTGGCGACCTTCATGACCTGTCCCATCTGGCGCACCGTCGGGGCCTCGCCGAGCTCGGCGGTCACCTCGGCGATCGCGGCGTCGACGAGGGCGTTCAGCTCGTCGTCGCCGAGCTGCTTCGGCAGGTAGCGGGACATGACCTCGGCCTCGGCGCGCTCCTTGGCGGCCAGCTCGTCGCGGCCGTTGGACGCGAAGATCTCGGCGGCCTCGCCGCGCTTCTTCACCTCGCGCGCGACCACCTTGAGGAACTCCTCGTCGGTCAGCGCATGCGCCGTGCCGGCGGTCTCCTCGTTCTGGATCGCCGAGAGCAGCATGCGCAGCGTGCCGGTGACCAGGGTGTCCTTGGCCTTCATCGCGGTCTTGAGGTCGTCGCGGATAGCGGCCTTCACTTCTGACATGACGTCCAAGTTACGCGGTGTGCGAGGACGCGGCAGCTGAGTATCCTGGGGTGATGGCAGTTCATCCTCTTCTCCGTGCCGGAGCCGGCCTGGCGGGCGCGGGCGTCGCGTCCATCGCCTACGCCACCGTCTTCGAGCGCAACGCCTTCACGCTGCGCGAGCACACGCTGCCGATCCTGCCGCCCGGCTCGCCGACGCTGCGGATCCTGCACATCTCGGACCTGCACATGACGCCCGGTCAGCGGCTCAAGCAGGCCTGGGTGCACGAGCTGGCCGCGCTCGAGCCCGATCTCGTGGTGAACACGGGCGACAACCTGTCGCACCCGCGGGCGGTCCCGTCGGTGGTGCAGACCCTCGATCCGCTGCTCGCCCGGCCGGGCCTGTTCGTCTTCGGCTCCAACGACTACTTCGGGCCGACGCCCAAGAACCCGGCCAAGTACTTCGACAAGAACCACGAGCGCAAGCACGGCGACCCGCTGCCCTGGCAGGACCTGCGCGCGGCGTTCTCGGAGCGCGGCTGGCTGGACGCCACGCACGCGGTGCGTCGCCTGGAGGCGGGCGGCGTCACCATCTCCGTCGCGGGCGTCGACGATCCGCACATCGAGCGCGACCGGTACGAGACCATCGCCGGGCGCGCCGACGAGTCCGTCGACCTGCGGCTCGCGCTCACCCACTCGCCGGAGCCGCGCGTGCTGGACCGGTTCGCCGACGACGGCTACGACCTCGCGCTCGCCGGCCACACGCACGGCGGGCAGCTGTGCCTGCCGGTGTACGGCGCCCTGATCACCAACTGCGGCCTCGACCGGTCGCGGGTGAAAGGCGCCTCCGCGTGGGGCGCGCACATGAAGCTGCACGTGAGCGCCGGGCTCGGCACGTCGCCCTGGGCGCCGTTCCGCACCTTCTGCCGGCCGGAGGCCTCGCTGCTCACCCTCGTCGGCGCGCCGGTGCGCGACCGGGAGGTCGAGCTCGGCCCCGTCATCGCACCGGAGGCCGTACAGGCCTGACCTGGCGATTTCCTGCCCGACGGTGGCTGTAGTAATCTATTGCAGGTTGTCACCACGGGGTGTGGCGCAGCTTGGTAGCGCGCTTCGTTCGGGACGAAGAGGTCGTGGGTTCGAATCCCGCCACCCCGACTCGTTGGTTGAGACGACAGCAGGGCCCCTGATCAGTGGAAACACTGGCCAGGGGCCTTACTTGTTGGTTGGGACCTTGGGCGTCGGGGCGGATCGAGGAGTGGGATGGACATGGCTCCTGAACCAGAGCCCTTTCTGCGGATCAAGCTCACGGCAGACGGGGACGCACCCTTCACGGTCATGTTCGAACCGAGCGGGACGACGTACGACCTCGGCGGTGGGCAGTACATGCTGGCCGACGTCGTGGATCCCTATGGCGATGAACTCGAGATCGTCCATTGGCAGGGCGGGGTCTCCGTCTGGGCACCCGGCGCGGTGATCACACGCGACGCCGACGGTGCGGAACTCCACCGGCTCAACTAGCGGCTGGAGCGAGGTCGTTGAGCGGTGGTTCTCCCCTTCAACCCGGAAGTCCTGGGGTGGTCGAGATGACAGCAGGGGCCTTGATCTGATCGCCCCGACCTATTCGGATTGATCCCAGGCGACATGTGGCAGTGAGAGATACACGCCAGCTGTGCACGAAGGTGCAATCGATTCGACGGCCGCGAGTATGGCTGCCGCGCGCGATGCGCGATTGGCGGCGCGGTCCTCGAACCATTTCGAGTGCACTTCAACGAGGATGTCCAGGTCGAAACGGTCGAAGGGCGAGGGGTCGTGGAAGCGGATGATCACGTCCCCCGGTTGCAAGTCGCCGTCGTACGGCTCGTCGCTGCATTCGACGGCGACCGACACCCAATGCGGCAGCTCTGACGACAACCTGCGCTTCTGCGGGGCGGTGACATTCGGTGAGCACGTGACGTCAACGAGAGGCATGGACCAAGTATGACTGCGAAACCTTCTCGACCAGGCACGACGACCGTGACACCATCGCAGCATGGCTGATGACCACACACTGCTGAGATCCATCTCGCAGGGGAACCCGCGGGGCGCCGGGCAGGACGATCTGCCGGCGCTGCTGCGCAGGTTCGCCGATACGGTCGAAGCGCTGGGCACGATCGAGGTCGAGGATCTCGTCATGCACGACGAGATCACCGAGGGCGGGAGCTGGCTCAGCTTCACGCTCTACTACTCCAAGCCGCGCCTCGCGGCGGTGCCCAACGACTGACGCCGCGTGAATCCTTCCGCCGGCGGGAGACCCCATCGGTGTCTGTTTCATGAAGACGGTTGACGAGGATACCCCTAGGGGGTATAAATCCAAGTACCCTCAGGGGGTACCCGAACGACGGTGGATCCGCCGCGCACGCACACCGAAGGAGCACGTCATGGACCACAGCGCACACGCCGCCGCACCGTTCCCGCAGGGGTTGCAGACCGCGGATCAGGGCTACCGCATCACCCCGTCGCTGACGATCCTCGACGCCGGCCGCACCCGCGTCGAGTTCGCGATCCTCGGCCCCGACGACGCGCCGGTCACCGCCTTCGACGAGCAGCACGACCGGAAGCTGCACTTCATCGCCGTCCAGCGCGACACCAGCGGCTTCCAGCACGTGCACCCCGTCATGGACACGGCCGGCACCTGGTCGGTGGAGCTGGACCTGACGCCGGGCGTGTGGCGCTTCTTCGCCGACGTCGCCCCGACGGCGCTCGGCGCGGGCATCGTGCTCGGCGCCGACGTCGCCGTCCCCGGCGACTACCGGCCGCGCGACCTGCTCGAGCGCCGCACCGTGTCGACGGTCGACGACTACGTCGTCACGCTCGACGGTGCGCTCCTGCCGGGCGAGGGGGCCGAGCTCCGCGCCCGCATCACCCGCGGCGGCATCCCCGTCACGGACCTGCAGCCCTACCTCGCCGCGTACGGCCACCTCGTCGCGCTCCGCGCCGGCGACCTCGCCTTCCTGCACGTCCATCCCGAGGGCGACCCGTCGGACCCCGCCACCCCCGCCGGCCCGGACATCCGGTTCCACGCGATGGCCCCGTCTGCGGGCACGTACCGGCTGTTCCTCGACTTCCAGCACGCCGGCACCGTCCGGACCGCGGACTTCACGCTCGTCGCCGGCGAGCCCGCCCCGGCCGCGGAGTCGGAGGCGCCGGTCGACGGCGCGGAGCCCGTCGCGCACGCCGGCCCGCACAGCAGCCATCACGCCGCGCACCACCACTGACCCGAATCCACTACCTCACCATCGAGCTCAGGAGAGTTACCGTGGGCCCCTTCGCACACCGCGACTTCCGGCTGCTGTTCAGCGCGCAGATCGTCGCCCTGCTCGGCACCGGCCTGACCACCGTCGCGCTGGGCCTGCTCGCCTACGAGATCGCGGGCTCCTCAGCCGCCGTCGTGCTCGGCACCGCGCTCACGATCAAGATGGTGCTGTACGTGGTCATCGCGCCGCTCGCCGCGGCGTACGTCGACAGGCTCCCGCGGCGGGCGTTCCTGGTGGCCCTCGATGTCGTGCGCGCCGGCATCGTCCTCGCCCTGCCCTTCGTCACCGAGGTCTGGCAGATCTACGTCCTCATCGGCACCCTGCAGGCGGCGTCGGCGGCGTTCACACCCACCTTCCAGGCGGTGATCCCGGACATCATCACCGACGAGCGCGAGTACACCACCGCGCTGTCCGCGTCGCAGGTCGCGTACACGATGGAGAGCCTGGTCAGCCCCGTCGTCGCCGCGCTGGCGCTCCTGCTCATCGACTTTGATGTCCTGTTCGTAGGTACCGCAGTCGGATTCGTCGTCTCCGCGTTCTTGGTCCTCCGGGCGACGGTGCCCGACGCCCGCCGGGCGCCCGCGGGCGGTCCCGCCGACCGCATCCTGTCCGGCGTCAGGCTGTTCGCGCGCACCCCGAGCCTGCGGGGCGTCTTCGCCGTGAACTTCGCGGTGGCCGCCGCCGGCTCGATCGTGGTGGTCAACACCGTCAACTACGTCCGCGATCGACTGGGCGGCAGCGAGTCCCAGGTCGCGTGGATGCTCGCCGCGTCCGGCGGTGGCACCCTGCTCGTGGCGCTCGCGGTTCCGCGCCTCCTGGACCGGTTCACCGAGAGGTCCGTGATGCTCACGGGCGCAGTGCTACTCACCGTCGCGGCGGGCGGTGCCGTCGCGATGGCCGCCGCCGACACCCCGTCGTGGGCGCTCACCGCGGTCGTCTGGTTCGCGAGCGGCGCAGGCTCGGCGATGGCGATCACGCCCACCGGGAAGGTGCTCCGCGCCGCCGCGGCACCCAGCGATGTGGCCGCCGTCTTCGCCGCCCAGTTCTCCCTCTCGCACCTCGCCTGGCTCATCGCCTACCCGATCGCGGGCTGGGGCGCGAACCGCTTCGGGCTCGTCCAGGCCTGGGGGCTTCTCGCCGGAATCGCTGCCGCTGGAGCGATCCTCGCGCCCGCTCTGTGGCGCCGCGGTCCTGTCGCGCTCCCGGCGCCCACGACCGCGGACACGATCGTCACGGCACCGTCGGGCACGACGAACGGTACCCCCAGGCGCGAGCCCGCGCTGGTGCCCGGCAGCCCCGCCTGGCGGCACACGGCCGCCGCAGGCGGCACGCTCACCGAATGCCAGTGCACCTGCGGGCAGGCCGCCTGACCGGCGGACTCAGCCGTGCGCGCGACCGAGGACCAGCGGCGACGTCGGGATCGGCACCCACGCGGGCGCCAGCATCCGATCCTCCACCGTGGTCACCGCGAAACCTGCCCCGCTGATCAGTCCGACGGCGTCGCGGTGCGCATGGCAGTTCCCGAACAGGCGCGGCCAGACGGTGGCGTCCGCCGCCTTCTGCAGGCCCTCCAGCATCCCGCCCCGCGCGGCGACGTGCTCGAGGAAGCGGAGCTCACCGTCGGGCCCCAGGAATCCGCGGACCTGCCGCACCGCGCCCTCGGGGTCGGGCAGCGAGCACAGCACCAGGCTGAACACCACGGCGTCGAAGGGCTCCGCGGCGACGTACTCGTCGAGCCGCTCGGGCCGCACCTCGACGCGCGCGTCCGCCACCGCAGACGCCTCCGAGCGCAGGGCGTCCTCGGGCTCCAGCGCGACCACCGTCGTGACCTCCGGCGGGTACAGCGCGAAGTTCGTGCCGGTGCCCGCGCCCACCTCCAGGACCCGGCCCGACAGCCCGGCCAGGTTGCGTCGCCGCAGCTCGGTCAGCAGCGGCGGCTCGTTGCGCACCAGCCGCGGCCACATCTTCACGAAGAACGAATCGCCCATGCTCCATGAGTACCGCATGGCGGCCTCCGCGGCGGCGTTCCGGCGGATGCGAGTACAGGGCGCGCGGCGGCGCCTGGTAAACCCAATGGAATGACCACCCCGGAGGTACCCGCGCAGTTCGCCCGCAGCGGCGGCGGCTTCGATTCGCTGCCCGCCGCGGAGGGCCGCTGGGCGCCCGGCACCCTGTCGGGTCCGGCGATCGCGGGCCTGCTCGCGCAGGTCCTCGACACCGAGTTCGGCGAGGGCCTCGTGGGGACCCGCTGGCACTGCGACATGTTCCGCATGGTCCGCTCCGGCCACCTGGACGTCCGCACGCGCCTCGTCCGCTCGGGCCGCCGCATCCGCGTCGCGGAGGCGGAGATCATCCAGAACGACAAGACCGTCGTCCGTGCCGCCGTCACCTTCTATCACCGGGCTCGGCAGCCCGACGGTGTCGTCTGGTCCGATCCGCACGTGCCCGCCCCGCCGCCACCCGAGGCGCCGCGCCTCGCGATGGCCGGCGGCAGCGGCGACTACGTCTCGTCCGACACCCCGGAGCACTGGGCCACCGCCGAGCGCAAGCGCGTCTGGACCCGCGGCTGGCGCGTCCTCGACGGCGAGGAGACCACGCCCTTCGCCCGCGCCGCGATGGTCTCCGACTGCACCAATCTGGTGACCGGTATGGGCACCGGCGGCGTCGAGACCATCAACGGCGACGTCTCCATGGCCATCGCCCGCGCACCCCGCGGCGACGAGATCGGCTTGGAGGCCGACCAGTTCGTCATCGTCGACGGCATCAGCATCTCCTCGGCGAGCATGTTCGACCGCGACGGCCGGTTCGGCGTCTGCACCGTCACCGGGGTCGCCACCGGCTCCGCCGTCCATGGACCCACGTCGTCATGAGCGTCCTCGTCAGCCGGCGGGGACCGGTCACCGTCGTCGAGATCGACCGGCCCGGCGTGCGCAACGCCGTCGACCGCGCCACCGCCGAGGCCCTCGCCGACGCCTTCCGCGCCTTCGACGCCGACCCGGACGCCGCCGTCGCCGTGCTGCACGGACGGGGCGGGACCTTCTGCGCTGGAGCCGATCTCAAAGCCGTCGCCGCCGGCACCCCGAACCGCGTGGAGCCCGACGGGGACGCACCGATGGGAATCTCGCGGATGCGGCTGAGCAAGCCCGTCATCGCCGCGATCGAGGGGCACGCCGTGGCCGGCGGCCTCGAGCTGGCCATCTGGGCGGACCTGCGCGTCGCCGCCACCGATGCGGTCCTCGGCGTCTTCTGCCGCCGCTGGGGTGTGCCGCTCATCGACGGCGGCACCGTGCGCCTGCCGCGGCTCATCGGCGCGAGCCGCGCGATGGACCTCATCCTCACCGGGCGGCCCGTCGACGCGGCCGAGGCCGAGGCGATCGGCCTGGTCAACCGCACCGTCGAGCCCGGAACGGCCCTGGAGGCCGCCGTCGAGCTCGGGCAGCAGCTCGCCGGATTCCCGCAGACCTGCCTGCGCAACGATCGCCTCTCGATGCTCGACGGGGAGGCGGAGTCCGAGGCCGAGGCCCTCGCGATCGAGTACCGGTACGGACTCGCCTCCCTCGCCGACGGCGCCGTCGCGGGCGCGACCCGGTTCTCCGACGGTGCGGGGCGGCACGGCGCGTTCCACGACGAAGGATCTGTGCGATAGCGACGATTCGTCGGGTAACGGACACGCAACGGTCACCTGCAATTCGTCACACCGGTCACAGCAGCCACCTACTGTGCAGGTGAACGGTCCGCCTAGGGTCAAGCGGGTGGGTCGTCGAGAGCCGCACCGCGGCGCATTGCCGCACACCCGATTGCGGCGGAAAGTAGGGAACATCATGGGGCTCGCAGGCGTCCGCAGCGAACTCGACGATCTCACCACTCAGCTCACGACCATCGCCGCGTCCATCGGCCGGACCGGCGACGACCTCCAGATCGACGCCCGCAGCCTGCACGAGACCGGCTCGTGCGACGCGGTCAACTCCATCGCCCGCCGCCTCGACGACCAAGGGCTGCAGCTGCGTCGCCTGCAGGCGCGGATCACGAAGGTGGTCGACTCGCTCGCCTGATCAGCCCCGGCCGATCCGCATCGCGGCCAGCCACGCGCGGAAGTCCGCGTAGGCGGCGGTGAGGTCGTCCGCGGGCCAGTCCGCCGGCCGCAGCTCCGGCGGGAGCAGCGGATCCCGGTAGAGGTGTCGCACCACCGAGACCATCGTGAGGAAGCGCGCCTGCCCGTCGTCGCCGGCGTCGGCGATCGCGCCCAGCAGCGCGTGTCCGTGGCGGGACCATTCCGGCAGGTCCCACAGCGTGCGCGCCAGGTCGACGGGGTCGTCGTCCGGCCGCGCGGTGAAGCGCGTGGTCACCTGCCGCACCGCCGCCGGGAGCGGCCGGTCGAGGTTCGCGGGCCGCATCCACACGCCCTCGCGCAGCTCCGCGAGGCGCAGCCGGGTCATCTCGGTGCGCAGCTCGGCGCGATCTGCGGCGCTGCGTCCGCTGGTGGTCACGATCGCCGTCTCCCAGGTCCCGTCCCAGGGCAGCATCGCGGGGGAGTCGGTACGCGCCTGTCGTTGCGCGAGCCGGTCCGACAGCGCGTAGTGCCCGCCGTCGCGGACCAGATCACCGGCGGACACCATGCGCGACATCGCCGCTCGCGTCGTGGATTCGGAGACCCCGAACAGCCGCATCGCGGCCACGATCTCGCGACCCTCCAGCTCCGGCGGGTGCGCGCCCAGCAGCAGGCTCAGCACGGCCGAGCGCGCCGAGACCGTGGTGGTGAGGGGCGTGGACATCGGCGTCGACGCTACACCGCGAGTGCGTGAACGCCGGGTCAGCGGCGTGCCCGACGGGACGTACTCGCGGATCTGCCGGGGATGGGGGCCTGACGGTGCTGCGTCGTCGTGACTCTCGGATTCTGTCCGGTTCGGACATGGACGCCGCGGGGGGCGGCGCTGCGCCTCGGCCTCGCGCGCGACGGGCTCCGCGGATCGCCCGATGAACGCGGATCGCCCGATGAACGAGCGTCGGCAGTCGATCGGCCCGGGGGGCCTCGGCCGCGCGTCGGTGCAGGAGCGCGGCTGCCGTACCGTCGGTGCAGGCTCCGTCGTCCCCCGCGCGGCGCCGAAAGGCGACCCCGGCGTTCGCTCCCCTACGGAACGCCGTGCGTGAGGTGGGGGACCGGTCGTCCCCCGCGCGGCGCCGATTCCCCCACGCGGCGCCAGCTCTCCCGCGCCGAACGCCGATTCTCCTGCGTGGCGCCGAGTCGCTTCCGCTCGACGTCGATCGCGGGCGGCGCATCCTGCGCGGCGCAGCTCAGCTCATCCCCACGTTCCAGGGGGAGGCCTGGGCCGTGTCCGAATCGGACAGAATCCGAGAGTGGCGTGAGCGCCGAAGGCAAGGGCGCGGCCCCACGCCCCTCGTCCCCCGCGGCCCGGCGGGCGGTCGGGCGGTCGGCTGGTCCGACAGGCATCCACTTCATTGCATATCTGGTGCGACTGTCGCTGATATGCAACACTGGGGTGACGGCCCGGACGGGCCGCGCACCGTCGAACGAAGGAGCTGGCGTGCCGACCCACGAAGTGACCAACCAGGTACCGCCGCTGCTCGGCTTCAACACCGCCGAGACCCCGATGATCGACGACGCGCTGCGGCGCGCCCACGTCGACGCCGCGCAGGTGGACGCGATCCACGCGCTCGGCGCGCTCGGCGGCACGGCCGAGGCACTCGAATGGGGCGACCTCGCCGAGGCGCACCCGCCCGTCCTGAAGACGCACGACCGGTACGGCAACCGCGTCGACGAGGTGGTCTACGACCCGGCCTACCACCAGCTCATGAAGGTCGCCGTCGAGCACGGCCTGCACGCCGCGCCGTGGGCCGAGGTCGATCCGAACGCGCACCTGGTGCGCGCCGCGAAGTTCAGCGTGTGGGGCCACGTCGACGCGGGCCACGGCTGCCCGATCTCCATGACCTACGCCGTCGTGCCCGCGCTCCGCGCCAACGCCGAGCTCGCCGCGCAGTACGAGCCGCTGCTCGCCGCGAAGGAGTACGACTTCGGCCTGCGGGCGCCGCTGGGCAAGCGCGGCCTCATCGCCGGCATGTCGATGACGGAGAAGCAGGGCGGCTCCGACGTGCGCGCGAACACCACGCGCGCGATCCCGCAATCCGATGGGACGTACCGGATCACGGGCCACAAGTGGTTCACCTCGGCCCCGATGTCGGACCTGTTCCTCACGCTCGCGCAGACCGAGTCGGGTGTCTCCTGCTTCTTCATCCCGCGCGTGCTGCCCGACGGGACGCGCAACGTCTTCGCCCTGCAGCGCCTCAAGGACAAGCTGGGCAACCACTCCAACGCCAGCAGCGAGGTCGAGTACGACGACACCGTCGGCTGGCTCGTCGGCGAGGAGGGCCGCGGCGTCCGCACCATCGTCGAGATGGTCAACATGACCCGCCTCGACTGCGTGCTCGGCACCGCGACCGGCATGCGCGCCGGGCTCGCGCAGGCCGCGCACCACGCCGCGCACCGGAAGGCCTTCGGCGCCGACCTCATCGACCAGCCGCTCATGCGCAACGTGCTCGCCGACCTCGCCGTCGAGGCCGAAGGCGCCACCACCGCCGGGCTCTGGCTCGCGGGCCTCACCGACCGGTCCGTCGCCGGCGAGGAGGAGGCCTCGCTGCTGCGCCGGATCGCGCTGGCCGTCACCAAGTACCACGTGTGCAAGCGCGGCCCCATTCACGCCGCCGAGGCCCTGGAGTGCCTGGGCGGCAACGGCTACATCGAGGACTCGCGGCTGCCGCGCCTCTACCGTGAGGCGCCGCTGCTCTCCGTCTGGGAGGGCTCCGGCAACGTGGCGGCCCTCGACGTGCTGCGTGCGATGGCCCGCGAGCCGCAGGCCGTCGCGGCCTTCTTCGCCGAGCTGGACGCCGCCACCGGCGCGGACACCGCGTACGACGAGGCCGTCGCGAAGCTCAAGGGCTCCTTCGGCGCACTGGACCTCACCGACCAGGTCGCGATGCAGTTCGGTGCGCGCCGCCTCGTCGGCGACATGGCCGCCGCGCTGCAGGGCTCGCTCCTGGTGCGCTACGGGCACCCCGCCGTCGCGGACGCCTACACCCGCACCCGCCTCGCGGGCGACCGCGGCGACGTCTTCGGCACCCTCCCGCAGGGTGTCGACACCGCCGCGATCCTCGACCGCGCTACGCCGAAGATCGGCTGATCGGACGACCGGCGGATCCGCCGGTCAGGAAGCGAGAACCGCCTGCACGTCGGCGGGGATCCCGGCCCGGAGACGGCGGAAGTCGAACCAGTACAGGTTGAACGGCCGGTAGTCGCCCGCGGCGTGCGCCACGGGTACGTAGAAGGTGATCCCGTCGCCCGACGGCACCCAGTTCGCGAGGTCGCGCTCGGGGTCGGAGAGGAAGGGCGCCGGCGCGCCCGCCGCGGTCGCCTGCTGCTTCACCATCTCGGCCACCCGGGCGCGAGCGCCCTGGGTCGGCAATACGTCGGTGAGCAGGATCGGTTGTGCCGTCCCGGCATTGATCACGACGGTCCCGATCTGGTTGTTGGGGTGCGCCGCGCCCTGCATGAAGTAGTTCGTCAGCAGGAGCCCTGCCACGACCTGCGACCCGATGCGGGTGACGCGCGAGCGCTCCCCGTTCGCCAGCGCACCGTCGGTGACCGTGGTCCTGCCCGGGGCCCCGCCGAGAGTCCGAACCCGCTCGGCGAGCGAGGCCCGCATCGATGCGGTGAACCGGTCGGCGGTGGCGGCGTTCCCTCCGGTGAGCGTCGGGACCTGCACGTCGTAGGTGGAGGCACCGTCGGAACCGGTGCTGCGGACGAGTCCGGGAACGTAGCCGTGGGAGTCGACCGCGGTGGGGCCGACCGGGCCGAGGTCGCGCGAGGGCGCCGCCGACGAGGTGGTCGTCGACGGGCCGGCGGAGACCGCGACCGAACCGGCGGAGGCGCCGGTCGTGCCGGCGGGCGGTTCGGAGCGATCGCCGCACGCGGTCACCGTCGCGACGACGACCAGGCCCGCGACCCACCGACGCGCGAGCATCGTCAGTTGCCCGGGGGCTCCGGCGCCGGGGTCTCCACCGGGCCGCCGCCGCGGCCGCCCGCGCCGGGGATGGTGAACTGGCCGAAGCCCGGGATGGTGATGGTGGTGCCGCCCGGCCCCGTCTGCACGCCCGGCGCCGACGGGTTCGACGGTGCCGGCGCGATCCCGTTCGACAGGTTCAGCGTGATCGTCGAGCCGGGCTGGCTGAATCCCGACGGCGACGTCGAGACGACGGTGCCGTTGGCCGCGGAGTTGTTGACCCACGCCACCGTGGTCTTGAAGCCCGCCGCCTCGACGCGGGACTTCGCCGCGGCCTGGGTGAGCCCGATGACGTTCGGGATCTTGCCCGGGCCGAAGCCGTCCTTGTACTTCGGATCCACCGGTGGCAGGGCGACCGGGCCGTAGATCGTCGAGACCGGCTTGAGCGCCGTGTACCAGGCCGTGGCGGGCTCGTTGCCGCCGTAGACGTTGCCGTCGCCGCACGGGCGCAGCGGGCTGGTGCAGATGGGCCCGGGGGAGTTCCCGTCGTTGTAGACGTAGCTGGCACCGGCGTACTGGTTCGTGTACGCGAGGAAGGCCGAGGAACGGAAGGTCTCGGTGGTGCCCGTCTTGCCCGAGAGCGGCAGCGTCCAGCCCGCCCGCGAGGCCGCGGCGGCGGACGTACCCGCGCCGCGGTCGTCGGCGCTGAGCGCATTGGCGAGGGTGTTCGCCAGGCCCTTCTCGATGACCTGCTCGCACTTCTCCGACTTGTAGGGCACCGGCGTGGTCTCCGGCTTGCCGTCGGGGCCGACGGTCTGGATGCCGTCGCTGTTGCGCTTGGGCTGCGTGATCGACTGGATCGGGTTCGCCGGGCACCAGACGCCGCCCGAGGCCAGCGTGGCCGAGACGTTGGTCAGCTCCAGCGCGCTCACCGCGGTCGGGCCGAGCGTGAACGACGCGAGGTTCTGCTTCTTGAACATGTCGGCGAGGCTGTCGTTGCCGAAGCCCGAACTGCCGGGCTGGGTGTACGAGCGCAGGCCGAGCTTGACCGCCATGTCGACGACCGGGGTCACGCCCACCTGCTCGATCAGCTTGATGAACGGGGTGTTCGGCGACGTGGCGAGCGCCTGCGTCAGCGACATCGAGTACGGGTACGGGCCGGCGTTCTTCACGCAGTAGGAGTCCGACGGACACCCTGCGTAGCCGCCGTGGCCCATGCCCTTGACCTGCACCGTGGACGGGACCGTCACGTTGGTGTCGAGGCCCATGCCCTTCTCCATCGCCGCCGCGACGGTGAAGATCTTGAAGGTCGAGCCCGCTCCGTCACCGACCTGGGCGAAGGGCTCGGGCTGGACGGTCTCCCGCTTGCCCACGTCCAGGCCGTAGACGCGCGAGGAGTTCATCGCGACGATGTCGTGCGAGTTCTCGCCCGGCTTGATCACGTTCATGACCTGCGCGACGTTCGAGAGTGTGGGGCTCGCGGTGGCGTTGAGGGCGGCCTGCACCGAGTCCTGCACCCGCGGATCGAGAGTGGTGCGGATCGTGTAACCGCCGCGCATCACCGTCTCCTTGGGGATGCCCGCCTCGGAGAGGTACTGCAGCACGTAGTCGCAGAAGTAGCCGCGATTCGCGACCGCGGAGATGCAGCCGCCCGGCAGCGTGTTGGGGCGCGGCAGCACGCCGAGCGGGGTCCGCTTGGCGGCCTCGTACTCGGCCGCCTTGTCCGGGAAGTTCGCCACGAGGGTGTCGAGCACGGTGTTGCGGCGGTCGATCACGCCCTGCGGATTGGCGTAGGGATTGAGCGACGAGCTCGACTGCACCATCCCGGCGAGCATCGCCGATTCCTGGATGTTCAGCTGGGAGGCGCGCTTGCCGAAGTAGGTCTGCGCGGCCACCTCGATGCCGTACGCGCCGTTGCCGAAGGGCACCAGGTTGAGATAGCGCGCCAGGATCTGCTCCTTGGCGATCACCTTCGCGCGCGCATCGTCGACGCCGTGCTCCTCCTTCGCGCGCTCGGTGAGCGTGCGCTCGAGGGTCAGCGCCATCCGCACCTCGCGGAGCTTGCGGGCCGGGGTGGTGGCGACCGCCGCGCGGCGGTCCGCGTCCGACTTCGCGAGCACGAGCAGCTGGTAGTTCTTGATGTATTGCTGATCCAGCGTGGACGCGCCCTGCTGCACCTCGCCCGCCGACTGGTTCTTGAGGAAGGCGCGCACGGTGCCCTGGTAGTCGACCCCGTCGTGCTCCATGAACCGCTTGTCCTCGATCGAGATGATCGAGCGCACCATGTCGGGCGAGATCTGATCGAAGGGGACCTGCACGCGGCGCTGGTCGTACAGGTAGGCCATGGGCGCACCGGTCGAGTCGGCGACCGTCGTGACCTCCGGGACCTGGCCCTCCAGCAGTTCGGAACTGATGTTGTCGACGGTGTCCGCGGCGCGGTTGGAGATCAGCCCCAGCCCGCCGACGTAGGGGAACAGGACGCCGGCGACCAGCAGTCCGGCCAGCAGGACGCAGCCGGCCAGCTTCGCGATCACTCCGGGTTTCGACACGGTCACCAGGATACGTGCCGACCCGCCGTGAACCCCGGTCCCGACGCGCCGACCAGGCGATCGGTACGGGCGTGCTGGATTTCTTGGACCACTGTTCGAATTCCCTCGGCCCTCGACTTGTTTCCGTCGTGTGATTCAGGTAACACTATTGCAGACGATGTGGCGAGCACCTCGGTCGGCCCCCCGCACACCACCGGGAAGGACCGTCACCGGGTTCGGGCCGCACCACGCGAAAGGGGAGTCACATGACAAGTGCACGCGTTCTGGTCGACGACGAAGATCGTCTGGTCTGGGTCTCCAAGGCCAAGTGCCGCGACGTCGATCCCGACGAGTTGTTCGTCCGGGGTGCCGCGCAGCGCAAGGTCGCGACCATCTGTCGGCACTGCCCCGTCCAGCTCGAGTGCGGCGCCGATGCGCTCGACAGCCGCGTGGAGTTCGGCGTCTGGGGCGGCATGACCGAGCGTCAGCGTCGCGCCCTGCTCCGCCAGCACCCCGAGGTCACCAGCTGGCGCTCCTTCTTCGAAGCCCAGCGCGACCGCAAGCGCGTCGCCGCGGGCTGATTCCCCGGCTCCCGTCCGGGAGTGACCAGGGCCTCGTACCGTCCGACGGTGCGAGGCCCTTTCGTTTGTCCAGCTACCGTTTTCGCCGGGGGAGCCGGCAGGGGCTCAGGACCCGACGATCTGCTCCGCGACGGCCTGCAGCGCCTCGAGGTTCGCCACCTCGAACGGGAGCGAGGGCACCCCGACCACCGGTACCGTCGGGCACCGGCCGACGAAGGCGCCGAGCACCTGCACCTCGCGCGCCGCGATCTCCGCGCGCCACGCGTGCACCCGCAGCAATCCCTCCGCCGCGCGGGCGGCATCGTCGGACCCGAGCCGGCGCGCCGCCTCGCGGGCCGAGTCCGCGCCGATCGCCGCGAGCCCGGGGTGCGTGCGGTTGACGATGAGGCCGGCCAGCGGCATCGACTCCCCCGCGAGCCGCTCGACGAAGTACGTCGCCTCGCGCAGGGTGTCCTCCTCGGGTGAGGCGACCACCACGAACCGGGTGCTGGGGCGGGCGAGCAGGGCGTAGGTCTGGTCGGCGCGCTCCTGGAAGCCGCCGATCAGGGAATCCATCTGCGAGACGAACGTCGAAGCGTCCGAGAGCATCTGGCTGCCCACGATGGTGGACACGAGCTTCAGTGCGATGCCCATGCCGCCGGAGACGAGCCGGCCGATGCCGCGGGTTGGGCCCGCGATGAGGCCCATCAGGCGCGAGTCCAGCATCGAGCCGAAGCGCTTCGGGGCGTCCAGGAAGTCGAGGGCGTTGCGCGACGGGGGAGTGTCGACCACCACGAGGTCCCAGCGGTCGTCGGCGGTGAGCTGGCCCAGCTTCTCCATCGCCATGTACTCCTGCGTTCCGGAGAACGACGAGGCCACGGTCTGGTAGAAGGGGTTCGCTAGGATCTCCTGCGCCCGAACGGGATCCGCGTTGGACGTGACCATCTCGTCGAAGGTCCGCTTCATGTCGAGCATCATCGCGTGCAGCGTCCCGTCGCCCGGGACCGCGACGGTCTGCGGCTCGTTCGTCAGGTCCGCGACGCCCAGTGCCTGGGCCAGCCTGCGCGCCGGGTCGATCGTCAGCACCACGACCCGGCGGCCGTGCTCCGCCGCCCATAGCGCCATCGCGGCGGCGGTCGTGGTCTTGCCGACGCCGCCGCTGCCGCAGCAGACGACCACGCGCGTGCCCGGGTCCAGCAGCTGCGGGCCCAGCTTCAGGTCGATCATCGGACCCCAGCCTCGATCAGGGCGCCCGACAGCTCGCGGACGCCGTTCAGGTCGACGCCGCCGGTGAGCAGCGGCAGTTCCAGTCGGCCGGGGGCGTCGATCGCGCTCAGGTCGTCGCGCGCCTCGTCCTGCCCGCGCACCGTCCGCGCGAACTGGATGGTCTCGGTGAGCAGGCCGGCCAGGTCGTCGTCGGAGAGCTGCAGCCCGGCGCCGTCGAGTGCGGCCCGCACGGCCGGACCGTCCAAGGTCCCGTCGGCGGCGGCGTCGAGCTCGTCGTCGGAGAGCAGCTGCGGCAGCGAGCGGTTCACGATCACGGCGCCGACCTTGAGGTCCAGCGCGTGCAGCTCCTTCGCGGCCTCCGCGGTCTCCTGGAGGGGAAGGGATTCGAGCAACGTCACCAGGTGCACGACGGTGTCGGGGGAGTGCAGCAGGCGCACCACGCGGTCGGCCTGGCCCGCGATCGGCCCGGCCTTCGCGATCTCCTTCATCGCCCGCGTGACGTCGAGGAACTTGCCGATCCGGCCCGTGGGCGGGGCGTCCACCACGATCGCGTCGTAGGTGTAGCGCCCGTCGCGCGCGCGGCGCTGCGTGCACTCCATGATCTTGCCGGTGATGAGGATGTCCTTGAGGCCCGGCGCGAGCGTCGTGGCGAACTCGATGGCGCCGATCGACTTGAGCGCCCGCGCCGCGAGGCCCATGCCGTAATTCGTCTTGAGGTAGTCGAGGAAGGTCGCCTCGACGTCCATGGCCAGGGCGTGGATCTCGCCGCCGCCGTCGGCCGTCACGATCTTCGTCTCGACCGGGGGCAGCTCGTCCACCTCGAACGTCGGGGCGATGCCGCCGCGGCCCTCCACCTCGATGAGGAGGACCTTCTTGCCGCCGGAGGCGAGGGCCAGGGCGAGTGCCGCGGCCACCGTCGACTTGCCGGTGCCGCCCTTGCCCGACACGAAGTGCAGCCGGGACTCCCGCAGCCCGTCCGGCCAGGTCGTCCCCGCGTCCTGCGCGACCCCGCCGGGGTCCGCCTCACTCACCACCACGTCCGGAGCATATCCATACGTCCGTACACGGCCGGGCCGTTAACGTGAACCTCCCCCGGCAATGCGACCGAGAACACGTTCTGCGCCGGCGTAGGGATCGCGCCTGTCGCGCCGCGCCCGCGGTGGATAGGGTGATGCCATGAGCGAGAAGACCACCTGGGAGTACTCCACCATCCCGCTGCTGACCCACGCCACCAAGCAGATCCTCGACACCTGGGGCGCCGACGGTTGGGAGCTGGTCACCGTGCTCCCCGGCCCTACGGGTGAGCAGCACGTGGCCTACATGAAGCGGGCCACGTCGTGACCGCCTCCGCGCGCCTCGCCGAGCTGGGCATCGTCCTCCCCGAGGTCGTGCCCCCGCTCGCCGCGTACGTCCCGGCCACGCAGGTCGGCGACTTCGTCTACACCTCCGGTCAGCTGCCCATGCGCGACGGCGAGCTCGTCGCGCAGGGCAAGGTCAGCGAGAACCGCGAGGGCATCGTCCACCTCGAGGACGCGCAGTTCGCGGCCCGGCAGTGCGCGCTGAACGCGCTCGCGGCGATCCACTCCCTCGTCGGCATCGACTCGGTCAAGCGGATCGTCAAGGTCACCGGCTACGTCGCCTCGGCGCCCGGCTTCTCCAACCAGGCGCAGGTGCTCAACGGCGCGTCGCTGCTGCTCGGCGAGGTCTTCGGCGACGCGGGCGTGCACGTCCGGTCGGCCGTCGGCGTCGCGGAGCTGCCGCTGGGCGCCCCCGTCGAGGTCGAGCTCACGGTCCAGGTATGACCGAGCACCCGGCGCCGGGGAAGCTGCGGCAGGTCACGCCCTACGCGGCGGTGCTGCTCTGCGACAACCCGTCGGTGATGACGCTCGAGGGCACCAACACCTGGATCCTGCGCGCCCCGGGGCGCGCGGAGGCCGTCGTCGTCGACCCCGGGCCCAAGGGCGAGAAGAAGCACCTCAAGCGGGTCGCGAAGGCCGCGGGCACGGTCGCGCTCACCCTGGTGACGCACCGGCACGCCGATCACACGGGCGGCCTCAAGCGGTGGGAGGAGCTCACGCGCAGTCCCATCCGCGCCTTCTCCCCGACGTACTGCATCAACACCGCGACGCCGCTCACCGGCGGCGAGGTGATCGACGTCGCGGGGCTGCGGATCACGGTGCTGCACACGCCCGGGCACACCGCGGACTCGCTGAGCTTCCTGGTCGACGGTGCCGAGGGCGAACCCGGCGCACTGGTCTCGGGTGACACCATCCTGGGTCGCGGCACCACGGTGCTCGACGCGACCGACGGGACCCTCGCCGACTACCTCGGCTCGCTGGAGTCGTTGTCGACGGTAGCCGCCGGCCGCGTCCTGCTGCCCGGTCACGGCCCCGACCTGCCCGACGCGGGGCCCGTCGTCGCGGCGTACGCCGCGCACCGTCAGGACCGGCTGCAGCAGGTCCGCGACGCGCTGGACGACCTGGGCGTGAGTGCGGCGGACGCCAAGCCGATGAAGGTCGTCAAGCACGTCTACCGCGACGTCGACAAGAAGGCCTGGCCGGCCGCCCGCATGTCGGTCAAGGTCCAGCTCAAGTATCTAGCCGAGCACGGCTGAACGCTGGTGACCGGGATGGGGCGGCGCAACGCGACGGCCTAACGAGGGATTGGGGCGGGGAGAGCCTGCGAACGATTCTGCAGTGTCCGAGGCGCTAGCCGAGGGCGCGAAGCCCAGTGAGCAGGGTCTCCCCGCCCCGATCCCGGTCGTCAGCGGGCGCGGCGCGCCAGGCGCTCGCTGTCCGTGATCACCACGGACTTGCCCTCGAGGCGCAGCCAGCCGCGGTGCGCGAAGTCGGCCAGGGCCTTGTTCACGGTCTCGCGGGAGGCGCCGACGAGCTGCGCGATCTCCTCCTGCGTGAGGTCGTGCGTCACCCGCAGGGCGCCGTTCTCGTGCGTACCGAAGCGCTGCGCGAGCTGCAGCAGCTGCTTGGCGACGCGACCGGGGACGTCGGTGAAGATGAGGTCGGCCAGGTTGTTGTTGGTGCGCCGCAGGCGGCGGGCCAGCACGCGCAGCAGCTGCTCCGCGATCTCGGGCCGGTCGCGGATCCACGCGCGCAGGGCCTCGCGGTCCATCGTCATCGCGCGGACCTCGGTGATGCAGGTGGCGCTGGATGTGCGGGGGCCGGGGTCGAAGATCGACATCTCGCCGAACATGTCCGACGGGCCCATCACCGACAGCAGGTTCTCCCGGCCGTCCGGGGAGCGGCGGCCGAGTTTCACCTTGCCGGAGAGGATGATGTACAGCCGGTCGCCGGGCTCGCCCTCATTGAAGATGACGTGGCCACGGGGGTAATCGACCTCGTGCAGATCCTTGGTGAGCGCATCGACTGCGCCCGGCTCGACACCCTGAAAAATGCCGGCCCGCGCCAGGACCTCGTCCACGGGGTACCTCGTTCCTTGATCGACGACCGTCGCAGGCGGACATCGCCGCGACCTGAAGTGTGAGTTTATGCAGCGTTCCGTGCAGATGTGGGAAATCGCACAGACGACTACTGGAAAGGTTACCCGTTCACATGACGAAGGGCACGACGGCGTTCCGCATTGTGGCCGCTCCGGGCCCGTCGGGGCCGCTCCGGGTCAGCTGGCGCGGCGCTCCGCTCCACCGTCGAGGTCGAGGCTGTCCACGGCCTTGGGGAGGCCGATCCGCGCCAGAGTCTCGACGTCGGGGACCTCGTCGTCGCCGGTGGCGGGGGGCGCGACGGGCTCGGCCGTCACGCGCGTCTCGATACGTTCCATGGCCAACGCGAAGAGCATCAGCACCACCGGGAACAGCAACCCGAGCAATCCTTGCATGCCGGACAGTAAACACAGCCAAGGTCTCGATACGGCAACGAACGAGCCACGGCACCGTCGTTAGAATCGGTTCCCATGCCCCCGGAGCCGGAGACCCACCTCGGACTGGTGCGCCGTGCCCGGCGGATGAATCGGACACTCGCCACCGCGTTTCCCCACGTGTACTGCGAACTCGACTTCACCGACCCGCTGGAGCTGTCGGTCGCGACGATCCTGTCCGCGCAGTGCACCGACGTGCGCGTGAATCAAGTCACACCGGCGTTGTTCGCGCGCTACCGGACGGCCGCCGATTACGCCGGGGCGAACCGGGCGGAGCTGGAGGAGTACATCCGCTCGACGGGCTTCTACCGCAACAAGGCCACGTCGATCATGGGGCTGGGCCAAGCGCTCGTGGACCGGTTCGACGGCGAGGTGCCGCACACGATGAAGGAACTGGTGACGCTGCCCGGCTTCGGCCGCAAGACCGCCAACGTGATCCTCGGCAACGCCTTCGACGTGCCCGGCATCACCGTCGACACGCACTTCTCGCGGCTCGTGCACCGCTGGGAGTGGACGGAGGAGAGCGACCCGGTGAAGATCGAGCACGCCATCGGCGAGCTGATCCCGCGCAAGGAGTGGACGTTGCTCAGCCACCGCGTGATCTTCCACGGCCGTCGCGTCTGCCACGCCCGCAAGCCCGCGTGCGGCGTCTGCGTGCTCGCCAAGGACTGCCCCTCCTTCGGGGCCGGCCCGATCGTCCCCGCGGAGGCCGCCGAGCTGGTCAAGGGGCCCGAGCGCGACCACCTGCTCGAGATCGCCCCGCCCCCGCCGCGGCGCCGCCGCGTCCAGCCGGGGGCCGCCCGGTGACCGACCCCGAGAAGCCCGGCGCCGAGCGCGCGCCCGCGCCCCTGCTGCCCGGCGAGCGGAGCCGCATCCCCGCCGGCGTGCGGTGGATCATCGTCTGCGCGATCGTCGCCGTCGCCCTGGCCGTGGCCATCTGGCCCCGCGGGGACGACGGTACCGCGCCCACGACGCCCGCTGCGGCACCGTCGACCAGCGCGAGCCCCGGCCAACTGGCCGCCGCGCGCACCCGGGCCGGCCTGCCACCCTGTCCCGCGGGCATCGGCGCGACCGCCCTCGCCGGCAAACCCCTGACCTGCCTCGGCGACGGCGCGCCCGTCGACCTGGCCGCCGTGGGCGGCAAGCCCGTCCTGCTCAACGTCTGGGCCTGGTGGTGCGGCCCGTGCCGCGTCGAGCTGCCCGTGCTCGCCGACGTCGCGGCGCGCGCCGGCGACCGGCTGACGGTGCTCGGTGTGCACGCCGACCCCAACGCGGTCGCCGGGCTCGACCTGCTGGCGGAACTGAAGGTCGCGCTGCCCACCGTGCAGGACCCGCACGGCGTCGTCGCGACGGCCCTCGGCGCGCCGCGGGCGTACCCCGTGACCGTTCTGTTGCGTTCCGATGGCACTGTGGCCGGTGTGCACGCCCAACCCTTCACCTCCGTCGACGAGGTGGCCGCCCTGCTGCGGACCGAGCTCGGAGTCACCCTGTGAGCGCGCCGCGGTGGCTGGACCCGCTGCTCGGCAACCTCGGCGACGTGGCGAGCGAGATCGAGCAGCGTGGCGGCGCCGTCGCCGCCCTGCAGCGCGTGCGGAACCCGCGCCGCGCGTCGGTGCTCATCCTGTTCGACGGTGACCCGGCCGCGTCCGGCGCGACGCCGCCCGAGGACGCGACGGTGCTGCTCACCCAGCGCGCCTCGGCGATGAGGCAGCACGCGGGGCAGGTGGCCTTCCCCGGCGGTGCCCGCGACCCCGAGGACGCCGACGACGTGGCCGTCGCGCTGCGCGAGGCGTGGGAGGAGACCGGCCTCGACCCCGACTCCGTCGAGATCGTCGCCGAACTGGACCCCATCGAGGTGCCCGTCTCCGGCTTCCGCGTGGTGCCGGTGATCGGCTACGCGGCGCGACCCTCCGAGGTGCGCGTCGTCGATCCCGGCGAGACCGCGCTGGTGCGGCGCGTCCCGCTGGCCGAGCTCATCGATCCCGCGCACCGGTTCATGGTGCGCAAGTCCTTCTACCGCGGCCCCGCGTTCGCGGCCGGCCCGATGCTGGTCTGGGGCTTCACCGGCGGCCTGGTGAACGCGCTGATCGGCGCCGCGGGCTGGGAGCAGCCCTGGGACACCGAGGACGTGCGGCCGCTCACCGACGAGGTGCGCGCCGCGGCGGCCCGCGCCCAGACCTGGCAGGAGAGCGCTCGATGACCGGTTCGACCTGGGTCGACGTGATCGTCGTCGTCCTCATGATCCTCGCCGCGATCTCCGGGTACCGGCAGGGCGCCGCCGCCTCCGTGCTCGCCTTCATCGGCGTCGTGCTCGGCGCCGCCGCCGGCGTCCTGCTCGCCCCGCACGTCCTCGGCTCGGTCGACGACGCCAAGGGCCGCCTGATCCTCGGCGTGGGCCTGCTGGCCGGCCTGGTGATCATCGGCGAGCTCTCCGGCATGGTGCTCGGGCGCGCCGTGCGCAGCTCGATCCGCAGCACGGGCCTGCGCACCGTCGACTCCGGCGTGGGCGCCGTGGTGCAGGTCGGCGCGCTGCTCGTGGCGGCCTGGTTGGTCGCGATCCCGCTCACCTCGGCGGCCGCGCCGCAGGTCTCGCGGTCGGTGAACGGCTCGGCGGTGCTCGGCGCCGTCAACGACTTCGCCAAGGTGGTCGGTGCCGACGGCCTGCCGCAGAAGTTCTCCGCGATCATCGACGACTCCGGGCTGCCGCAGGCGCTGGGCCCGTTCGTGAACACCCCGGTGGTCAGCGTGGAGACCCCCGATCGGGTCGACTTCACCGACCCGGCCGTGCAGCGCGTCCGGTCCTCCGTGGTCCGCATCGACGGCCAGGCCCCGTCGTGCAGCCGCGCGCTCGAGGGCTCCGGCTTCGTGGCGACGCCGGGCCGCGTGGTCACCAACGCGCACGTCGTCGCCGGCACGCGCAGCGTGCAGGTGACCGTCGACGGGACCAAGAAGTACAGCGCCCAGGTCGTCTACTTCGACGCGCAGACCGACGTCGCGGTGCTGAACGTGCCCGGCCTGCAGGCCAAGCCGCTGCGGATCGTCTTCAACGGCGCCAAGCCGGGCGACCCCGGCTTCGTGCTCGGCTACCCCGGCGGCGGCCCGCTGACGCTGTCGTCGTCGCGGGTGCGCAGTCAGCAGACCCTCGAGGGCCGCAACATCTACCGCGACGCGCAGGTCCGCCGCGACGTCTACCTGCTCCGCGGGCAGGTCCGCCCCGGCAACTCGGGCGGCCCCGTCTTCGACCGTGAGGGCAACGTGGTGGGCGTGATCTTCGGCGTGGCCGTCGATGACGCCGACACCGCCTTCGCGCTCACCGCCAAGCAGGTCGAGCCGGCGCTGCAGGCGGGCACCACCGCCACCGCGGGCGTCTCGACGGGGGCCTGCGTCAACCGGTAGGCCGAGCCGGCGGCACCGTCGGGCGCGGGAGGTCAGGGGAGCAGGCGGGGCCCGGGCAGGCCCGCCAGGAAGTCCACGAGCTGCGGCCCGACGGTGCCGGGCGCCTCCTCGTGCGCGAAGTGTCCGGCGTTCTCGACGGCGCGGACGCGGTAGTCGGTCGCCCAGTCGTGGCTGGAGTAGACCGGCTGTGGCAGCACGTACGGGTCGACCTCGCCGCGGAAGGCGAGCACCGGGATGTGCAGCCGCTGGTTCATGCTGCTGAGGAATCGCGCCCCGTCGGGCCGGAACTGGCTGCGCCACGCCCAGCGGGCGTACTCGAGGGCGCTGTGCGCGGTACCGGGGATCTGGATGGCGCTGCGATAGCGCGGGAGGGCCTCGGCGTAGTCGGCGCTGCGCCGCCACGTCGCGCCGCTGCGGGCGGCGTACACGGCGCCGATCTCGGCACCGTCGTCCCGGACCAGACGATCTTCCGCGACGCGGGGGAGCTGCGCGAAGGTGATGGGGCCGAGCATCGCCGAGCGCTGCTCCTTGTTGCGCAGCGCGGACCGCTTGAGGGCGATGGGGTGCGGGGACGAGATGACCGCGATCGCCGAGACCACCCGCGGGTGCAGGGTCGCGGCGGCCCAGCAGCCGAGGCCGCCCTCGCCGTGCCCGACGAGCGCCGCCGACGTGTGGCCGAGCGCCCGGACGAGCCCCGCGACGTCGCCGGAGAGGGTCCAGCCGTCGTAGCCGCGCGGCGGCTTGTCGCTGTCGCCGTAGCCGCGCAGATCGAAGGCGACCGCCCGGTAGCCGGCCTCGTGCAGCTGCGGCAGCACGTGCCGCCAGCTCCACCAGAAGCCGCCGAAACCGTGCAGCAGCACCACGAGCGGCCGGTCGGTGTCGGGATCCGTCCCCTCGGGCCGGTACTCGACGGCGTGCAGCCGGATGCCGTTGGCGCGCACGTCGAGGTGCTCCCACGGGCCGGGGAACCGGACGCTCGACGGATCGGGACTGGTCACCGGTGGTGCCTCAGGGTCGTGCCGTCAGCGTCGCGTGACGGTCGACGGTGCGTCCGCCGCGTCGCGCTCGCCGGTGGCGAGCAGCGACTGCGACTCCTTGAGCGAGGCGATGGTCTTCTGCGGGCCCTTGATGCGCTTGACCTTGAGGTAGCCCAGGAACGCCGCGACACCGGCGACGACCAGCATGAGGACGAAGACGATGAGGGACGCGGCCCACATCGGCAGCCACACGTTGAGCAGCCAGGTGAGGAAGAAGAAGAAGAAGAACGACGAGTACAGGGCCACGACGCCCGCGATGGCGAAGAACGCCGAGCCGGTGGCCGCCTTCTTCACGTCGCGCATGGTCTCGGCCTTGGCGAGCTCGACCTCGGCGCGGACCAGGGAGGAGACCTGCGTCGATGCGTCCCGCACCAGGCTGCCGATCGTGGGATCGCCGGAGGCGGTCACATTCGGATCGGTGAGTGGGATCGCCGAGAGCGTCCGCGGGGTCCCGCCGGTAGGTGTGCTGTCCAAGCTCACTGTTGGTCCTCCTCTATTTGTTAGTCATCGTGCCAGAGGTCACCCCGGCGTGTCCGCGCGACCACGACGTGTCGACCTCCGCGTCGCCCGCACGGTCCGTCACCGGGCCTCGTGCACCCTGCCGCGCCGCATGAGCAACAGCGCCCCGATCACCGACGCCGCGACGGAGGTGAGCAGCACCGCGGCCTTGGCGAGATCGGCCTCGCCCTCGGGTAGCGCGAGCTCCGCGACCAGGAGGCTCACGGTGAAGCCGATCGCCCCGAGCACGCTGAGCGCCAGGATGTCCCGGTTGTCGAGGCCCTCGGGGCGTTCCGCGAGCCGCAGCTTGACCGCGATCACGCTGGCTCCCGAGATGCCGATGATCTTGCCGAAGAACAGGCCGATCATGATGCCCAGCGCCAGCTCGTCGGTGAACAGCTCGCGGAAGACGTCGCCGTTCACCGCGACGCCGGAGGCGAAGAAGGCGAAGACGGGTACGCAGATCAGGGCCGAGACCGGCTGGATCTTGTGCTCGAGTCGCTCCGCGGGCGATTCGTGCTCGCCCGGGTCCTGTTTCACCCGGGTGAGCAGGCCCAGCATGACGCCGGCGATGGTCGCGTGCACGCCCGACTGCAGCATGGCGACCCACACGACGATCGCGATCGGCACGTAGTAGAGGGGTGTGGCGATCCGACGGTGCTGCCCGAACCAGTAGAGCGCGCAGCCGACCGCGGCCACGGCCAGCCACCCGACCTTGAGATCGCCGGCGAAGAGCACGGCGATCACCGCGATGGCGATGAGGTCGTCGACCACGGCGAGGCCGAGCAGGAAGACCCGCGCCCCCGACGGGAGGCGGGAGCCGATGAGCGACAGGATGCCGAGGGCGAAGGCGATGTCGGTGGCGATGGGGACGGCCCAGGCGCTGCCGATGTACGGGTTGTCGCGGGCGATGCCGAACGCGATGATCGCGGGCACCACCACGCCGCCCACCGCGCACAGCACCGGCAGGGCGGCGCCCCGCACCGTCGAAAGCTCGCCGACGACGAGCTCGCGCTTGAGCTCCAGGCCGGCGACGAAGAAGAAGATCGCGAGCAGCCCGTCCTTGGCCCAGTCGGCCAGCGTCAGCCGGAGGTGGAGGGACTGCCCGAAGACCGTCCAGTCGTCGCTGCCGACCTTGATCTCGGCGAGGTGGGCGTAGCTCTCCGACCAGGAGGAGTTCGCCCACAGGAGCGCGATCGCCGCCGCGACGAGAAGGGCTGTGCCGCCGACGGTCTCGGTGCGGAGGAAGCGGATCAACGCCCGTGAGGCCCGGAACCGGGGCGGTGCGTCGTTCATCGGTCGACCGTACCGCAGGTGTCTACGGTGACCCGGGTCACCGCGTCCGGCCGCGGTCGCCCCGCGTAATCTCCTGCGAATGAATCGCAGGCGAATCGTCGTCGCCTCCATGGTGGGCACCACCATCGAGTTCTTCGACTTCTACATCTACGCGACCGCAGCAGTGCTGGTCTTCCCCACCCTGTTCTTCCCCAAGGGGGACGACACCGCGGCGCTGCTCGCCTCGTTCGCGACCTTCGGCCTCGCCTTCGCGGCGCGGCCCCTCGGCTCGATCCTGTTCGGCCACTTCGGCGACCGGGTGGGCCGCAAGGCCACCCTCGTGGGCTCGCTGCTCACCATGGGCGTCGCGACCTTCCTCATCGGCGTGCTCCCCACGTTCGACCAGGTGGGCTACTGGGCCCCGGCGCTGCTCGCGCTGATGCGCTTCGCGCAGGGCCTGGGCCTGGGCGGCGAGTGGTCGGGCGCGGCACTGCTGGCGACGGAGACGGCCGCGCCGGGCAAGCGCGCGTGGGCGGCGATGTGGCCGCAGCTGGGCGCGCCCTTCGGCTTCTTCCTCGCCAACGGCACCTTCCTCGTGATCATGCAGCTGATGGACTTCGACTCGAAGACCTCCGCCTCGAACCACGCGTTCATGACCTGGGGCTGGCGCATCCCGTTCCTCGCCTCGGCCGTCATGGTGATCGTGGGCCTGTACGTCCGCCTCAAGCTGACCGAGACGCCGGTCTTCGCGAAGGCCGTCCAGGACGGCAAGAAGGTCAAGGCGCCGCTGGGCGAGGTGCTGCGCACCGCGTGGCGGCCGCTCATCATCGGCACCTTCGTCATGGTCGCCACCTACACGCTGTTCTACCTGGTCACCACGTGGATCGTCTCCTACGGCACGGGCAAGGTGGTCGACAAGTCGGGCATCAAGCTCGGGATCTCCTACATCGACTTCCTCGAGATGCAGCTCGTCGCGGTACTGTTCTTCGCCGCCTTCGTCGCCGTCTCCGGCTACTTCGCCGACCGCGTCGGCCGCCGCAAGCTGCTCATCGGCGTGACGCTCGCGATCATCGTCTACGGCCTGTCCTTCCGGTGGATCCTCGACCCGTCGACCACCACACAGGGCACGATGCTCGCCGTCCTCATCGCGGGCCTCACGCTCATGGGCCTCACCTTCGGCCCGATGAGCGCCGTGCTGCCGGAGCTCTTCGCCACCAACGTCCGCTACACGGGCAGCGGCATCTCCTACAACTTCGCGTCGATCCTCGGCGCCGCCATCGCCCCGTTCATCGCCACGTGGCTGGTCAGCTCCTACGGCGTCGGCTGGGTGGGCGTCTACCTCGCGCTCGCCGGCGGCGCCACGCTCATCGCGCTCCTCGTGATGCACGAGACGCGCGACGTGGAACTCGACAAGGTGTAGGTCGTGCGGATTCTCATCGTGGGTGCGGGCGCGACGGGCGGGGCCTTCGGCTCCCGCCTGATCGAGGCGGGCCGGGACGTGACCTTCCTGGTCCGCCCGGCCCGGGCCGACGTCCTGCGCCGCGACGGGCTCCGGTTCACCGATCCGGCGGGCACCCGCACGCACGACGTCGCCGCGCTCACCGCCGACGAGCTCGCGGCCGCGCCGAAGGCCTTCGACCTGGTGATCCTCACGGTCAAGGCGCCGGCGCTCGACGCCGCGATCGCCGATCTGCGCCCCGCGGTGGGGGAGGGCACCGTCGTCCTGCCGATCCTCAACGGCATGGCGCACATGGACCGGCTCGAGGCCGAGTTCGGGCCGCGCGTGCTGGGCGCGCTCGCGATGATCGTCGCCACCATCGACGACGGTGCCGTCGTCCAGATGACCGACTGGTCGGCCCTCACCATCGGTGACGGTGCGCCCGACGTCGCGCTGGCGCTCGACGTGCCCGGCATCCGGCTCACGGTGAGCGACGACGTCGCCGGCGCGCTGTGGGCGAAGTGGGCGTTCATCGCGGCCACCGGCATCCTCTGCTGCCTGTTCCGCAGCCCCGTCGGGCCGGTCATCGCCGCGGGCGGGGAGCCGCAGGTGCGGGCGATCATCGCGGAGACCGAGGCCGTCGCGTCCGCCGCCGGCCACCCGGTGCCCGCGGAATCCCACGAGCGGACCGCCACAACGCTGCTGGACCCGGAGTCGGCGATGACCTCGTCGCTCTACCGCGACCTGGTGGCGGGCCTGCCCACCGAGGCCGAGCACATCCTGGGCGACCTCGCGGCGCGCGCCCGCGAGCTGGGCGTCGCGACACCGCTGCTGGATCTCACGCTGGTGCAGGTCCGGGCGGACGCGCTGCAGCGAGGGTGATCCCCGCCGCCTCGGCGGCCCGACGGTACGCCGCCGCGAGCGTCGGCACGGTCTCGTGGGCGTTGAGCCCGCTCGGGTTGGGCAGTACCCACACCTGCGTCTCGCCGATGCTGCGGTCCTGCGGGCCGGGCACGGCCTTCGGCTCGTGGAAGGCCGTGCGGTAGGCCGTGATCCCGAGGACGGCGAGGATCCGCGGCGCCACCTGCAACACCCGCTCGACCAGCGCCTCGCCGCCCTCCCGGAGCTCCTCCGCGGTCAGCTCGCTCGCCTTCGCGGTGGCCCGGGGTGCGACGTTGGTGATGCCGATCCCCGCGTCCACCAGCGCGTTCCGGTCGGCGAAGCTCATCCCGTCGGTCGCGTCGATGACGTGGTCGACGATGCCCGCCTCGTACAGCGCCGGGTAGAAGCGGTTGCCGGGCCGGGCGAAGTGCGCGCCCGTCGCCGCGGTCCACAGCCCGGGGTTGATGCCGGAGAACAGCAGGCGGCAGCCGGGACCGAGGAGGTCGGGCACCGTCGTATCCGAGTAGGCGAGCAGCTGCTCGCGGGTGAAACCCATGGATACTGCCTACCGGTTCGTGCCCGCGCGGTCCACCTCCCGTGGTCCACTGGCGCCATGACCGTCGACGAACTCCTGGCCCGCCGCGAGATCGAGGACGTGGTGCTGCGGTACTGCCGCGGCATCGACCGCCTCGATCCCGAGGCGGTGCGCTCCTGCTACCACTCGGGCGCCGTCGATCACCACACCGGCTTCGACGGCCCCGTCGAGGAGTACGTGCCCTGGGTGCGCGGGCAGCTGGAGTCGCTCGGCGGCACGCACCACCAGATCGGCAACCACCTGTCCGAGATCGCGGGCGACGTCGCGGTGGTCGAGACCTACTGCACCGCAACGCACTGGTCCGCGCCGGACGCCGAGCTGCAGGCCTACCTGACGCTGGGACTGCGCTACGTCGACCGGTTCGAGCGGCGGGACGGGCGGTGGGCGATCGCCGAACGCTGGGCGGTCACCGACTGGACGCGGTGGGAGAAGGACCTGACGGGGCCGCTCGGGGTTCCGGAGGCCGGACCGCCGCCCGCGCGCGCCGGCGGCGACCCGGTGGACGTGCTGCGGGCTCAGGTGTTCGGGCGCGAGCGCTCGTAGAGCCGCCGCACCACGTCCTCGATGTCCGGCTCGTCCACCGTGAGGTCGCGCACCGTCGCCCGCTCGGCCACGGCCGCGAGCACCTGGGGCAGCGGCGCGCTGAGCTCCAGCCGCTGGCGCAGGCCCCCGCCCTCGCTGGCGAGGTGCCGCGCACCGTCGACCTCGAGATCCGGTGTGGGCCGGTCCAGGTCGAGCACCAGCACGCGCGGCGCCCCGACGGTGCCGACCAGCCCGTCGAGCGTGCCGTCGAAGGCGGTGCGCCCGCGGTCGACGACGAGGATCCGCTCGCACAGCCGCTCCACGTCGCCCATGTCGTGCGTGGTGAGCAGCAGGGTGAGGCCGCGCTCCGCGCGCTCGGCGATGAGGAACTCGCGCAGCCGCTGCTTGCTGAGCACGTCGAGGCCGATGGTGGGCTCGTCGAGGATCAGCAGCTCCGGCGAATGCATCAGCGACGCGGCGACTTCCGCCCGCATCCGCTCGCCCAGGCTGAGCTGGCGCACCGGCCGGTCGAGGTAGGCGCCCAGCTCCAGCTGCTCGATGAGCCGGTCCGAACGCTCCTTCGCCACGGCGTCGGGGAGGCGGTGCACGGCGGCCAGGATCTCCAGCGACTTGCCGGTGGGCAGATCCCACCACAGCTGCGAGCGCTGCCCGAAGACGACGCCCACGCGCCGGGCCACGTCGCGCCGCCGGGCCAGGGGATCGAGCCCGACGGTGCGCACCGTCCCCGATGTGGGCACCAGGATGCCCATGAGCATCTTGATCGTGGTCGACTTCCCGGCGCCGTTCGCGCCGATGTAGCCGACGGACTCGCCCGGCGCGATCCTCAGGTCCAGGTGGTCGACGGCGGTCGTGACGGTCCTGGTACGTCCGTTCCAGCCCCGCTTGACGAAGGTGCGTGTCAGGCCGGTCGTCTCGATGATGTGCTCGGTCATCCGCCCGCTCCCCGGTAGTGCCGCAGTCCCCAGCGCCAGGTCGCGCCCGCCAGGAGCGCGACCCACGCGGTGGCCAACGGTAGCGCCCACGCCAGCTCCGGCCGGAAGATCCCGTCGCCGGGCAGGCCCAGGATGTACAGGGCCGGAAGGTAGCCGGTGAAGGCGAGCGGCAGGACGAAGCCGAAGGTGACCTTGATCGCGCCCGGCCACACCGACGCCGGCTGCGAGGCCGCGTACCGGCCGCCGTAGACGAAGGAGCTGGTGAACTCCGCGCCGTTGACGAGCACGAACTGGAGCCCCGCGGCGATCACGAAGACCGCCGAGTAGATGATCGGGCCGCAGACCAGCGCGAGGACCAGCATGCCGACGGTGCCCGGGCCCCAGGCGATCGCGTTGTGCGTGAGCGCGTAGCCGAGCGCGAACAGGCTGACCGCCGGCCGGGTGAGCCGATGGATGCGGATGTCGCTGGTCATGAGCTGCAGCAGGATCGGTTGCGGGCGCAGGTAGAAGACGTCGATGGTGCCGGCCCGCACGTACCGGGGCAGCTTGTCGAGGTGTCCGAAGAGGATGTCCGCCGCGCAGAACGAGAGGTCGGCGAGCGCGAAGACCAGGAGCACCGCGGAGAAGGTGAGTCCGCCGATGACCTTCGCGTTGTGGAACAGCAGCCACACCTCCGCGAGCTCGACGAGGCCGAGCAGCAGCGCGGCGAACAGGTCCATCGCGAGCGAGGCGCGGTAGCTCACCTGCGCCTGCACCCGCGAGGTCAGCACCGCGCGGTACGGCGCGAGCGGGCCGGGCCGGGCCTCGGCGGCGGTGTCAGCCACCCTGCACCTCCAACCGGCGGCGGCCCGCCGCCGTGAGCAGCGCGCCGACCGCGAGCACGGCCACCGTCCACCCCGCCTGGATCCCCACGGCGGCCAGGCCCGCCGCGGCGTCGATGCGGCCGGAGAGGATGTCGCACGGCGGCATCAGGATCCACCCGAAGGGCGTCACCTCCGCGATCCGGGCCAGCCAGCCGGGGAACAGGCCCACCGGCACGAACATGCCCATGAGGAACGTGCCCGCGACCACGTAGAACATCTGGATGCCGCGCGTGTCCACGACCCAGAAGCCGAGGATCTGCACGCAGTAGAGCAGCGCCTGCGCCAGCACGATCGACAGCACGACGCTGACGGCGGCCAGCGGATAGGCGGCGGGCGCGCTCGCCCACGCCATCATCGAGGTCGCAGCGCCGATCACCGCGAGAGGCAGGGCCCGCGGGATCAGGGAGTAGACCGCGCCGCCGAGCACGGTCGCCAGCGTGGCGAGCTGCACATCGAGCGGGCGGAGGAAGTCGACGGCGATGTCGCCGGTGCGGATCCGCTCGGCGAGGGACCCGTCGCCGCCGAAGGCGCCGATCGCCGTGAGCATGCCCTGCGAGAGGAAGATGTAGCTGACCATGAGCTCCGGCGTGTACCCGCCGGCGACGCCGCCCGCGCCGGCGAGCGTCGCGAGCAGGATCGCCATCTTGACGAAGCCGAAGACGGCGTTGGTGAACACGCCGGCGGCCGCCGCGCCCAGATACGTGGACTGCTGGCGGAATCCGGCCACCGTCAGGCGGACGTAGGGCCGGAGGGCGGTACGGACAGCGAGGAGGGCGGCACGCCCGGGGACTGCGGCCGCGGTTGGCGACGACACAGCTACCGGACGTTACCGCCCTCGTCGGTGGGCTGCTAGCCCTTTTGCTTGCGGATGTTCTCGAACACGCTGGGATCGACCAGCGTCGACGTGTCGCCCAGCTCGCGGCCCTCGGCCACGTCGCGGAGCAGGCGGCGCATGATCTTGCCGGAGCGGGTCTTCGGCAGCTCGGGCACGATGTTGATCTCGCGCGGCTTGGCGATCGGCGAGATGTCCTTGGAGACCTGGGCCGTCATCTCGGCGATGAGCTTGTCGGGGTCGGAGTCGTCGACGCCCTGGCGCAGGATGACGAACGCCGCGATGGCCTGGCCCGTGGTCGCGTCGGAGGCGCCGACGACGGCGGCCTCGGCCACGGCGGGGTGCCCGACGAGCGCCGACTCGACCTCGGCCGTCGAGATGCGGTGGCCCGAGATGTTCATGACGTCGTCGACGCGGCCCAGCACCCAGAGGGCGCCGTCCTCGTCGTACCGCGCACCGTCGCCCGCGAAGTACCAGCCCTGGTCGGCGTAGCGCGACCAGTAGGTGTCCACGAAGCGCTCCGGGTCGCCCCAGATGCCGCGCAGCATGGCCGGCCACGGCTTGTCGAGGACCAGCAGGCCGGATTCGCCGCGGGGCAGGCTGTTCCCGTCGTCGTCGACGATGTTCGCGCTGATGCCGGGCACGGGCTCCATCGCCGAGCCGGGCTTGAGCACCGTCGTGCCGGGGAGCGGCGCGACCATGGCCGCACCGGTCTCCGTCTGCCACCAGGTGTCGACGATCGGGGCCGTGCCGGCGCCGATGACATCGCGGTACCAGCGCCACGCCTCGGGGTTGATCGGCTCGCCCACCGAGCCGAGCACGCGGATCGAGCTCAGGTCGTGCGCGTCGGGGATCTCGCGGCCCCACTTCATGAACGTGCGCACCAGGGTGGGGGCGATGTAGTAGATCGAGACGCCGTACTTCTCGATGACCTCGAAGTGGCGGTGCTCGTTCGGCGAGTTCGGCGTGCCCTCGTAGACGATCTGCGTGGCGCCGTTGGCCAGCGGCCCGTAGACGATGTAGGTGTGGCCGGTGACCCAGCCGATGTCGGCCGTGCACCAGTAGACGTCCTTCTCCGGCTTGAGGTCGAAGAGGTAGTAATGGGTGTACGCGGCCTGGGTCAGGTAGCCGCCCGAGCTGTGCACGATGCCCTTCGGCTTGCCCGTGGTTCCGGAGGTGTACAGCAGGAACAGGGGGTGCTCGGCGTCGAACGCCTCGGGGGTGTGTTCCGACGAGGCCGCGCCCACCGACTCGTGCCACCAGACATCGCGGTCGTGCCAGTCGATGTCGTTCTTGCAGCGCTGCACGACGATGACCTTCTCGACCGACGTGGCCTTCGCGCCGTCGACGTCCATGTCGAGCGCCTCGTCGACGTTCGCCTTGAGCGGCGCGGGCTTGCCGCGGCGGAACTGGCCGTCGGTGGTGATGACGACCTTCGCCTCGGCGTCGTCCACGCGCGAGCGCAGGGCCGCGGCGGAGAAGCCGCCGAAGACCACGGAGTGCGTCAGTCCCAGGCGCGCGCACGCGAGCATGGCGACGATGGCCTCGGGCACCATCGGCATGTAGATCGCGACGCGGTCGCCGGGCTGCAGGCCCAGCGAGCTCAGGTAGTTGGCCGCGCGGCTGACCTCGTCCTTGAGGTCGTTGTAGGTGAGGTCGCGGCTGTCGCCGGGCTCGCCGATCCAGTGGATCGCGACGCGATCGCCGTTGCCGGCGTCGACGTGGCGGTCGACGCAGTTGTACGCGACGTTGAGCTTGCCGCCGACGAACCACTTGGCGAAGGGGGCGCCGCTCCAGTCCAGCACCTCGCCGAACGGGGTGTCCCAGTGCAGCCGGTTCGCCTGCTCCGCCCAGAAACCCAGACGGTCCGCTTCGGCACGGTCGTACAGGTCACGACCTTGCGTGTTGGCCTGAGCTGCGAATTCAGCGGAGGGCGGGTAAGCGGCTGTCGCGGAATCAGTCATGGGTCAATCGTAGGGACCCCGTCAGGGCCCGGGCAGGGCTTTCCCGAATCTGGGACGCCGAAGGCCGGGGTTGCACGGGGTTGCCCTCCTCTTATACCCCGGGCCGACGATGTTCGGGCCCGACTCGCCGCGAGCGGCCCCTGCGGCGCGCATTGCCGGGACAGAGTAGTGAGGTGGGCTTAAAGTGCTGAGCACTGAACTGACCAACTCCGGCGGAGGTAGTTGTGAGAATACGAAGTAAGCGGTGGTCGACGACGCGGGCGATCCTCGCCGTCGCCGTCGCCGCGAGCCTGGCGGTGTCCGGGTGCAGCATGGACGGCGCGAAATCGGCCGATACCAAGGGGCCCGACGCCACCGTCCGGGTGAACTCGACCGAGCCGCAGAGCGGCCTCGTCCCGAGCGACACCAACGAGAAGGGCGGCGGCCAGGTGATCGAGATGCTCTTCGACGGGCTCTACGACTACCGGCCCGACGGAACGCCCGAGCTGGCCAACGCGGAGTCCGTGGAGACCTCCGACAACCAGAACTTCCTGGTCAAGCTCAAGCGGGACTGGACGTTCACCGACGGCACGCCGGTCAAGGCCTCGAACTACGTGCGTGCGTGGAACTTCGGTGCCGCGGGGAAGAACCTGCAGAAGCAGCAGGACTTCTTCGCTCCGATCGACGGCTTCGATGAGGTCAAGGGCAAAGATTCTCCGGCCACCGAGCTGCGGGGCTTGCGGGTGATCGACGACTACACCTTCTCGATTCGGCTTGCGGCCCCGAACATCGACTTCAAGCTGGCGCTCGGCTTCTATCCGTTCTCGCCGCTCCCCGACGTCTTCTTCACCGAGGGCAAGGAGAAGTTCGGCCAGAACCCGGTGGGCAACGGCCCGTACAAGCTCAAGCAGTGGCGGCACAACGTCCAGCTCGAGACCGTGCGCAACGAGGCGTACAAGGGGGCGAAGCCGAAGAACGGCGGCATCACCTTCATCATGTACGAGTCTTACGACGCGGCCTACACGGACATCCTGTCGGGGAACCTCGATCTGCAGGATGAGCTGCCCGACAGCGCGCTGGGCTCTTTCCGGAAGACCTTCGGCGACCGGGCGATCACCCGGCCGACCGCGCAGACCCAGTCCTTCGTGATCCCGCAGTTCCTCGAGCACTTCGGGCCCGACGAGGAGGGGCGCCTGCGACGCCAGGCGATCTCGATGTCGATCAACCGGCCGCAGATCATCGAGAAGGTCTTCCGCGGCATGCGGAACCCGTCGGTCGACTTCACCGCGCAGGCGATCCCCGGCTGGCGGCCGGACCTGCCCGGCAACGAGACCGTCAAGTACAACCCGGAGCTCGCGAAGCAGCGCTGGGCGCAGGCGAACGCGATCAAGCCGTGGACCGGCGCCTTCCAGATCGCGTACAACTCCGACGGCGGCCACAAGGTCTGGATCGACGCCGTGACGAACCAGGTCAAGAACACCCTGGGCATCGAGGCCTCGGGCAAGCCCTACGCCACGTTCAAGCAGATCCGCGACGAGCTGACCAAGAAGACGCTCACCGCCGCGGGCCGCAACGGCTGGCAGGGCGACTACCCGACGCAGCTGAACTTCCTGGTGCCGAACTACGTGACCGGTGGCGGCTCGAACGACGGCGACTACAGCAACCCGCAGTTCGACGCGTTGATCGACCAGGCGGAGAGCACCCTCGACCCGGCGAAGTCCACCGAGTTGGTGAACCGGGCGCAGGAGATCCTGCTCCGCGACCTGCCGATCATCCCCATGTGGGACTACATCCAGGCCGCCGTCGTGGGCGAGGGCGTCCGGGGCGAGCTCACCTGGAACGGCCGGCCCGACTACCCGAACATGACGAAGGAGTAGGCCCATGGCGAGATATCTGCTGAGCCGCCTCGGGCAGCTCGTGATCGTCTTCTTCGGGGCGACGCTGCTCATCTACGCGCTCGTCTTCCTGGTACCCGCCGACCCGATCGCGGCGCTCGGCGGCGACCGCAAGCTGCCGCCGGAGATCGTCGAGGGCCTGCGCGCGCAGTACCACCTCGACCAGCCCTTCCTCGTGCAGTACTGGTACTACATCAAGGGCGTCTTCTCGCTCGACTTCGGCACGTCCTTCTCCGGCCAGCCGGTGTGGGACGTGATGAAGCGGGCATTCCCGGTCACGGTGAACCTCGCGCTCATCGCGCTCGCGGTCGAGACGATCCTGGGCATCTTCTTCGGCGTCATCGCCGGCCTGAAGAAGGGCAAGCTCTTCGACACGTCGATCCTGTTCGTCTCCCTGATCATCATCGCGGTGCCGATCTTCGTGCTGGGCTTCGTCGCCCAGTTCGTCTTCGGCATCAAGCTGGAGTGGTTCCCGGTCACCGTCGGCGGCAACCTGGACTTCTACCACCTGTTGCTGCCCGGCATCGTGCTCGGTCTGGTGTCGTTCGCGTACGTCGTCCGGCTCACCCGCTCGCAGGTCTCGCAGAACCTCACCGCGGACTACGTGCGGACCGCGACGGCCAAGGGCCTGCCGCGTTCGCGCGTCGTGCTGGTGCACGTGCTGCGAAACTCGCTCATCCCGGTGGTCACCTTCCTGGGCGCCGACATCGGCGCGCTCATGGGCGGTGCGCTCGTCACGGAGGGCATCTTCAACATCCCCGGCGTGGGCGGCACCATCTACCAGGCGATCATCCGCGGCGAGGCCGCCACGGTGGTCTCCTTCGTGACGGTGCTCATCGTCATCTACCTCATCTGCAACGTGGTGGTCGACCTGCTCTACGCCGCCCTCGACCCGAGGATCCGCTATGCATGACAAGCACACCTACCCCGGACAAGAACGGTTCGTCGCCGCGGCCGACGACGTCGTGGTCGGCGCGATCGACGCCGTCGACCAGGACGCGGAACCCACCGGCTTCTGGAAGACGGCGTGGCTGCAGCTCAAGGTGCGTCCCCTGTTCTGGGTCTGCATCGCGCTGCTCGCGCTCATCCTGCTGATCGTCCTGTTTCCCAGTGTCTTCGCCTTCGGCAAGGACCCGCAGTACGCGACCCTGGAGCGGTCCATGCTCCCCGTGAGTGGCGAGCACTGGTTCGGGACCGATATGCAGGGCCACGACATCTACGCCCGGACCATCTACGGTGCTCGCGCCTCGGTCATCGTCGGAGTGCTCACCACGGCCGCGGTGGTCGTGATCGGCGGCCTGCTCGGCGCCACCGCGGGCTTCTTCGGCGGCTGGCTCGACTCGCTCATCGCGCGCCTGTCGGACGTCTTCTTCGGCGTCCCGCTCATGCTCGCGGCGGTCGTGGTCATGCAGATGGTCACCTCGCGCACCGTCTACTCGGTGGTGCTGGTGCTCGCGATCTTCAGCTGGCCGCAGATCGCCCGCATCGCGCGCTCGGCGGCCATCTCTATCCGCAACGAGGAGTTCATCGACGCCTCGAAGTCCCTGGGCTCCTCCAAGGTCCGCACGCTGTTCACGCACGTGATCCCGAACTGCCTGGGACCCGTCATCGTGGTCGCCACCGTGGCTCTGGGCGTGTTCATCGTCACCGAGGCCACGCTGTCGTACCTCGGCATCGGCCTGCCGGAGAGCTCGATCTCCTGGGGCATGGACATCGCCTCGGGGCAGCCGCGTCTGCGTGAGGGCAGCCCGATCCTGTTCTTCCCCGCGACCGCCCTGGCGATCACCGTTCTCACGTTCATGATGCTCGGTGACGTCCTGAGCGACGCACTCGATCCGAAGGCGAGGAAGCGCTGATGTCCGACGAACACAAGCACGGCCTGAGCAAGGTCAAGGACAAGGTCGCCTCGGCGCTCGGCAAATCGCCGTCGCCGCTGCTCGAGATCCGCGACCTGGTCGTGGAATTCGAGGTCCAGGGCAAGCCGGTCCCCGCGGTGCGGGGCGCCAACCTCACGGTCTATCCGGGCCAGACGGTGGCGATCGTCGGCGAGTCCGGGTCGGGCAAGTCCACCACGGCCGCAGCCGTGATGGGCCTGCTGCAGGGCACCGGCAAGGTGGCGAGCGGGCAGATCGTCTTCGACGGCCAGGACCTGTCCAAGGCCTCGGAGAAGGACTTCCAGAAGATCCGCGGCAGCGGGATCGGACTGGTGCCGCAGGATCCGAACACGAACCTGAATCCGCTGTGGCGCGTGGGCTTCCAGGTCCGGGAGACCCTCAAGGCCAACAACGCCGAGGAGGGCGACGCCAAGAAGCGGGCGATCGCGCTGCTGGCCGAGGCCGGGATGAAGGATCCGGACAAGCGGGTGAACCAGTATCCGCACGAGTTCTCGGGCGGGATGAAGCAGCGCGCGCTCATCGCGATCGGCCTGGCCTGCCGGCCGAAGCTCCTGATCGCCGACGAGCCGACGTCCGCTCTCGACGTCACGGTGCAGCGCCAGATCCTCGACCACTTGGAGACGCTCACCTCCGATCTCGGCACCGCGGTGCTTCTGATCACGCACGACCTGGGCCTGGCCGCCGAGCGCGCCAGTCACCTCGTCGTGATGTACAAGGGGCGCGTCGTGGAATCCGGTCCCGCGCTGGAGATCCTGCAGGATCCGCAGCACGAGTACACCAAGCGGCTCGTCGCGGCGGCCCCGTCGCTCTCGGCCCGCCGGACCGAGATCCCGCCCGTCGCCGCCGCGGTCGCCGACGTCATGGAATCGGGTGCGGGCGGCTCGGACGTCGAGCTGGCGACGGTCAAGGGCGAGTTGAAGGACTCGGCCGCGACCGGTCCTGCGGAGGTCGTGGTCGCCGCGAACCTGGTGAAGGACTTCCCGATCCGCGGCTCGCTGCCGTTCCAGAGCAGCGACTTCCGCGCGGTCGACGACGTCAGCTTCACCATGCTGCGTGGAACGACGACCGCCGTGGTCGGCGAGTCCGGCTCCGGTAAGTCGACGGTGGCCCGCATGGTGCTCGGCCTCCTCGAACCGACCAGCGGCACCGTCGAATTCGACGGCAAGGACGTCACCACCCTCCGCGGCGCGGAGGCGAAGGCGTTCCGGCGGCGGGTGCAGCCCGTCTTCCAGAACCCCTACGGCTCCCTGGATCCGATGTACTCGATCTACCGGGCGATCACGGAGCCGCTGGTGGTGCACGGCATCGGCGATAAGGCGTCCCGGCTGGAGCGGGCCAAGGAACTGCTCGAGATGGTGGCGCTGCCTGCGGACACCATGCACCGATACCCGAACGAGCTGTCGGGCGGGCAGCGGCAGCGCGTGGCGATCGCGCGGGCGCTGGCGCTGAACCCCGAGGTGATCGTGCTCGACGAGGCGGTCTCGGCGCTCGACGTGCTGGTGCAGGCGCAGATCCTGACGCTGCTCGAGGGGCTGCAGCAGGAGCTGGGGCTGACCTACCTGTTCATCACGCACGACCTGGCGGTGGTCAGGCAGATCGCGCACCAGACGCTGGTGATGGCGGGCGGCAAGGTGATGGAGGCGGGTCCGACCGATCAGGTTTACGACAACCCGTCGTCGGATTACACCCGCAAGCTGATCGACGCCATCCCTGGCGGTTCGATCGAGCTGGCGGGCTGACCCGCGGGGACCGGCGTCGAGCGGACTAGGGTGGGGCGTGTGACCGACCCGCTGAGCCCGCTCGTCGCCGTCCCCGCCGTCGCGGAGGCGGCCGCCGCCGCCCGGGAGGCGCTCGCCACGGTGCACCGTCATCCCGCGAACCGCCGGGAGTGGCGGGCCACCGCGACGGAGTCGTCGCTGCGCGGCGCCCGCGCCTCGGCCGCCCTCGACGGTGCGGCCGTCGCGCTGAGCCGGGACGAGCTGATCAACGACCCGGTCCTCGCGGGCGCGATGCGCGCCTACCAGGCGATCGACGGTGACCTGCTCGACGCCTCGGTCGGCGTGTGGCGGCGGGCGCCGCTGCAGGTGCTGGCCCGGTTGCACACGCTCGCGGCGGCGGATCTCGTCGACGGCGACGACTCCCGGCTCGGCCGGCCGCGCGCCGGTGCGGGGGAGCGGCTCGGGCTGCTCGCGCAGCTCGTGACCGGCGGAACCCAGGCCCCCGCGCCCGTGGTGGCCGCGATCGTGCACGGGGAACTGCTCTCGCTCCGGCCCTTCGAGGTCGCCGACGGCGTGGTCGCGCGCGCAGCGTCGCGGCTGGTGACGGTCGCGTCAGGTCTCGATCCGCACGCGCTCGGCATCCCCGAGACCACGTGGCTGAAGTTCGCGCCGAGCTATGCGGACGCCGCGGACGCGTTCGGGATGGGCGACCCCGATGGGGTGGTGGCGTGGGTGGTGCTGTGTTGCCAGGCGCTCGAAGCCGGCGGGCGCGAGGCACTGGCGCTCGCGGAGCGCTGACCTCGGAACCCGTTGCGACGGTCCGGGATCGGCTGCCGGACCCCGGACATGCGCAACGGCGACCCGGCCTGAGCTGAGGAAGGGGCACTCACGGTGCTTTCCTCAGAACGGGTCCGAATCGCCGTTCGCTAGCACGGATCCCGGTTACCAAGCGTGCGTGAGGGTGGGCTGTATTACGGCCTCGGCGTGCACCGGCGGAGAGATCCACTATCCGCGGATCTTGTGCTGACCACTGATTTCCCCGGCGACGCAGGCTCACAGCGCTTTCCGCCATAGGTGGCGAGCTCCGCGTGGGTGCCTGGTGTCCGTGCTGGGAGCCTTGACGCTCAGGAACCCTCGACCTTCTCTTCCGGTGGGGGTTTGGCTTTGCGCCGCTCCGTGACTCCTTTCTACCCTGTGAGCGTCGTCACAGCAAGGGGTAGACAGGAAATTTCTCGGACCAGTTGCTACTGGCGGGTATCAGTGCTTCTTGCGGTGCAGCACAAGGTAAGTCGCGACGCCGGCGCCCGCGGCGACCACGCCGAGGCCGGCGCTGGCGAGCACGGAATTCCGCGACGGTGTGGGTATCCGGTCGCGCAACGGCGTGGGGTTCGAGAAGGAGACCACGGGCCAGCCGCGCTCCGCCGCCTCCTTGCGCAGGCCGCGGTCGGGGTTGACCGCGGTGGGATGCCCGACCGCGGCGAGCATCGGCACGTCGGTGATCGAATCCGAGTAGGCGAAGCACTGCTCGAGGTCGTAGCCGTGCTCGGCGGCCAGGGCCTCCATGGCGACGACCTTGTTCTCGCCGTAGCAGTAGAACTCGACCTCGCCGGCGTACTTGCCGTCCTCGACCTTCATCTTCGACGCCACCGAGTAGTCGGCGCCGAGCATCTCCGCGATGGGGCTCACCATCTCCTCGCCGGAGGCGGAGACGATCACCACGTCGTGCCCGCGCGCGTGATGACCCGCGATGAGCTCCGAGGCCTCCGCGAACACCAGGGGGTTCACCACGTCGTACAGCGCCTCGCGAACGATGGTCGAGACCTGCTCCACGTTCCAGCCCTCGCACATCTGCGTGAGGTGGTCGCGCATGCGTTCCATCTGGTCGTGGTCCGCGGCGGTCAGCATCATGAGGAACTGCGCGTAGCTCGATTTGAGCACGGCGCGGCGGTTGAGCAGGCCCTCGTCGAAGAAGGGACGCGAGAAGGCCAGCGCGGACGATTTCGCGATGATCGTCTTGTCCAGGTCGAAGAAGGCGGCGACCCGGCGCACCGGGGCCTCGTCGGGCGCGGTAGGGCTCACGCGATTCAGCCTACCGGTGCCGCAGCGCTGCGCACCCCGCAAGAGGGGAGACCGGATTCCTCCACAACTTTCTCGAATCGGACGGATTCATCCACAGGCGGGCCGAGAACCGGCCGAACCGGACACGGTCGTCGGTGACGCTGGTGCCATGCGGGGGATCGAGATCGGGATGGCGGTGTCGGACGGGGCCCTGGCCGACGACGTGCGGCGGGCCGCGGCGGCTGCCGCGCGGTCGGTCACGGACATCGACCGGGGCCGGCCCCGGGTGTGCTGGGCCTCGGCCGCGGGGCTCGTGCTGGATCTGGCCGCCGCGACGGCGATGGCGGAGGCGGCGCGCGCCGGCGGCCTGGCCCGCCGCGACGGGGTCGCGATCGTCGCGGCGCAGGCGGGGATGGCGGAGCTGGCCGCGGCGGTCGAGGTCGGTGCCGCGCAGGTCTTCGCGCTCCCCGCGCAGGTCCGTGACCTGGCACGTTTCCTCGCGGCCCGGGAACAGGACGACGGTGCGCGCTCCCGCGTGGTCGCGGTCCTCGGCGGGCACGGCGGGGCGGGCGCCTCCGTCCTGGCGGCGGCCGTCGCCGTGACGGCGCCCGGCCGCGGGATCACGGCGCTGGCCGTCGACGCGGACCCGTGGGGCGGCGGCCTCGACCTGGTGCTCGGCTGCGCGGACATGCCCGGCCTGCGCTGGGGCGATCTGGCGCTGCGCGGCGGGCACGTGCCGTCCGACGCCCTGGTCGCGGCGCTGCCCGGGCGGGCGGGTGCCGTCGCGGTGCTGTCGGCGGGCGGAACGGCGGCCGCCGGGACGCGCGACCCCGGCGGCGGGGCACCGTCGACCGAGATACCGGTCGAGGGGTTGCTCGCGGTGATCGACGCGGGCCGCCGCAGTGTGGGCGTCACCGTCGTCGACCTGCCCCGGCGGGACGACCCCACGACCTCCGCGTGCCTCGAGGTCGCGGACGTGGTGGTCGTCGTCTCCGCTGCCACGGTGCGGGGGTGCGCCGCCGCGCGCACCGTCGTCGACGGGGTGGCCGCCCGGGCCCGGCAGGTCGGGCTGGTGGTGCGCGGCCCCGCGCCGGGCGGGCTCTCGGCGCGCGACGTCGAGCGGGCCGTCGGAGTGCCGCTGCTGGCGTCGATGCGCCCGCAGCCCGGCCTGGCCGCCCAGTTGGACGACGGCGGGCTGCGGCTGCGCCGGGGCACGCCGCTGGCCGTGGCGGCGGGCCGCGTGCTCGACGGCCTGCGGCGGGGTGCGGCATGACCTCCCCGGACGGCGACCTCCTGGCCCGGGTGCGGGAACGGCTCGCGCACACGGCCACGGTCCTCACGCCCGACGTGATGGCGGCCGCGCTCCGCGCCGAATGCGGGGGCGTGCTGGGCGATACGGACCTCCTCGACGGGCTCGCCTACCTCGAGACGGAGCTCGTCGGCGCCGGCCGGCTGGAGCCCCTGCTGGCGGATCCGGACGTCGCGGACGTGCTGGTCTGTGGCCCGCGGAAGGTGTGGGTGGACCGGGGCCGGGGGCTCGAGGCAGCGGGCGTCGTCTTCGAGGACGACGACGCCGTGCGGCGCCTCGCCGCGCGCCTCGCGCTCGCGGCCGGGCGGCGGCTCGACGACGCGCAGCCCTGGGTGGACGGGCACCTGCCCGCCGGGCCTGGCGGCCGCGCGGGGAGCGGGATCCGGCTGCACGCGGTGCTGCCGCCCCTCGCGCACGGCGGCACCTGCATCTCGCTGCGCGTGCTGCGACCGGCCACCCAGACACTCGACACGCTCGTCGACGGCGGGGCGGTGCCGGACGAGGTGGCCGGCCTCGTGCGGCGGGTGGTGGCGGCCCGGCTCGCCTTCCTCGTGGTCGGCGGCACTGGCAGCGGCAAGACGACGCTGCTCAACGGCCTGCTCGGCGCGGTGGATCCGGCGGAGCGGGTGCTGTGCGTCGAGGACGCGCACGAGCTCGATCCCGTTCACCCGCACGTGGTCTCGCTGCTGGCGCGGGGCGCGAACGTCGAGGGCGTCGGCGAGGTGACGGTGCGGGACCTGGTGCGGCAGGCGCTGCGGATGCGGCCCGACCGCATCGTGGTCGGCGAGGTCCGCGGCGCCGAGGTGGTCGACCTGCTCACCGCCCTCAACACGGGCCACGACGGCGGTGCCGGCACCGTCCACGCCAACTCGCCGCGGGAGGTGCCCGCCCGGCTCGAAGCGCTAGCGGCGCTCGGCGGCCTCGGCCGGGAGGCGCTCCACGCCCAGCTGGCCGCGGCCTTCCAGGTGGTGTTCGCGGTGCACCGCTGGCCCTCGGGGCGGCGCGGGCTGCGCAGCATCGGCGTCGTCGATCGGGGCGACGACGGCTACGTCCGGGTTCTGCCCGTGTGGGACCGCGAGGGCGGTTTCACGGCGGAGGCGGAGCGTGTGCAGGTTCTGCTCGCCGAGCGGGGTGTCCCGTGACCGCCGCGATCGTCCTGCTCGCCGCGGCGGCGCTGGCCTGGCCGGGCGGTCCCGCCGCCGCGCGGCTCCGGGCGCAGTACGCGCCCGCCTCGTCGCCGGCCGCGGTGCGCTGGGGCTGGCTGGTCGTCGCGGTGCCGCTCGGTGCGCTGCTCATCGGCCCCGGCCAGGCGCTGGCGGCGGCACTCGCCGCGGGCACCGTCCGCGATCTCCGGGCGCGGAACCGCGCCGCGCGGGAGCGGATGTCCCGGCTCGCGGCGATCCTCGCCGGCGTGGAGGCGATGGTCGCCGAGCTGTCCGTCGGCGCCCACCCCGCGGCCGCCTGCACCACCGCGGGCCGCGACGCCGACGACCCGCACGTCCGGGCCGTGTTCGCGGAGATGGCCGGCCGGGCCGAGCTCGGCGGCGACGTGGCCGTGGGCCTCCGGGCGCACGTCGGCGAGAGCGCGGCATGGTCCCGGATCGCCGCGGCCTGGGAGACCGGCACGCGGCACGGCATCGGGATGGGGGAGCTGCTGGCCTCTGTCCGGGAGGACCTGCGGGCGCGCGAGCGGTACGAGCGGCGGGCGCACTCGTCGCTGGCCGGGGCGCGCGCCACCGCGCAGGTGCTCGCCGCCCTTCCGGTGCTCGGCGTCGCGATGGGGCAACTCATCGGCGCCGACCCGCTCGGCACGTTGCTGGGCACCGGCGCGGGCGGCGTCCTCCTGGTGGTCGGGACGTGTCTGACGTGCGCCGGGCTGCTCTGGTCCCGCGCCATCGCCGACGGTGCCGCCGGATCGGGGGAGCGGTCGTGAGCGGGCACGGTCCGCTCGCCGCCGCGCTGGCGCTGCTGGCGGCGGCGCTGCTCGTGCTGCCGGTGGCGGCCCGGTCGGCGGTGGCGGCCACCGTCTCCGGGGAGACGGCGCGGTTGCGCGGGATGCGACTGCCGCGGCGGGCCGCGGCTCCGGACCCGTTCGAGGCCGCCGCGGCCTACGACCTGTTCGCCGTCTGCCTCCGCGCGGGCATGCCGACCGCCGACGCGGCCCGCGCCGTCGCCGCGGGCGCGCCGCCCGCGCTCGCGGAGGTGCTGACCCGCGCGGCGGAACTGCTCGCTCTCGGCTCCGACGCCGAGACCGCGTGGCGGACGGAATCGGCCGACCCGCAGGTCGTCGGGCTCACCCGCATGCTCCGACGGTCCGCCCGCGCGGGTTCGTCGCCGGCCGCCGGGCTGGCGGACCTCGCGCGCACCGAACGGGCGCAAGCCGAGGACCGCGCGGTCGCGGCGGGCGAGCGCGCCGGCGTCGCCGTGGCCGGACCCCTCGGGCTGTGCTTCCTACCGGCGTTCGTGTGCCTGGGCATCGTGCCGGTGGTGATGGGACTCGCGGGCAAGGTGCTCGGCGAGGGGCTGCTCTAGCGGCCCGACGGAAGGGGGATGGAATGTGGATTCGACTGCGATGCAGGATGACCGAGATGATGCTGGAGGACGACGGCATGAGCACGGTCGAATACGCGATCGGCACGATAGCGGCGGCCGCGTTCGGCGCCGTGCTGTACGGGGTCGTCACCGGCGACAACATCGTCAGCGGGTTGACGGACATCATCGGCAAGGCGCTCGGCACCTCCACCGGCTAGCGCGCGGGCTCGCCGGTGAGGCGGGTGCGGTCACCGTCGAGGCCGCGTTCGCCGTCGCCAGCCTGATCACCGTGTTGGTGCTCAGCGTGGGCGCGGTCGTGGGCGTCACCGCCCATGTGCGGTGTGTGGATGCCGCCCGCGAGGCGGCCCGGCTCAGCGCCCGGGGCGACGACGCCCGCGCTTCCCGTGCGGTCGAGTCGGTCGGCCCGCCGGGCGCGACGTCGACGGTGAGCCGGAACGACGACACGGTGACGGTGCAGGTCCGGGCCCCGGTGGCGCTGCTGCCGGGGCTGACCGTCTCCGCCACCGCGGTCGCCGCGGTGGAACCGGGGGCGGCGCCGTGACCGCGGGGCCCTGCGGGGGTCCGGCGATCCGCCCGCGTGGCGGGCGGGAGGACGGCGTGGCGACGGTGCTCGCCGCCGTGATGGTCGCCGCGATCGTCGTGGTGGCGGTCATGGTGGTCGACGTGGGCGCCGCCGTCTCCGCCCGCCACCGCGCGCAGACGGCGGCCGACCTGGCGGCGCTCGCCGGGGCCGCGAGCGCGATCGACGCGGACGAGGCGTGCGCGGCGGCGGACCGTCTGGCCCGGGCGAACGCGGGATCGCTCCGGGCATGCGGCGTGGACGGTTTCACGGTGACGGTGCGCGTGAGCGTCCCGGTCTCCCTGTCGGTCTTCGGATCCGACGAGGCCGTCGCCGCGGCTCGGGCGGGCCCGGCGTGAGCGCTCTCAGCCGGCGAGGTAGCCCCACTCCGGCGCCAGTTCGGACCACGGCCCGATCGCGGCGATCCGACCGTCGACCAGCACCACCACCCGGTCGGCCTGGGCCAGCGCGGCACGCTTCGACGTCGCACCGATCACCGTGGCGCGGCGCTGGCGCAGCGCCCTCCACAGTTCGATCTCGGTGGTGGCGTCCAACGCGCTCGACACGTCGTCGGCGAGCAGCAACTCGGCGTCGGTCGCCAGCGCCCGCGCGAGCGCGAGCCGCTGCACCTGCCCACCGGAGAGCCGCACGCCCCGGTGTCCGACCAGCGCGTCCCGTCCGCCCGCCGCGGCGACGTCCGATCCGAGTCGGGCGTCGGCGACGGGGCCGTCGAAGGCGCGCTCGTGGCCGAGCCGGACGTTGTCGGCGAAGGTCCCGGACAGCACCCGGGGCACCTGGGCGATGTGCGCCACCTGTCCCGGCCGCAGGAACACCTCGGCGTCGGCCACCGGCCGACCGTTCCACAGGATCTCGCCGCGGTGCGAGACCAGGCCGGCCAGGGCCGCCAGCAGGCTCGACTTGCCGGATCCGACCTGGCCCACGAGCAGCACCAGCTCGCCCGCCGAGACGCGCAGGTCGACGTGCTCGACGCCGATCGTCCCGTCGTCGTGGACGGCGGCGACGTCGCGCAGTTCCAGCTCGGCCAGCGGAACCCGGGGCACCTCAGGGGGCTCCGGTGCGGCGCCGGTGACCAGGTCGACGCCCGGCGGCACGGTCATCAGATCCACGCCGCCGGCGAAGCGGCTCGTGTCTGCCTGCCAGGCCCGGGTACCGGGGGCATCGGTCACGACGCTGCCGGCGACCCGGCCGAACCAGCCGAAGCCGCTGACCGCGTTGGCGACCAGCAGCGTCGTCGCCAGCTCCCAGGCCCCGCCCACGTACGCCGCCCACGCGGCCACGACCCCGGCGCTGACCATCACGACCGGCACGCCCTCCAGGGCGGCCTGCACGCGATGCTCGGTCACGGCGGCCTGGACGCGGCCGGTGTCGACCCGGCGCAGGTGCGCCAGGACCGCGGGGGTGGTGGCGGAGAGCTTGACGGTGCGCGCCGATTCCAGCGCCGACACCAGGGCGCGGCCGAATCGCGCTCGGGCCCTGGACGCCGCCGCCGCGGACCGGCCGGCGATCGGGCGGCCGAAGCTGGAGGCGACGGCGGAGGCGACCAGAACGACGAGCAGGATCCCGCCCGCCGCCCAGGTCCCGCCGAGGACCGAGGTCGCCGCAGCGATCAGGATCCCGTTGACGAAATCCACCCAGCGATCGGCGTACCGCGCGTAGCGGTCCGCGTCCATGGTCCGCGCGACGACCTCCCCCGGCGGGGTGCGGGGGAGGCGATGCGGTTGGGTCTGGCCGTGCAGGACCGCCATCCGGACCCGCAGCATGACCTCGATCCACCACCGCGGGTACAGCCGGAAGGCCTCGGAGATCGCCAGCGGTGCGACGATCATCGACAGCACCACCCCCAGCGTCAGCCACGTCGGCCGTTCGCCCCGGCTGATCGCCTCCACGGTCTGGCCCCAGAGAAGTCCGGTCACCGCGCCCTGCGCGCCGGTCAGCGCCGCCACGAGGAACAGGACCGCGCCGACGACACCCCAGAGGGGCCGGACCAGCAGCACGTGGACGATCCCCCGGGTCAGCGACGGGCCGTTGCCGACCTCCCGGAGCGGGGGCGGCGGTCCCAGCCGCCGGCGCCCCCCGACGGTGGCCTCCGGTGGCGCCGCCGGAGCCGCGGAGGACGCTCCCTCGGCCGGGGCGTCGGTCCTGCTGGCGGCGAGCAGCGCGGAGAACGGCCCGGGCATCTCGGCCAGCGCCGCCCGAGATCCCTGTTGCACGATCCGACCTCGGTCGAGCACGGCCACGAGCGGCGCCCGCTCGATGGTGGTGAGCCGGTGCGCGATCAGGATTCCGGTGCGGCCCGCCAGCAACCGGTCCGACGCGGCGATGACCAGCCTCTCGGTGAGCGGGTCCATCCGCGCGGTGGCCTCGTCCAGGATCACCACATCGACGTCGCGGACCATGAGCCGACAGAACGCGACCAACTGCTCCTCACCCGCCGACAGCGTCGTTCCGCCCGGCCCGAGCGGACTGTCCACCCCGTCGGGCAGGCCGTCGACCCAGGCCTGCAGGCCGAGCCGGCGAATGGTGGCGTCGATCTGCTCGTGGGTGATCGCCGGGTCGAACAGGGCGATGTTGTCGGCCAGCGACCCGATCAGGATCTCGGTCCGCTGCGTGACGACGCCGACCCGGGACCGCAGTCGGTGCAGGTCGATCCGATCGATGTCCATCCCGTTGAGGAAGACGGTTCCCGCCGGGGGATCGACGGCGCGCGACAGGAGCGCCGCCAGCGTCGACTTGCCGGACCCGGTCCGCCCGACCAGGGCGACGGTCCGCCCCGCAGGGATCGTGAGGTCGATACCGCTCAGTGCGAAGGTGCCCTCGGCGTAACTGAAGTCGAGGTCGCGGATCTCGATGGTCACGCCCTGATCGCCGTCGGGGGTGGGGATGTCCGCGCCGCCCTCGGGCTCCGGCTCGGAGGCGAGCATCTGCCGGATCCGGATGACCGCACCCATCCCTGCCTGCAGATCGGGCAGCTGCTCGGCCAGCTGGGCGACCTGACCGACGAACATCGAGGTCACCAGGAACAGGGTGACCAGCCGGGCGACCGACATCGAGCCGTCGACCGCCAGCGCGATTCCGGCGACCGCGATCCCGGCGAGCAGGCCGTGCAGCAACAGTCCGGCGCGGCGCGCCAGCCGCGATTCGACGCGGACCACGTCGTTGAACCGGGCGTGGATGACGGCCGAGAGCCGTGCCAGCCGGGCGATCGAATGCGACTGACCCAGGCTGGTGCGCAGGTCGTCGCGGCCGGCGATGCCCTCCTCCAGGGCGGCCGCCTGGTCCGTCCACGCGATCTCCTCGATCACCTTGCGGCGTGCGATCTCGCCGAGCAGTCGCCGGATGGCGAACCAGGTGAGGGCCGCGAGGATCGGGAACAGGAGGAACGCCGGCCACCACGAGACGCCGGCGATGAACCAGATCGGCAGGCACGACGCGACTGTGCGGAACAATGACCACAACTGCCAGCGCGCCAGGTTGCCGATCTCGTGGGTGTCGTCGTCGACCCGGTCGAGGATCTCGCCCACCGCCTGCTCGGTGAGCACCGACAGGGGCTGACGCATCGCCGACTGCAGGACGTCGTCGCGCAGTGCGCCCTCGGCGCGGTCGACCACTCCGACCCAGGCGATCTTGCCGCCCGATTCGATCACCGCCGCCCCCAGCAGGCACACCGCCAGCGCGACGATCAGGTGGCCCGCCGGGTTCTCCGCCAGCCGGCCGGCGAACACCGTGCCGGCGGCGGAGCCGAGCGCGGCCACCCAGACGGCGACGATCGCGCCGACCGCCACGGGGCTGCGAAGCCGCCGCCAGGTGACCTGGCGTTCGGGGCTGATCGGCGGGATCGGCGGCGTCGAGGTCGGCGCGGCGGAAAGGGTCGAACTGGACATCGTGGGTCCACGGTAGAGCGCGCCGGTGACCGTTGTCGCCTCGTTTTCCGGCCGGCCGGGTCACCATAGTTCCCGATCACCGGCGACGTGCTGCGCGCCGCCGATGACCGGCGCACACTGGGGCGATGGCGTACGACGAGGGGCTGGCGGACAGGATCCGGGACGCGTTCGGCGGGCAGCCCGGTGTGGTGGAGAAGCGCATGTTCGGCGGGCTGGCGTTCCTCGTCGACGGGCACATGGCGATCGCCGCGAACAGCAAGGGCGAGACCATGGTGCACCTGGACCCGGACGCCGCCGACGAACTGCTCGGGCCGCACGTGACGCGCACCGTCATGCGGGGCCGCGAGATGCGCGGCTGGCTCGACCTCGACGCGGAGGCGACGGCGTCGGACACCGAGCTCGCGGAGTGGGTGCGGCGCACCGTCGACTACGCGCGGTCGCTGCCGCACAGGTGACTCAGCCCGCGGCCACGGCGGCGAGCACCAGGTCCAGCACGAGGACGGCGCCCTCCTTGTCGAGCGGGTCGTTCCCGTTGCCGCACTTGGGGGACTGCACGCACGACGGGCAGCCCGACGGGCACTCGCACGCCGCGACCGCGTCGCGCGTCGCGACGAGCCACGTCGCCAGGGACTCGTAGCCGCGCTCGGCGAAGCCCGCGCCGCCCGGGTAGCCGTCGTAGACGAAGATCGACGGCAGGCCGGTGTCGTCGTGCAGCGCCGTCGAGAGCCCGCCGATGTCCCAGCGGTCGCACGACGCGACGAGCGGCAGCAGGCCGATCGCCGCATGCTCGGCGGCGTGCAGCGCCCCCGGCCAGCGTTCCGGGACCAGGCCCGCAGATTCGAGCACCTCCGGGGTCAGCGTGAGCAGCGCGGCGCGGGTGGCCAGCGTGGTCTCCGGCAGGTCCAGCTCGACGGCGTCCAGCACCTCGCCGCTGCGCAGCGTCCGCAGATAGCCGACCACGCGGCTGGTGACCTCCACCGAGACGAACCGCGCGGTGACGTCGCCGAGAACCTCCGTCGAATGCACCGCGGTGACATGCACATCCAGGTCCTCGCGCGCCGACGTCGTCCACTCCGGCTCCTCCGCGTGCACCAGCGCCAGCCCGTCGTCGAGGTCCAGCTCGTCCACCACGTACGACTCGCCCTGGTGCACGTGCACCGCGCCCTGGTGCACCGTCGAGAGCGCCCGCGTGAAGTCGACGGTCCCGAGCAGCCGCCCGGTCGCCTCCTCGACGATGAGGATCTCGCTGCCCGCGCCGCCCCGGATGTTCACGCCCGCATGCGGATCGATGCCCGCCGCGAGGAAGTAGCCCGCGGGCCGCTCGCGCAGCAGCCCGTCGGCCACCAGCCGGCCGACCACGTCCACCGCGCCCAGCGTCGCCACCTCCGCGCGGGTGAGCGGGATCTCGCTCGCGGCGCACAGCAGCTGCGGGCCCAGCACGTACGGGTTCCAGGGGTCGGTGATCGTGGCCTCCACGGGCCGCCCGAGCAGCGACTCGGGATGGTGCACGAGGTAGGTGTCCAGCGGATCGTCGCGGGCGATCAGCAGGATCAGCGAGCCCTGCCCGCGCCGCCCGCTGCGCCCGGCCTGCTGCCAGAACGAGGCGACGGTGCCGGGGAATCCGGCCATGAGCACCGCGTCGAGGCCCGCGATGTCCACGCCCAGTTCCAGCGCGTTCGTCGTGGCCACGCCGAGCAGCGCTCCGTCGTTGAGACCCTGCTCCAGCCGGCGACGGTCGTCCGCGAGGTAGCCCGCGCGGTAGGCGGCGATCCGCTCCGCGAGCTCGGGCGTCGCCTCGGCGAGCATCCGCCGGGCCGAGAGCGCGACGGTCTCGGCGGACCGTCGGGACCGGACGAAGGCGAGGGTGCGCGCCCCCTCGACCACCAGGTCGGACAGCATCCGCGCCGCCTCCGTGGTGGCCGGGCGCCGCACGGGCGCACCGTTCTCGCCCTCCAGGTCGGGCAGCAGCGGCGGCTCCCACAGCGCGACGGTCCGCGGCCCGTGCGGGGACGAATCCTCGGTGACGGCAACGCAGTCCGCGCCGATCAGCCGCGACGCGGCGCCCGCCGGATCGGAGGTGGTCGCGGACGCGCAGATCACGGTGGGGGTGCTGCCGTACTTCGCCGCCACCCGCAGCAGGCGCCGCAGGACGACGGCGGTGTGCGAGCCGAAGACGCCGCGGTAGTGATGGCATTCGTCGACCACCACGTATCGCAGGCCGCGGAGGAAGCGTGCCCACTTCGCGTGCCGCGGAAGCAGTCCCACGTGCAGCATGTCCGGGTTGGTGAACACCCAGCGGCTGTCGGAGCGTGCCCAGCGCCGCATCTCCTGCGAGGTGTCGCCGTCGTACATGGCGGGTGAGGCGTCGTTCGGGCCGTAGTCGGTGGTCAGGCGCACCGCCGCCCGGTGCTGGTCCGTGCCGAGCGCCTTCGTCGGCGACAGGTACAGCACCGTCGCGCGCGGATCCTCCGCGAGGGCCGCGAGCACCGGCAACTGGTAGGCCAGCGACTTGCCCGAGGCGGTCCCCGTCGAGACCACCACGTGCCGCCCCGCGCGGGCGTGCTCGGCGGCCTCCGCCTGGTGCCGCCACGGCTCCCGCACACCCTCCTCGACGAGCCCGTCCCGTACGCGGGGCGGAACCCACGCCGGCCAGGGGGCGAATTCCGCTCGGCGTGACGGGATGTCCGCCACGTGGGTGAGGCTCTCGGCGCCGGAGCCCGATCCGGCCATGACGCGGTCCAGCAGTTCCCTGCCGAAAGTGTTGTGCTCCATCGTGATAGCCCCCGCGTCGATCCGGCGCTCGTGCGGCCGGAAGGGCTGCGGACGCGCCGATCGTCCAGTCTAGCGGCGACGGTAACGGACCGTCGTCCGGTAGGACGGCGGGTGAACGGAAGGCGAAATCGCTCCGCCCGCTGTCGCTCGATGGGAAATCGTGATTGACTGTATGCGGTCGCAGCTCCCGCCGGGGGTCCGTCAGGGGCCATCGGGGGATCGATGTTGCGGGCGTGGTACTGAAGGTTTTTGTGTGCGGTCTCCGCAAACGGCTCCAGAAAGTATGGCGGCCGGAACCGGCCAGGAGTCGCGCCCCACTCGGGGAACGGTTCCTACACCGGTAGAAAGACAAGTTAGGAAACATCTCAATGGCACAGGGAACTGTGAAGTGGTTCAACGCGGAGAAGGGCTTCGGCTTCATCGCACCGGCCGACGGCTCGGATGACGTGTTCGTCCACTACTCGGAGATCCAGGGCAACGGCTTCCGTACCCTCGAGGAGAACCAGCTCGTGGAGTTCGAGGTCGGCCAGGGCACCAAGGGCCCGCAGGCCACCGGCGTCCGCGCTCTCTAAGAAACCCCGCACCACGCGATAAGAGTTTCTCGCAGCACCCCTCCGCCTTCTCGGCGGAGGGGTGCTGTGCATTTCACAGCCCGTTAGTCGTGTCGACGGTGCCGCACCGCACCATGGCCCTCTAGGCTCATCATGTGTCCCAACTGTCACTCTTCTCCGCCGAGCAGACCGAGCCGTCGCCCCGCGACCTCGCCGGCCTGCTCGCGTCGACGGGGCAGATCGTGCAGGTGGGCGGGAGCGCGCGGGTCTCGGTGGTCGTCGCCGATCCGTGGCGCGCGGAAGCGATCGCCGTGATGATCGAGGAGGCCGGCCTGCGGCCGCAGCTCGACACCTCGGAGGAGGGGAACCCGCTGGTCCGGACCCTCGCGGCACCGGAACTGCAGCCGATGGCCGTCGCCTGGACGCGCGGTGCGGCCAAGACGGCACCGTCGACCTGGGTTCCCGGCCCGCGCGCGCTGCGGGCCTGGGCGCTCGCGGGTGGCGACGTGGACGGCGTGCACTACCTGCTCGCGCTCGACCAGCACGCGCCGGAGAGCGCCCCCGTGCTGGCGACGGCGCTCATGCGCGCCGGCGTTGCGCCCACCCTGGTGGGCACACGGGGGACGAAACCGGCGCTGCGGGTGTCCGGGCACCGTCGTCTCCTGCGGCTGCGGGAGAGCATCGGCGACCCGCCCGCGCACCCCGACGCGGCCGCGCACTGGCCGCAGCCCTGACGCCCCGATCGGGCGCGTCCGACGGAATCCATGAGGCGTGCAGCGGCCCCTGTATATAAGGTGGGGCCCGAGGTGCGGCAGAATGGGCACCGGAGTGACCGCCTACGTCGGAAGTGACGCACGGGGTCGAGGTGGTGACGCAGGTGCCACCGGAACAGATCAGGAGGGTCCATGGCGGCACGAGGGAAGGCAGCAGCTGGAGACGGCCTGCATCGTCTGGTGATCGTGGAGTCCCCCGCCAAGGGCAAGAAGATCGGCGACTTCCTCGGCCCGGACTACACGGTCCGCGCGTCGATGGGCCACATCCGCGACCTCCCCAGCCGCGACAACCCGCTGCCCGAGGCCGACCAGGGCAAGCCCTGGGCCCGCCTCGGCGTCGACGTGGACCACGAGTTCGAGGCCCACTACGTCACCTCGGCCAGCAAGCGCTCCACCGTCTCCGAACTGAAGTCCCTGCTCAAGCAGGCCGACGAGCTCTACCTCGCGACGGATGGTGACCGCGAGGGCGAGGCCATCGCGTGGCACCTGCAGGAGGTGCTCAAGCCGAAGGTCCCGGTCAAGCGGATGGTCTTCCACGAGATCACCCAGCAGGCCATCCAGGCCGCCGCGGAGGAGCCGCGCGAGCTCGACATGAATCTCGTCGACGCGCAGGAGACCCGCCGCATCCTCGACCGCCTCTACGGCTACGAGGTCAGCCCCGTGCTGTGGCGCAAGGTCAACCAGGGCCTGTCCGCCGGCCGCGTGCAGTCCGTCGCGACCCGCATCATCGTCGACCGGGAGCGCGAGCGCATCGCCTTCCGGACCGCCGGGTACTGGGACATCGCCGCGCAGCTCGACGCCGGCGCCGAGGCGACCCCGCGCACCTTCGGCGCGCGCCTCGTGACCGTCGACGGCGACCGCGTCGCCACCGGCCGCGACTTCGACGCGCAGGGGCAGCTCAAGAAGCCCGCCGGGATCACCGTGCTCGACGGTGCCCGGGCGAACGCCCTGGTGGCAGGCCTGCAGGGCGCGAACCTGACGGTGACCTCCGTCGAGGAGAAGCCCTACACCCGCAAGCCCTACGCGCCGTTCATGACCTCCACGCTGCAGCAGGAGGCCAGCCGCAAGCTGCGGTTCAACACCGACCGCACCATGCAGATCGCGCAGCGCCTCTACGAGGGCGGCTACATCACCTACATGCGTACGGACTCGACCACGCTGTCGGAGACCGCGATCGCCGCGGCCCGCGACCAGGCGCGGCAGCTGTACGGCGCCGAGTACGTCCACCCGACCCCGCGGCAGTACACCCGCAAGGTCAAGAACGCGCAGGAGGCGCACGAGGCGATCCGCCCTGCGGGCGAGACCTTCCAGACGCCCGGCGCGCTGGCGTCCGTACTGAACAGCGACGAGTTCCGGCTCTACGAGCTGATCTGGCAGCGCACCGTCGCCTCGCAGATGGCCGACGTCAAGGGCACCACTCTGAGCCTGCGCATCGGCGGTGCCGCCTCGACCGGCGAGAGCGTCGAATTCGCCGCCTCGGGCCGCACCATCACCTTCCCCGGCTTCCTCTCGGCCTACGTCGAGACCGTCGACGACCAGGCCGGCGGCGAGGCCGACGACGCCGAGTCGCGGCTGCCGCAGCTGGTCAAGGGGCAGGCGATCACCGCCGCCGAGCTGTCCGCCGCCGACCACGTGACCAGCCCGCCCGCGCGGTACACCGAGGCATCGCTGGTCAAGACCCTCGAAGAGCTGGGCATCGGCCGACCGTCGACCTACGCCTCGATCATCAAGACCATCCAGGACCGCGGCTACGTCGTGAAGAAGGGCAACGCCCTCGTCCCGCAGTGGGTGGCGTTCGCGGTGATCGGCCTGCTCGAGGGCCACTTCGGGGGCCTCGTCGACTACAACTTCACCGCCTCGATGGAGGACGATCTCGACGAGATCGCCGGCGGCCGCGAGGGCCGGGTGGACTGGCTCACCCGGTTCTACTTCGGCGACGGCGGGCCCGAGGGCGACGGTGCCGCGGTCGCCGGTGCCGACGGCCCCGGCCCGGACAGCCCCGGCCTGAAGAACCTCGTCGCCGCGAACCTCGACGCGATCGACGCCCGCGCGGTCAACTCGATCCCGCTCTACACCGACCCGGACGGCAACGTCGTCTACGTGCGCGTGGGCCGCTACGGCCCGTACCTGGAGCGCACCGTCACCGGCGAGAAGGGCGAGCCGGAGGTCCAGCGCGCCAACATCCTGGCGTCGATGACCCCCGACGAGCTGACCGAGGAGGTCGCGGAGAAGCTGTTCGCGACCCCGCAGGACGGCCGTCCGCTGGGCATCGACCCGGCGACGGGCCACGAGATCGTCGCCAAGGAGGGCCGCTTCGGCCCGTACGTCACCGAGATCCTGCCGGAGCCCGAGAAGGACCCCGAGGCGGAGGACCTGGACGCCGAGTCCGCGAAGCCCAAGACCCGCAAGAAGAAGGCCGACGCGCCGAAGCCGCGCACCGGCTCGCTCCTCAAGACCATGGACATCGAGACCGTGACCCTCGAGGACGCGCTGCGGCTGCTGTCGCTGCCCCGCGTCGTGGGCGTCGATCCCGAGTCCAAGGAGGAGATCACCGCCCAGAACGGCCGCTACGGGCCGTACCTGAAGAAGGGCACCGACTCCCGCTCTCTGGCCACCGAGGACCAGATGTTCACGGTGACCCTCGAGGAGGCGCTCAAGCTGTACGCGGAGCCCAAGCGACGGGGCCGCGGCGCCGCCGCCGCGCCGCCGCTGCGCGAGCTGGGCAACGACCCCGTCTCCGGCACCGCGATGGTGATCAAGGACGGCCGGTTCGGTCCGTACGTCACCGACGGCGAGACCAACGCCTCGCTGCGGAAGGGCGACGAGGTCGCGACCATCACCGACGAGCGCGCCTCCGAACTGCTCGCCGACCGTCGCGCCCGGGGACCGGTGAAGAAGAAGGCCACCAAGAAGGCCGCGGCCAAGAAGGCGCCCGCGAAGAAGACGGCCGCGAAGAAGACACCGGCCAAGAAGGCGGCGGCGAAGAAGACCACCGCGAAGAAGACGGTCGCGAAGAAGACCACGGCCGCCAAGAAGGCTCCCGCGAAGGCCGCCGAGGCGCCCGCGAACGAGAGCGTCTGATCAGTCGTCGACGGGGCGCGCCAGCCGGGTGAGCTGGCCGCGTCCGCGCAGCTCGATGGCCTCGCCGAGCACCCACAGGGCCTGCTCGGCGGGCGTCGCGGCCTCGACGGCGCGCCCGGCCGCCAGCAGGGACGACGGCTCCGACTTGGCGATCTCGGTGATCCGCGCGGCCTCGTTCACCGGGTCGCCGATCACGGTGTACTCGAACCGGGCCTTCGCGCCGATGTGCCCGGCCACCACCTGACCGGCGGAGACGCCGATGCCGAAGCCGGTGCCGCCGAGCACGTCGCCGAGCTGGATCCGCATCTCCCGGGCCGCGGCCAGCGCGGCGCCCGCGGCGTCCGGGTGGGGAAGCGGGGCGCCGAAGATCGCCAGCGCCGCGTCGCCCTGGAACTTGTTGACGAAGCCGCCGTGCAGGTCGACGAGGTCGACGACCACCTTGAAGAAGTCGTTGAGCAGGTCCACGACCGCCGCGGGCTCCTCGGTGACCGCGATCTTCGTCGAGCCCACGAGGTCGACGAAGAGCACGCTGACCTCGTTGATCTCGCCGCCCAGGTGGGTGCCGTGCTCGAGGGCCTGCCGCGCGACGTCCTGCCCGACGTAGCGGCCGAACATGTCGCGCATCCGCTGCCGCTCGGCCAGATCGTGCACCATGTCGTTGAAGCCGGCCTGCAGCAGCCCCAGCTCGCTGGAGTCGTAGATCTTCACGGAGGCGGTGAAGTCGCCGTCGCGGACCTTGCGCTGCGCCTGGAACAGGTCGCGGATCGGGTCGCCGATCGACTTCGCCGCCCGGACCGTGCCGAGCAGACCCGCGCCGAGCGCGACCACCGACAGCAGCAGTACCGGATTGATCAGGGTCGGGGCGTCGGGATCGATCACTCCCGACTCCTGCGAGACGACGACCATGATGATGCCGACGATCGGCGTGGCCGTGCCCAGCACCCAGCTGAGCAGGATCCGGGTGGTCACGGACAGGCCGGCCGAGCCCTGCGGTTCCTGCGCCAGCGCCGCGACCGTGATGGGTCGCAGCACCCGCTCCGTCTGCATGTAGCTGAGCGCGCACGTCGTGATGGCGCCCAGGAGCACCGTCAGGGCGACGACCACCCGGATGCCGCCCGGCGAGTTGTAGTTGATGACCACGAAGATGGCGCCGCCGATGAGCCAGAAGATCGCCTGCATGAGCGCCATCCGCAGGGGAATGGCGAGGGCTCGGCGGGAGATCTCGGGGTCGTACGGGGCACTGCGGCGGTGCCAGCGCAGGACCGGCAGCACGAGGCGGAGCCCGATCAGCATGCCGAGCACGCTCGCGGCGACCAGGTAGGTGATGAAGACCAGGAGGTTGACGCCGCTGATCTCCTGCAGCTGCACCGACTGCTGCACGGGCAGCGCGAACCGGAGGAAGCCGAAGACGAAGACCGCGCCCAGGATGTTCGACCGCAGGATGTCCAGCGCGAAGATTGGCCAGGGGGTCTTGGCGAGCCACCGCGCCAGTCGCAGTGCGCGACTGAGTCTGCTCTTCGGTGCTGCCACCGCTCCAACTTAGCGTGCGCTCGGCGTCGGACGGGAGGGCTAGGGTGTGGGGGTGAGCTCAGTGTTCGATCGCCTGGTGGGGCAGGAAGCGGTGGTGGTGGGCCTGCGGGCCGCCGCGGAGGCCGCACGGGAGGTCGTCGCGAGCGGGGGCACCGTCGCCGATCTGGCGGGATCGTCCATGACGCACGCCTGGCTGTTCACGGGCCCGCCCGGCTCGGGGCGGTCCGTCGCGGCCCGCGCGCTCGCCGCGGCCCTGCAGTGCGACGATCCGGACGAGCCCGGCTGCGGCCGCTGCCGGGCCTGTACGACGGTGCTGGCCGGCACCCATGCCGACGTGCGCGGCATCGCGCCCGACGGGCTCTCCATCGCCGTCAAGCAGATGCGCGAGGTGGTGGCCGATGCGTCGCGGCGGCCGTCCGTCGGGCACTGGCAGATCGTGCTCATCGAGGACGCCGACCGGCTCACCGAGCAGGCCGGCAATGCGTTGCTGAAGATGGTCGAGGAGCCGCCCGCGCAGACGATCGTGCTGCTGTGCGCGCCGACCGTCGACCCCGAGGACATCTCGGTCACGCTGAAGTCCCGGTGCCGGCACGTGCCGCTCGTCACACCGTCGGCGCCTGCGATCGCGGCCGTGCTGGAGCGGGACGGCATCGACGCCGAGCGCGCGGCCTGGGCCGCGGGCGTCGCGGGCGGGCACGTCGGGCGGGCCAAGCGCCTCGCCACCGACCCGGAGGCGCAGAAGCAGCGCAAGCAGGCGCTGAGCCTGGCGCGGGCGGCCACGTCCGAGGGCGTCTACGGCGTCGTCGAGCAGTTGCTGCGCGACGCGGAGAGCACCGCCAAGGAGCTCAACGCCGACCTCAACGAGCGGGAGACCGAGGACCTCAAGACGGCGCTCGGCGCCGGCGGCGTGGGCCGCGGTACCGCGGGCGTGATGCGCGGTTCGGCCGGGCAGCTCAAGGACCTCGAGAAGCGGCAGAAGGCCCGCGGCACCCGCGCGGTGCGCGACGCGCTCGACCGCGCCCTCATCGACCTCGCCGCGCTCTTCCGCGACGCGCTGGTGCAGGGCTCGGGCGCGCAGGTCACGCTCATGCACCCCGATGAGGCCGAGCAGACCCGCCGGCTCGCCGGCTACGCCCGGCCGGAGGGGTTGCTGCGCTGCGTCGAGTCGGTGCTGCAGTGCCGCGAGGCGATCGACCTCAACGTCAAGCCCGTCGTCGCGCTGGACGCGATGGCCGCGGGCGTCTCGTCGGCGCTGCGGGAGAACCGCCGCTAGTCGCCCTTGAGCTGCACCTGCTCGAGGGTCGTCGACCATTTGCCGCCGTCGACCTTGACCAGCCCGGTGATCCACACCAGCACGTACCTCGACGACGGTGCGTCGCTCGCGGTGAACTCCGTGTCGCCGTTCGACAGGGTCCCGCTCCACACCCGCTGCGTGTCGTCGATCGAGCTCGGCGACGCCGAGTCGGCGATCCGGATCTCGACCGTCGAGCCGGAGCTCGGCGACGTGATGGTGCCGGAGGTGATCCTCGTGGCCTTGTCGAGGGTGATGAGCAGGCCCGTGCCCTTCTTGAGACCGCCGAAGCCGGGGCCGGAGAAGTACAGGTCGGTGCGCCACGAGGGCTTGTCGCCGGTGAGGACGTTCGCGGCGTAGTTCGAGCTCTCGGCCCCGCCCTGGAAGTACACCTGCCTGACCGAGGAGGCGGTCACCGTCGAACCGGCCCCGGTCCCGCCGATGCTGCCGATGGACGGCTTGACCAGGTAGAACACGCCCGCGGCGAGGGCGATGATCACGACGGCGGCGAGCGCGGCGACGGCCCGACCCCATCGGCGGGGCTTCGCGGGCGGGGGCGCGACGGGCGCCTCCTGCCGGGCCGAGGCGGGCAGCTGCTCGGCGCGGGTGGGCGCCGGCTGGGCGGCGGTGTGCGGGCCGGGGTACTCGCCGGTCGGGACGTACTGCCCCGTCGGCGGCCCCGGGTAGGGCGCGGTGCCGGGACCGGCCTGGGCGCCCGTGTGCTCGCCCGTGTACGCCGCCTGCGGGGCGGTACCGGCCGGGATCGACTGTGGTGCGGTGCCCGACGGCATCGACGACGGTGCCTCCCCCCGCAGCCCGGCGACGAACTCCGCGCACGTGGCGTACCGGTCCTCGGGGCGCTTGGCGAGGGCCTTGCGGAAGACGGCGTCGAGGTGGCCCGGCAGCGACGTGTTGCGGGCGGTGATCTTCGGCGCGGGCTGGTTCAGGTGCGCCGCGATGACGGCGGCGGGGGAGTCGCCGGGGAAGGGCGGCTCGCCCGTGAGAAGTTCGAAGACGGTGCAGCCGAGCGAGTAGAGGTCGGCGCGGTTGTCGAGGATCTTGTTGTCGAAGGCCTCGGGCGACATGTAGGCCATGGTCCCGACGGTGATCCCGGTCGACGTCACGCCCACCGCATCGCCCGCGGCCTTGGCGATGCCGAAGTCGGCGAGCTTGACCTGCGGCGCACCGTCGGAGTCGAAGGCGACGAGGATGTTGGCGGGCTTGACGTCGCGGTGGGTGATGTTCGCGCGACGGTAGGCGTAATCGAGGGCGGCCCCGGCACCGTCGGCGATGTCGATGGCGAGGGACAGCGGCATCGGGCCCCGCTCGGCGACCATCCGCGCGGTGTCGGGCCCGGCGACGTACTCCATCGTGATCCACAGGCGGCCGTCGACCTCGCCGCGGTCGTAGAGGTGGATGATGTTGCGGTGGTTGAGCTGCGCGAGCACGTAGGCCTCGCGGTCGAACCGCGCCTTGTACTGCGGGTTGCTGCTGACGGAGGTGTGCAGCAGCTTCAGCGCGTCCTGCCGGGGCAGGCGCGGGTGCTGGACCAGGTAGACCTCGCCCATTCCGCCGCCGCCGAGCTTGCGGACCACCCGGTAGCCCGCGATCTGCTGCTCGTTCATCCGCTCCCTCAAACGCGTCCGCCCGTCGGCCGCACCGAATCAACGGTAGCGGTAGACGGGCGGAAGCGGCGATCGTTGCAGGTCAGACGGTGACCTTGGCCTGCTTGCTGGAGCTCAGGCGCAGGCCGGACTCCTCGCCGAGGGACAGCTCGCTGTTCAGGCGCTTGGCGTCCTCGAAGTAGCTCATGGACATGCGCCAGTCGTCGGCCTCGCCCTGGCGGGGGAGCTCCTTCAGGGCGCGCTGGACGTAGCCGGCCTCGAAGTCGAGGGCCGGGCGGGTCGCCATGTCGGGATCGGCGACGGCGACCGCGGTGTCCAGGCCCTTCGCGTCCATCGTCGAGATGAGCTGGGTGATGTACTTCCACAGCATCCCGACCTTGAGCGTCCACGACGAGTTCGTGTAGCCGATGGCAAGGGCCGCGTTCGGGACGCCGGAGAGCATGGCGCCGCGGTGGATGACGGCGTTCGGCACGTCGACGTCGCGGCCGTCGACCGACAGGGTCACCCCGCCGAGCAGCTTCAGCTTGAGGCCGGTCGCGGTCACGATGATGTCGGCGTCGAGGTGCTCGCCGCTCGCCAGCTCGATGCCGGTCTCGTCGAAGGTCACGATCTTGTCGGTCGCGACGTCCGCCTTGCCGGACCGGATGGCCTTGAACAGGTCGCCGTCGGGGACGGCGCACAGGCGCTGGTCCCACGGGTTGTACGGCGGGTTGAAGTGCACGTCCACCGGGTAGCCCTTGGGGAGGCGCTTGGCGTTCTCGTTCCGGATGATCTTGCGGGCGAGGTCGGGGAAGCGCTGAGCGAAGACGTACACGCCGCGCTGCTGCCAGATGAACCGCTTGCGGCTCAGGTCGTGGCCGATCTTGTGGCCGAAGACCTTGTGCAGGGTGTTCGTGATCGGATCCTGCTTGGGCACCGGCATGATGTACGTCGGCGTGCGCTGCAGCATGGTGACGTGGCCGGCCGGCTTGTCGCTGGTCAGGAGCGACGGGACCAGGGTCACCGCGGTCGCGCCGGAGCCGATGACGACGACCTTCTTGCCCGCGTAGTCCAGGTCCTCGGGCCAGAACTGCGGGTGGATGATCTGCCCGGCGAACGTCTCGCGGCCGGCGAACTCGGGCGTGAAGCCCTGCTCGTAGTCGTAGTAGCCGCTGCCGAAGAGCACCCAGTTCGCGGTCAGCGCGATGCGCTCGCCGGCGTGGTCCACCTGCACGGTCCAGCGGCCGTCCTCGCTCGACCAGTCGGCGGAGACCACCTTGTGGTCGTAGCGGACCTTGTCGAGGAGGTCGTTCTCCTCCATGGTCTCGTGCAGGTAGTCGAGGATCTTGTGCGCGTCGGCGATCGAGTCCTTCGACTCCCACGGCTTGAACTCGTAGCCGAAGGTGTGCAGGTCGGAGTCCGAGCGGATGCCGGGGTACTTGAACAGGTCCCAGGTGCCGCCGAAGGTCGCGCGTCCCTCGAGGATCGCGAAGGACTTCCCGGGCAGCTCGGTGGTGATGTAGTGGCCGGCGCCGATGCCGGAGATGCCGGCGCCGATCACGATGATGTCGAGGTGCTCGGGCGTGGTGCTCGTCATGCTGTCTCTCCTGGTCTCCGACGGATCGGCTGGGCTCAGTGATAGAACCGATGACCTACTCTCTCGCCCGGCGGCCCGTCGCGGCCAGCGCAGAGTGCACCCGCTTGCCTCGCGGTGTGGTGCAGATCGTCACGCGGGGCCGTCGGGCCCGAGCCAGCGCAGCACGTCCAGGGCCACCGCCACCCCGGTGGGGTTCTCTGCCAGAGGGCGGGGCAGCAGCTCGTCAGCCCTGGTCAGGCGCCGGATCACGGTGTTGCGGTGGGTGTAGAGGCGCTCCGCCGTCCGGGAGGTGTTGAACTGCTCGTCCACGTACGCGGCGACGGTCTCCCGGGTCTCCTGATCGGCGTCCATCAGCTCGCCGAGGGTGTCGCGGACGAACTCGTCGGCCTTGCCCGTATCGCTCGTGACCAGGGAGATCAGCGCGATGTCCTCGTACCGCGCGACGCGCCGCCGGGTGCGCAGCCGCGCCATCAGGCGCTGCGTCGTGCCGGCGTCGAGGTGGCTGCGGCGGAAGCCGTCCAGGTCCTCGCCCGGCCTGCCGATCGCGACCCGGACCTCGGGGTGGTCGGCCAGTTCTCGGGCGAGGTCGCCGGAATCGAGGTCGACGGTGCCCGGCAGCCACAGCCACAGCGCCGAGGCGCTCGCGACCACGGTCAGCGGCCTCGGGGTACCCGAGCGGCGGGCCAGGGCGTGAGCGGCCGCGTCGAGGTCGCCGACGGTGCCGGTGGTCCAGATGACGGCCGCGGTGTGCGGTCCCGTGAGCCGGTAGCCGAGCTGCTGCTCGGCGCGGGGCCGGGTGATGGGGGCGCCCTCGAGGATCAGCGAGACCGCGGCCAGACGGTCCGCGTTGGTCCCGGTGGTCAGCTGCTCGCGTTCGCCGGCCATCCGGATCGTGATGGCGTCGATGGTGTCGTCGACGTAGGTCGACATCGACGCCCACGTCACCGCGAGGAGTTCCCGCAGCTCGGCGGGGTCGTCGGTGAGCTCGAAGCAGACGTTCATCCATAGCGTCCAGGCGGTGTTGAGGCCCTTGCGGTAGGTGTCGATGCCGTGCAGGTCGAGGCCCCGTCGGACAAGGTCGCGGGCGACGGCGAGCGCGTCGGCGGAGTCGATGTTCGGCGGCACCCGGCGGCCGGGCTGGGCCAGGTTGTGCGCCGCCCAGTGCAGCATGACGGCGGTGTCGGAGTTGCGGACCAGCTCGGCGAGGGTCGGGTCGGAGGCGATCGGCGAGAGGATGACGCCGGTCAGCGTCGCGTCCTGCAGCGCGGTCACCCACTCCTCGGGCGCGTTGCTCGCGAACTCCGCGGCGCGGCGGATCAGCTCCTTGACCCGGTCCGAGGGCTCGGGCCAGCTCTGTTCCGTCGGCGCACCCATGGGTGGAACCCTACTGACCCGCGGCCGGAACTAGGGTGTGCGCGTGACGCGAATGCGGTCGGCGGCCGGCTGGGCGGAGGACCACCAGGTCCCGCTGTACGTCGCGGGACTGGTTCTCGGGGCCGCCCTCGGGCTCGCCGTCCCGACGGTGGCGGGCCCCGCCGAGGCCGTCATCAACCCGGTGCTCGCGCTGCTGCTCTACGCGACCTTCCTCGGCATCCCGTTCGCGCGGATGGGGGAGGCGCTGCGCGACGTCCGGTTCCTCGGCACGGTGCTGGCGGTGAACTTCGTGGCGGTGCCGGTCGTGGTGTTCGCCCTGTCGCGGATCGTCGCGCACGACCGGGTGCTGCTCGTCGGGGTGCTGTTCGTGCTGCTCACGCCGTGCGTCGACTACGTGATCGTGTTCAGTGGCCTCGCGGGCGGTGCGAAGGACCGACTGCTCGCCGCCGCGCCGCTGCTCATGCTCGTGCAGATGGTGCTGCTGCCCGTGTACCTGTGGCTGTTCGTCGGCGCGGACGTGGTGCGGACCGTCGAGTTCGGGCCGTTCGCGGAGGCCTTCGTGTGGGTGATCGTGGTGCCGCTCCTGCTCGCGGGGGCGACGCAGTGGGCGGCCGCCCGCACGCGGTGGGGCGCGACGGTGGCGTCGGCCGTGACGGACGCGATGGTGCCGGTCATGGTGCTGACGCTGGCCGTCGTGGTGGCCTCGCAGATCGCGGGCGTGCGCGACCAGCTCTCGTCGCTGCTGCTCGCGGTCCCGGTGTACGTGCTGTTCGCCGCTGTGATGACGCCCGTCGGCGCGGCCGCGGGCCGACTCGCCGGGCTCGACGTGCCGGGCCGGCGGAGCGTGGTCTTCAGCGGCGTCACGCGGAACTCGCTGGTGATCCTGCCGCTGGTCCTCGCCCTGCCCGCCGAGTACGCGCTGGCGCCGCTGGTGGTGGTGACGCAGACCCTCGTCGAGCTGGTGGTGATGGTCCTCTTCGTCCGCCTGATCCCGCGATTGATCCGCTAGCCGAGATTCGCCGATCGCTATCCTGACGTGATGGGTGCGGATTCCGGTCAGATCGTTGCTCGGCGGGCGACGCCCCTCGGCGTCGTCGGCGCGGTTCTGGCCGTCCTCGTCGCGATCGAGGTGCTCGCGTGGCTGTGGGGACAGACCGTCGGCACGGACCTGCTGTGGCAGGCGTTGTCCCTAGTGGTCGGCGGTGTGCTCGTTGTGGCGTGGCTCATCTACCTCGTGACCTGGGCGGCTCGCCGCAAGCGGTTCGCCTGGCACCTGCTGACCATTCCGGCGATCGGCCTGCTCGGGATCGCCGCCGCGTTCACCGGTCTGCCGCACAAGGCACGGTGGGCCTACGACGAACCCCGGCTCACCGCAGCAGCGCAGACGGCGCTGGCCGATCCGAGGACGGAGTTCTACGACCACGGCGACCGCCGGATCGGCACGCAGGAGGTGTACAACACCGCCAAGGTCGACGGAGTGGTCACCTTCTCCATCTTCGGTGGGGGTTTCAGCATCACGACGCTCGAGTACCGTCCCGACGGGAGTTCCCCGGATCGCTGCGGAACGAACCGCTGCCGACATCTGTCGGACGACTGGTGGCTCGTCCTCATCGACTAGTCATCGCCGTGCGACGCGAATGGGTAGGGACGAGAGTCCGCGCACGTTGAGCGAGTGCACCCGCTCGATGTTCTCGAAGTCCACGTCGTAGCCCCGCACCGTCGACACCACCTCGCCCAGCGCGATGTCGGCCTCCAGCTTCGCCAGGTGCGAGCCGAGGCAGAAGTGGCTGCCGAAGCCGAAGCTCAGTGAGGCGGAGGTGTCCCGCCCGATCCGGTAGGCGGCGGCATCGTCGAACACCCCCTCGTCGCGGTTCGCCGACGCCACCAGGAGCAGCACCCGATCCCCCTGGGGTATCACGGTTCCCGCGAACTCCACGTCGACGGCCGCGCGCCGCAACAGCATCTGCGTCGACGTGTCGTAGCGCAGGGTCTCCGCCGACCAGTCCGGCACGGCCGACGGCGCGTCGAAGGGTTTCGCGCCCTCGTCGGGATGTCGTGCACCCCAATACATGGCGTTCCCCAGCAACTTCGTCGTGGTCTCGTTACCGGCCACGATCATCAGGATGAGGATGCCGACGATCTCCGCATCGGAGAGCGATTCCCGTGCGCCGCTCTCATTCTCGACCTGCGCTGCGATCAGCGCGGAGATCAGGTCGTCGGCCGGTCGCGCGCGACGCGCGGCGACCAGGTCGGCGTAGTACTGGTACAGCCCGAAGAACGCCTCGGCCGCGGGCTGCGGCACGTCGAAAACCCCGTCCTCCCGGTGGATCAGGACGTCGCCGAGGCGGCGCAGCTCGTCGCGGTCGGCGTTGGGGACGCCCATCATCTCGGAGATCACCTCCATCGGGACGAGCGCGGCGAAGTCGGCGACGAAGTCGAACTCGGTGCGGTCCAGGCATGCGGCCCAGTGCGCGCGCACCCGCTGCTCGATCCACGGCCGTAGCGCGGCGACGCGCTTCGGGGTGAAGGCCTTGGCGACGAGCCGGCGGATCCGCAGGTGCCGCGGGTCGTCCATCGCGAGGAAGCTCATCGCGTACTCCGCATCGGGGGTGTACGCCGCCGGCTCCAGCGTGACGCCCCACGCGCTGGAGAGGCGCTCGGTGTCGCGGAAGGCGGCGCGGACGTCGTCGTACCGCGACAGCGCCCAGAAGTCGCGCTCGGCGTTGTAGTACACGGGTTGCTCCGCGCGCAGCCGCTCGAAGACCGGGTACGGATCGTCGTGGAAGGCGTAGGAGTACGGATCGAGGATCTGGCTGGACATGTGTCCAGACAGTAGTCCAGAATCGCTCGAAGGGGAACAGGTTCTTGTTCGTCAGTGCGACATCATCAGGTCGACGGCGCGTGCCAGCGCGGCCTTCGAGGCCTCGAGGTCGAGGTACCCCATGCCGGCCTGGACGAGCACGCCGGAGTACGCGAGCTCGACCGACTCCACCAGGCCCGACGGTGCGCCGCGCCCCAGGGCGTCCGTCAGCCGAGCGCGGATGAGCACGCCGACCCGCAGCCGCGCGGCCTGCGCGTCGGCCTCGTGGCCGAGGAGTGCGGTGTTCACCGCGGTCGCGAACTGCGGATCGGTGAGCACCAGTTCGACGAGGCCGGTGAGCACGTGCAGCACCCGGTCCCGCGGCGCGGCCGCCGGGTCGGGCTCGGCCAGTTCCGCCTCGACCCGTCGCGCGAAGACCTCGGCGATCAGGTGGTTCTTCGACGAGAAGTACGTGTACGCCGTCGCGGGCGAGACGCCCGCGGCCCGCGCGGCTAGGCGCACGGTGAACCCGTCGACGCCGTGCTCGGCGAGCGTCGCCGGCACCGCGGCGCACAGCTTGGACACCGTCTCGGCCTGGGCGGGGGACAGCCGCCTGCGGGGGAGGTCGGTCGGGCTGGACATGGGTCCAGACGTTAGTCCACTCGGCCGCCGACCCGGGTCGAGAGACAGGTCAGGCCGGGTGCGAGACCCGGCCTGACCTGTGATTGTGGAGCCGCCTGGGGGAATCGAACCCCCGACCTTTTCATTACGAGTGAAGCGCTCTACCGACTGAGCTAAGGCGGCGTGGCCCCACACGGGTGCAGGACCGAGGACCAAGTGTACTGACCGGCCCGGCGACCACCAAATGCACCGCTCAACTGGGGCCTTAGCGCCGGAGCGGGCCGCGTTCGCGCCCGCCCCGGCATCGTCGGACTACTTCCCCGAGATCCAGGAGGGGATCACGGGACCGGGCACGTCGAAGGCCTTCGCGATGTCCGCGAGGATGTGGTACGCACCCTGCACGCTCACGGCGCTCATCCACTCGGCGTCCTTGACCTCGACGGTCCGCGGCTCGAGCGGCGCCCACAGCGGGTTCTGCCGGTAGGTGTTGAGGGAGTCGACGCCCTTGTCTCCGTTGGTGGTCACGAAGATCTTCGTGCCGTCGGCCGACGGGATGCGCTCGGCGCTGATCTCGGTCATGAACTCGTCGATGTTCTGCGATGCGGGCCGCGCGAGGCCGGCGTCCTGCAGCACGATGCCGGAGAAGGACTTCTTCGCGTAGAGCCGGGTGGGGCCGTCGAGGAAGCGGACCACGGAGATCGTGGTGTCGGGCCCGGACTTGGCCTTCACCGCGTCACCGACGCGGCGTGCCTGCGCCTCGTACTCCGCGAGGCGCTGGTCGGCGAGCGTCTCCTTGCCGAGGGCCTTCGCCAGCAGCCGGATGTTGTTCTTCCACGTCGGGCCGGTGGTCTCGCTGAAGACCGTCGGCGCGATGCCGCTCAGCTGCGTGTACTCCTTGGCGTGCCGCACCTTGGCGCTCACGATGAGGTCGGGCTTGGTGGCGATGATCTTCTCGAGCGAGGGCGCGGCCAGCTTGCCCACGCTCTGCGCCTCGGCGCCGTAGTTCGTCGCGGACGCCCCGAGGTAGTCCGGGAGCTTGCTGCCCAGGGTGTTGTACTCGGTGAACGCGACCACCTTGGTGTCGAGCATCAGCGTCGCGTCGGTGAAGGAGGCGTCCAACGCGGCGACGCGCTGCGGCTGGCTCGGGATGGTCGTGCTGCCCATCGCGTGCTCGACGGTCCGCGGGAATCCGCCGGCGGCCGCGCTGCCGCTGGTCGCCGTGTCCGACGGTGCGCCGCTGCCGCATGCCGTGAGCGCGCCGATCGTGAGAGCGGCGAGCGCTACGCGCGCCAGGGAGAGCTTCATGGGTGGGACGTCCTTCCTCCTCGCGAGTATCGCGAGCTTCGCGAGAGGGAAGGTTACGCTGGCCTTACCGTGATCGGCAAAGGTTATGAGCGCTGGTCAGGGTTTGCAGGAGGCCGTCCGGGCCCTCGCATGGGCCGGGCTCGCGACGGCATGCGGCCGGCGTCGTCGAGCGCCCGGCGCAGCAGGAACTCGATCTGCGCGTTGACGCTGCGCAGATCGTCGGCGGCCCACTTGGCCAGCGCGCGGTACACCTCGGGGTCGATGCGGAGCGGGACCGCCTTGCGGCCCCGCTCCGATCGCTCGCCCCCGGTGCCAGGGGAATCGGTCGAGCCCACTAGCTGTACAGGCTCCCCGTGTTCACGACGGGCGTGGTGCGGCTGTCGGAGCACAGCACCACCAGCAGGTTCGAGACCATCGCCGCGCGCCGGTCGTCGTCGAGCTCGACGGTGCCGTTGTCCTCGAGCCGGGTGAGCGCGTTCTCGACGATGCCGACGGCGCCCTCGACGATCTTCTCGCGCGCCGCGAGCAGCGCGGACGCCTGCTGCCGCTGCAGCATCGCCTGTGCGATCTCGGGGGCGTAGGCCAGCGACGAGATGCGCGCCTCGAGGATCTCCAGGCCGGCCAGCTCGACGCGGGCGGCCACCTGCTCGGCCAGCTCCGCGGCCACCTGATCGGTGGACCCGCGCAGCGAAGTGGCGCCGGCGACCGCGTCGTCGGCGTCGTACGGGTGGCTCGTGGTCACGTGCCGCAGGGCCGATTCCGCCTGGGAGACGATGAACTCCTCGTAGTCCTCCACCGCGAACGTCGCGCGGGCGGTGTCGGCGACCTGCCACACGATGATCGACGCGATGTTCACCGGGTTGCCGGTGAAGTCGTTGACCTTGAGTTCGGCGGTCTCGAAGTTGTGCACGCGCACCGACACCCGCTGCCGCGTGGTCAGCGGCAGCACGAGGCCGAGGCCCTGCGTGCGCACGGTGCCCACGTACCGGCCGAAGAGCTGCACGACGAGCGTATGTCCGGGCGCGACGACCACGACCATGCTGATGAGCAGCAGCGCCGCGATGCCGAGAAGCACGCTCACGACGATGAGCGCCGGCGCGTTCGCCGAGATCGACAGCACGACGAGGCCGACGGCCCCCGCGACGAGAGCGAGGCATCCGAAGAACGCGGCCACCGCCGCGCCGGCCCCGGCGTGCCACGCCGCCCGCTCCGTGATCGCGACCTGGGTGTCCTCGGGTTGAACGATGCTAGTCATCACCCCTCCTTATTCTGATATCACTTAAGTAAGTGATATCAGTTTTTCGTTCGCGACGTCAAGGACGCGTCAGGATCGCGTCAACGACTCTTCCCGCCGGGAGGGGCCGGCAATAGCGTTCCGAGCCATGACCTTCCTGCTGATCGTGACGGGCGTGCTGCTGCTCCTGCGCCTGGTCAACGAGCTGTACTACCGCCGCGTCGATCGCCTTCCGATCGAATCGCGCTGAACCGAAGGCTTGACCTCAACCGGGGTTGATAAGCGAGCCTGGAGGCATGGCTGACGACCTCGCGCGGGATCCCTCCCGCGACCTTCCGGACATCCTCGGCGACGGCGCGCCCGGCGACGCCACGGCGATCGTGGACTTCGTCTCCGAGGTGCTCGAGGCGCAGCGCGCGGGCAGCGTCCCGCGCGTGCGCTCGCTGTTCCGCGACGACGCGGTCTGGACCACGGCCCACGGACGCCGCCTCCACGGCCGCGCCGCGATCGACGCCTTCCTGGCGCGCACGGTGAGCGGCTCGATGGCGCGCGGCGCCGCCGACTACGTCGTCGAGCGGGTCCTGTTCATCCGCCCGGACGTGGCCGCGGTCAGTGTGCGGGTCCGGCCGCTCGGTCCCGACGGTGCGCCGCACCCCGCGGTGCCGGACGCGGCGCCGCTGTACGTGTTGTCCAAGGACGACGGTGCCTGGCGCATCGCCGCCGCGCAGTCCACGGCCGTCTTCGACGATCCGGCGGCGCAGCACCGGCGCGCCGGGTAGCCTTCGCACCGCGTCCGGCGGTGACGTGACGTTCGTGCAATCGCGCGATCGGCTCCCGCCAAAAATGGAACGTGTTACAGTTCTGCCCACGAGACCGTGAGCGTCGAGTTGTCCTGCCTGGGCTTTTCCGGCGGCGCTGCGGGAGAGGGGTAGCACCATGGCGACATCACAGCCCGAGACCGACGACGTGACCGTCGACTCCGTCGACCAGCCCGGCGCCGGCGCGAACGAATCCGAGGCGTCCGAGACCACGGCGAAGATCACCACCACCAAGGCTCCCGCGCCCGCGCCGAAGGCCGCGAAGCCCCGCCCGGCGGAGAAGGCCGACGAGGCCGCGCGGGGCGGCATCGTCGTCACGCCGCTCATGCTGGCGCTGTCGGCGGTCGTCGTGCTCCTCGCGGTCGCCGCCACGGCCTTCGGCTTCCTCTGGCAGTCGGCCGCGTCCGACCGGGACGACGCCCGCAATCAGCTCGCCGCCGTCACCGCGACGCAGGAGACGGACGCGCGCGCTGAGGACATCGCGAAGAAGTATGCGATCGGCGCCGCCACCATCGATTACCAGAACCTGGCCGCGTGGCGCACCGCGCTCACGGCCGGCACCACGGACGAGCTCGCGAACCAGCTCCGCGAGGCGTCCACGCAGTTCGAGCAGGTCGTCGTGCCCCTGCAGTGGCAGTCCACCGCGACGCCGCTCGGGACCATCGTCGCGTCCACCAAGGACGGCCTCATCACGGTCAATGTCTTCGTCAACATGATCACCAAGAGCACCCAGCGCCCCGAGGGCATCCCCTCGACGGCCACCTACACGCTCACGATCGACACCAAGCAGGACTGGAAGATCAGCGACGTGCGCGGCATGGACGCCGCCCTGTCCGGCAAGTAGCGGCTCCACACGAACGGCACGGACCTCAGGGTCCGCGCCGTTCGTCGTGTCAGGGGTTGCGGGTCAGGGCTGGCCGGGCAGCAACTGCACCATGAGTCCCTCGCCGTCGGCGAGCAGGGTGCCGTCCTCCTCGGTGAGCCGGGCGGTGATGAAGGTCTTCCGCCCGTCCACCCGGTCGACCTTGCCCTCGATGACGAGCGGCACGTCCAGCGGCGTCACCTTGCGGTAGTTCACGTGCAGGTACGCGGTGCGGCTGATCGGGCGCTTCGCGGCGTAGACCACGTTGCCGAAGTTGTCGTCGAAGATGAGCGGCAGCACGCCGCCGTGCGCGACCCCGCCGCCGCCCAGGTGGTACCGGCGCAGCACGCCGCGGGCGACGACGGACTCCTCGTCGAACTTCTCCACGTGGAAGGGCGGCATCAGCAGGCTGCCGCGCCCGGGCAGCGACATGCTGCGGTTCGCGGGCCCCTTGCCCTCCCGCGCCGCGTACGGCGCCAGCAGTTCGACGAGCTCGGCGGCCCGGTCGCGCGCGGCCGCGTACACCTCGTCGGGGGCGTCGACGCACACCGCGAGGTCCTGCAGCCGCCGCATGTTCTCGACGAACTCGCCGAACGCGGGCGGGGGCGTGGCCTCCCGGAATCGCGGGATCTCGCTCCGCAGGTCCACCTTGTCCGAATCCGACTCGCTCATCCGTCAGACCTTACTCAGCACCAAACCGCTGGTCGGAACCCCGGTCCCGGCGGTGACCACGGCCCGCTCGGCGCCGGCGACCTGGTTGGCCGCCGTCCCGCGCAGTTGCCGCACGGCCTCGGCGATGCCGTTCATCCCGTGGATGTACGCCTCGCCCAGCTGCCCGCCGTGCGGATTCAGCGGCAGGGGCCCGTCGAGTTCGCAGGTCCCGGACGCCAGGAACGACGGGGCCTCGCCCCGCCCGCAGAAGCCGAGCTCCTCGAGCTGCATGAGCACGTAGGGGGTGAAGTGGTCGTAGAGCACCGCGAGATCCATGTCCGACGGTGCCATCCCCGCCTGCGCCCACAGCTGTCCGCCGACGACGCCCATTTCGGGCAGGCCGGTGAGCCCGTCGCGGTAGTAGCTGGTCATGACGTACTGATCGGGGCCGCTGCCCTGGGCCGCGGCGGCGATCACCGTGGGTGTCTGCTTCAGGTCGCGGGCGCGTTCGGCGCTTGTGATCACCAGTGCCACACCGCCGTCCGACTCCTGGCAGCAGTCCAGCAGGTGCAGCGGCTCGGCGACGAACCGCGACGCCTGGTGCTCCTCCAGCGTGATCGGCTTGCCGTAGAACCAGGCCTTCGGGTTGGTCGCGGCGCGCGCCCGGTCGAGCACGGCGACGCGGCCGAAGTCCTCGCTCGTCGCACCGAAGTCGTGCATGTAGCGGCGGGCCGCCATCGCGACGGTGGCCGCCGGGGTGGCGATCCCGGCGGGGTAGTGGAAGGCGTTGTCGATGCCGTTCGTGTTCACCTGTTGCGCGGCGGCGTTCGAGACCTGCCCGAACCGGTGTCCCGACCGCTCGTTGAAGGCGCGGTAGGCCACCACCACGTCGGCGACGCCGGTCGCGACCGCCATCGCCGCCTGCTGCACGGTCGCGGCCGCGGCGCCCCCGCCGAAGTTGATGCGGCTGAAGAACTTCAGCTCGGGGATCCGCAGCTCGCGCGCCACGGCGATCTCGGAGTTGGTGTCCATCGTGAAGGTCACCAGGCCGTCGACGTCCTGCGGCGTCAGGCCGGCGTCGTCGAGCGCCGCCCGCACGCATTCCACCGCCAGGCGCAACTCGCTGCGGCCGGAGTCCTTGGAGAACTCGGTGGCGCCGATGCCGGCGATCGCGGCCCTGCCGCTCAGCCCGCTCATGCCGGCAGCACCACGGTCGCGGTGCCCGAGATGTGGTCGCCCAGACTGTCCTTCGCGGTCACGGCGATGGTGACGGCGGCACCGTCGACCGCGGTGACCGCGCCGGAGAAGTGCAGGGTGTCGCCGGCGTAGCAGGGCGCGCCGAGCCGGATGGAGATGTTCCGCACGAAGGCCTCCGGGCCCGCCCAGTCGGTCACGTACTTCTGGACCAGGCCGTTGTCGGTGAGGATGTTGACGAAGATGTCCTTGCTACCGCGGGCGTGCGCCGCGTCGCGGTCGTGGTGCACGTCCTGGAAGTCGCGGGTCGCGATGGCCGTGGTCGCCACGAAGGTGGTGCTCGCGTGGATCGTCATGGGCGGCAGCGCGGTCCCGACGGTGACCGCGTCCGCGCGTACGGTGGTGGGGTACGTCATCGTGCCTCCCAGGCGGGCAGGGTCAGGTCGTCGTCGACGCGCAGGAACACACTGTGCACGGGCATGCCGATCTCGACGCTCGCGGGGTCCACGTCGATCAGCTCGCCGAGCACGCGCACGCCCTCGTCGAGTTCCACGAGCGCCACCACGAAGGGCAGGCGCTTGCCGGGGACCTTGGGGTGGTGGTGCACCACGAAGCTGAAGACGGTGCCGGTGCCGGGGGAGACCACGTAGTCGGGGACGAGCCCCAGGTCGCCGCCCGGGTCCATCGGGCCCGGCGGGTGGCGGAGCGTGTCGCCCCAGCGCTGGATCCGCAGCTCCCCGGCCTTGGCGCCCTCCCAGTAGAAGGCGGTGTCGCGCGAGATCACGGGCCGCAGTACGCCGCCCGCGTACGCGGAGGCGTCCACGATCCGGCCGCTCGGCCCGGCATCGGGCACGGTGGCGTCAGGCGCGTCGGCCGACGGCGGGCGGAACTTCAGCATCCGGAAGGTCATCTCGGCGACGACCTCCTCGCCCACGCGCCACAGCGTCCGGGTCGTGAAGAACCAGCCCTCGCCGAGCCCGGTCTTCTTGGGGCCCACCACGTCCTCGAGGCGAGACGAGGCCGTGATCTCCTCGCCCGGGCGCACGTGCCGGTGGTAGGTCTGATCCGAGTTGGTGGCGACGACCGAGGTGAAGCCGAGCTCGTCGAGCGCCTCGGTCATGAGGCCGAGCGGATCGTCGCCGGCGCGCGTGCCGTGCAGCCCGCGCATCGACCACACCTGCGCCATCGCGGGCGGTGCCACGGGCCCGCCGAACACCGACTGCTCCGCGAACGTGGGGTCCGAGTACAGCGGGTTGGCGTCGCCGATCGCCTCGATCCAGTTGTTGATCATCGGCTGGTTCACGGGATCCCGGCCGGCGCGCGGCGCGGAATCGCCGAGCGCGCGGATCCGCTCCGCCGCGGCGAGCACGGCCGCGGTCGTGTCCGCCGTCGTGTCGGGCGCGGTCATCGGGGCACCCGCGGCAGCTGCAGGCCCATGAGGGCGATCAGTTCACGTTGGATCTCGTTGACGCCGCCGCCGAAGGTGAGCACCAGGTGGCGCTTGGCCTGCACGTCGAGCCAGTGCAGCAGCTCCGCCGTGGCCGGCTCGGCCGGGTCGCCGTGCGTCCCGACCGTCTCCTCGAGCAGCGCGGTGAGGCCCTGGATCCGGTCGGATCCGAAGACCTTGGTGGCGGACGCGTCCGCGACGTCGACGGGGCCGCCGGCCTCCGCGGCGGCGACCTGCCAGTTGAGCAGCTCGTTGATGAGCTCCGCGGCGCGCACGCGGGCGAGCGCCTCCGCGACGTCGGGCACGCCCAACAGCTCCTGTTCGTGGGCCCAGGCGTCGACCCGGTCGTAGAGCGCGCCGATCCGGCCCGACGGGCCGAGCATGACCCGCTCGTGGTTGAGCTGGGTGGTGATGAGCTTCCAGCCCTCGTTCTCCACCCCGACGAGCATGTCCACCGGGACGCGGACGTCGTTGTAGTAGGTGGCGTTCACGTGGTGCGCGCCGTCGGCCGTGATGATCGGCGTCCAGCTGTAGCCGGGGTCCTTCGTGTCCAGGATGAGGATCGAGATGCCCTTGTGCTTGGGCGCATCGGGATCGGTGCGGACGGCCATCCACACGTAGTCGGCGTCGTGGCCGCCGGTGGTGAAGATCTTCTGCCCGTTGACCACGTAGTGGTCGCCGTCGCGGACCGCGGTGGTGCGCAGCGACGCCAGGTCGGTGCCCGCCTCCGGTTCGGTGTACCCGATCGCGAAATGCACCTCGCCCGAGAGGATCTTCGGCAGGAACTTCGCCTTCTGCTCCTCGGTGCCGAAGGCCTGCAGCGTCGGCCCGACGGTCTGCAGCGTCACCGAGGGCAGCTGCACGTCGGCGCGGGAGGCCTCGTTGACGAAGAGGTACTGCTCGATCGGCCCGAAGCCCTTGCCGCCGAACTCGGTGGGCCAGCCGACGCCCAGCCGGTCGTCGCGGCCCATGCGCAGCACCACGTCCCGGAAGACGTCGCCGTGCCGCTGCACCAGCATCGCGGTGCGCTCCTCCGGCGTCATCAGGGTCGAGAAGTAGTCACGCAGCTCGGCCTGCAGGGCGCGCTGTGCGGTGGTGAGGGCGAGGAACCGGCCCGATTCGTCCGCGCTGGTCGCGTCGTCGCGGTGCGCGGTCGCCAGCGCCCGTACGGTCTGCGGGACGCCGCCCACGAACCGGGTGAGGTCCTTGATCGCCGAGTAGAACCGATGCAGCGGGTAGGTCGCGTCCACGCCGATACCGCCGTGCAGATGGTGGCAGGTCCGCACGGCCGACGGTGCCTCCGCGGCCAGCCAGTGCGCCGCGAGCGCGGTGGCTTCCTCGGCCGGCGAGCCGGTGCCGATCCGCCAGGCGGCTGAGACCGCGGCCAGGTGCAGCGTGCGGGAGGCGATGTAGACGTCGGCGATCTGCTGCGCCACGGCCTGGAAGGCCCCTAGCGGGCGCCCGAACTGCTCGCGCTTGCGCAGGTGGTCGACGGTGAGCGCGAGGGCTCCGGCGAGCGCACCGTCGGCGACGGCGGCCGCGCCGGCCAGCCCGCACTCGCGCACGGCCTGCGCGACGGTTCCGTCGGTGGAACCGCCCAGTACGGCCTCGGTCGGCACCTCGACGCCGGCGAGGTCGACGGTGCCCTCCGGCGTCCCGGCGGACGTGGGGCTGGGGGAGACGGTGACGCCGGGCGCGGACGCGGGCACGACGAAGACTGCGGCGCCGTCGTCGGTGGCGGCGCTGACCAGGAGGTGCGCGGCGTGCTGCGCATACCCGACGGCCACCTTGCGGCCGGTCAGCGCCCAGCCGCTCGCGGTGCGCACGGCGCGCGTGGACGGTGCGGACGGCACGGCGGCCCCGGCCTCGCCCAGCGCGCCCACGATCAGCTCGTCGCCGGTCAGGGCGGCGGGCAGGAGCCGCTCGCGCTGCTCGACGGTGCCGTGGGTCGCGACGGGCAGGATGCCCAGCGCGAGGGCGGGGAGCAGCGGGGCGGCGACTGCGAGCCGGCCGGCCTCGGTGAGCACGGCTGCCACCTCCTCGGCGCCGAGCCCGGCGCCGCCGAGGCTCTCGGGGGCGGGGAGGCCGAGGAGATCGGCCCGGGCGAGGTCCGCCCATGTCGCGCGCCAGGCGTCCCCGGTCTCGGCGCCTCCGCTCTCGCGCGCGGCGGCGTGCCCCAGCACGTCGGCCGCGAGGCCGGCGACGGCCACCTGGTTCTCGTCCGGACGGAAGTCCACGCGCACTCCTGATCTCGATACCGCGTACAAACGGTGAAACGTGTTCTATTTTTAGCAAGTGGAGTGAACGCTCGCAAGCAGTTCGACGAAAGGGTGACCATGCGATTCACGTACGCCGAGGCGATGACGGATCCGTCGTACTACGTCCCGCTCGCGCAGGCGGCGGAGGAGGCCGGCTACCACAGCATGTGCGTCGCCGACAGCATCGCGTATCCCGAGGTCTCGGACTCGACGTACCCGTACACCCCCGACGGCAGCCGGGAGTTCCTCGACGGCAAGGAGTTCGTCGAGACCTTCGTGCTGGCGTCGGCCCTCGCCGCGTCCACGAAGACCCTCCGCTTCACCCCGTTCGTGTTGAAGCTGCCGATCCGCCCGCCGGTGCTGGTCGCGAAGCAGGCGGCGTCGCTGGCCTCCCTGAGCGGGAACCGCTTCTCGCTCGGGGTGGGCATCAGCCCGTGGCCCGAGGACTTCGAGATCATGGGCGTGCCCTTCGCGCGCCGCGGCAAGCGGATGGACGAGTGCATCGAGATCATCAAGGGCCTGTCGACGGGTGAGTACTTCGAGTACCACGGCGAGTTCTTCGACATCCCGTCGATCAAGATCTCCCCCGTGCCCACGGAGCCGCTACCCATCCTGGTCGGCGGCCACGCGGACGCGGCGCTGCGCCGCGCGGTGCGGCTGTGCGACGGCTGGATGCACGCCGGCGGCGACGGCGAGGAGCTCGACCGGATGCTCGCGCGGATCGACGAACTGCGCGCCGAGCACGACAAGAAGGAGTTCGAGATCCACGTGATCTCGCTGGACGCCTACACCGTGGACGGCATCAAGCGACTCGAGGACAAGGGCGTCACCGACGTGATCGTCGGCTTCCGGCTGCCCTACCAGCTCGGCCCTGACACCGAGCCGCTGCAGCCCAAGATCGACCACCTGCGCCGCTACGCCGATTCCGTCATCAGCAAGTTCTAGGAGGGCTCATGAAGGACGATCACCCCGCAGTCCTGGCCGGCCGCGCTTCGCAGGCGGCGGCGAGCGGCCGCCGCAAGGAGGAGTGGCTCGACCTGTTCGCCGCCGACGGCGTGGTCGAGGACCCCGTCGGCCCCTCCGGCTTCGACCCCGAGGGCAAGGGGCACCACGGCCGCGAGGAGATCGCGGCGTTCTACGACAAGACCATCGGCGTGGCGGAGTCGCTGGAGTTCCTCTTCGGCGACGGCTTCGCGTGCGGCAACGAGGTGGCCTTCACCGGCCTCATCCGCACGGTCATCGGCGGGCACGTCATCGACGCCGAGGGCGTGTTCACCTACAAGGTCGACGACGCGGGGAAGATCGTGGCGCTGCGCGCCTTCTGGGAGGTCGACCGCGCCATGGCCACCGCCCGCCCCGTCTGAACACCTCAGCCGTGGATTCACGGAGCCGGGTCTTGGCACGGGATGGAGCAGTCATGATGCCGTGGTGCCGCCATCATCTCGCTGGTGGTGATCGTGATGCCGCCGCCACGCATCGTCGAACTCCTGAATCCGGCCCTCCCGCTACCATTTCCATCTCGTCATAGCGTTGCAACGCTATGAACAGCACGAACCGATCGGTGGACTGCGGTCCGGCATGGCGGTGGGGGCGGGTGACCGACGGCGCCGAGCCCGTCGCGCCCCGAAGGCCGGTTACTCCGCGACGACCGTCGGGGTGTGCGAGAAGCGCATCAGGTATGCGTCGCGCGCATGGCTCCTCAACAGCGCCCCATCCAATAGGGTAGGTGCGCGTCGGGAGCGCTGTGTTGGCGCGCTACAGCCGGCTCAGCGCGCGGTGAACACCGCGTCCGCGAGTACCGGGGCGGCGCGTTCCACCGACTCCGCGGTCACCAGGTGACGGTCGCCGTCGCGCCAGATCCGCACGCGCAGCGTCTCGCCCGGCAGCATGATCCCCGCGAACTTCGCCGACCAGGAGCCCACCGCGGAGGCGTCCCCGTCCACCACCGCATCGGTCACGGCCTTGGCCACGATCCCGTAGGTGCACAGCCCGTGCAGGATCGGCGCGTCGAAGCCGGCGCCCTTCGCGAACGCGGGATCCGAGTGCAGGGGGTTCCGGTCGCCGCACAGCCGGTAGAGCAGGGCCTGCTGCGGCAGCGTCGCCACGTCCACCGTCACATCGGCGTCCCGCTCGGGCAGCTCGATCCTCTCCGACGGCCCGCGTTCCCCGCCGAAACCGCCCTCGCCGCGGGCGAAGATCGACGACCGCGCGGTCCACAGCGGCTCTCCGGCCCCGTCGACGACCTCGGTCTCCTGCCAGATGACCGCGGCTTTGCCCTTGTCGTGCACGTCGCTGATCCTGGTGCGGGCCACAGCGGTCCCGGAGGCGGGCAGCGGCCGGTGCGCGGTGACCGACTGACTGCCGTGCACCACCTTGGCGAGGTCGATCTCGACGCCGGGGAACGAGACCTTCGGCGGCTCGGTGGCGTGGAAGTTCTGCGCCACGGTGGCGAAGGTCGGCAGCACGACGGTGTCCTGCTCCGTGGCGTAGCGCAGCTCGCGGGCGGAGAGCGGGTCCGCCCCCGCGCCCAGCGCGAGCTGGTAGAGCAGCACGTCGGAGGTGCTCCAGGAGAACTCGGCGGTGCCGAGCTCGGCACCGATCGCGACCGACGGGTCGATGGGCATGGGACTCCCTCAGCAGTGGGTCCGTCGGGGACGGACTATTCGTAGGTGATGTGCACGGACGGGGTGCGGCGCATCGACTGGCAGGCCAGGATGAGCCCGTCGTCGAGGTCCTCCTGGTCGAGCACCTCGTTGTGGGCGAGCTCCACGTTCCCCTCGACGATGCGGCAGGCGCAGGCGCTGCACGCGCCCTCGCGGCACGAGTACGGCGCGTCGAGGCCCGCCTCGAGCATCACGTCCAGCAGCTTCTTCTCGGCGGGCCAGGCGAGCTCGGTGGTCGTCCCGTCGAGTTCGACGGTGACGGTGCCGCCGTCGTCCGCGGTCGCCGGTGCGTCGTCGGCGGGCAGATCCTCCGCCTCGGCGATCGCGGCCTTCTCCTCCGCCTCCTCCTGCGCGGCCTCCACCTCGAAGGGATTGCGCGGCAGGGAGCGGAACTTCTCGATGTGCACCTCGCGGCGGCCCTTGCCCAGCGAGGTCATGGCCTCGGAGACCGCGTCCATGAACGGGCCCGGACCGCAGACGAAGACCTCGCGGGAGGCGTATGGCGCGGCGAGCGTGGCGAGGTTCGCGGCGCTGGGCAGGCCCTGTACGGATTCGAGCCAGTGCACCACGACGAGCCGCTCCGGGTACGTCCGGGTCAGTTCGGCGAGCGCGGAGGCGAAGATCACCGACTGCGCATCGCGGTTCGCGTAGATCAGTGCGACGGATCCGGTCCCGGTCTCCAGCACCGACCGCAGGATCGACAGGATGGGCGTGACGCCGCTGCCGCCGGCGAAGAGCAGCATGTCCACGTCGACGGACTTCGGCGTGAAGATGCCCGCGGGCACCAGCACGTCGATCTCCATGCCGGGGGTGGCGTTGTCGCACAGCCAGTTCGATGCGTACCCGTCGGCGGTGCGCTTGACGGCGACCCGCAGCGGGCCGCCGTCGTGGGGCGCGCTGCACAGGGAGTAGCAGCGCGCCACCGAGCCGGTCTCGTCGCTCGGCACGCGCAACGTCAGGAACTGGCCCGGCTTGTAGGTGAACTCATCCGCCAGGTCGGCGGGCACCTCGAACTCGATGGAGTGCGCGTCGTGCGTCTCCGAGACCACCTTGGCGACGAGTAGTCGGTGGATGCTCACTTCTTCGTCATCTCCTCGTCGGTGTCCGGCGGATCCGTCTCCGTCGGCACGGGTACCTCGCCGAGTTTCGCGGCGCGCGTGATCGATTCCATCAGGCGCGGGCAGGTGGCCCGCAGCGCGGACCCGGCCCCGTCCGTGGCGAAGACCGCGCACTCGCGCGCGGAACCGCACCACTGGATCGACGTGTGCTCCCGGCTGTTCTTGCGGACCTGCACCGCGACGCCGCAGGTGCCGCAGTTCAGCGGGGTGAAACCGTCGGTGAGGAAGCCCTCCCGATCGGACACCGTCGACGGCAGTACGACCGGCTCGCCGAACATCGTCACCGTGGGGGACATGGGATCAGGCTCCTGCCCCGGACGCGTCCGCGGCGGCCTTCTCGGACTCCTGCCGCGCGATGTTCTGCGCGACCTCGGCCTCCCACGCCTCGACGGCGTGGGTGGTGTCGATCTCGAACTCGAAGCGCTGGGTCATGTCCTCGGAGACCTCGGCGGCGTCGACGTAGAACTGCTCGTACCACCGGCGCAGCTGGTAGACGGGGCCGTCCTCCTCGCACAGGAGCGGGTTGTCGATGCGGGTCTTGTTCTTCCAGATCTCCACGTCCTGCAGGAAGCCCAGGCCCACGTTCTTGGCGAACTTGCCGGCCAGGTAGTCGGACTTCTCGTCGTCGAAACCGGGCAGCTTCTTGACCTTCACGCCGTACATCAGCTTGAACGAGTGCTGATCGATCGGGTAGTGGCAGTTGATCAGGATGTTCTCGATCTGGAAGCCCTTGTAGTCGTTGTGCAGGTAGTTGATCATGTACGACGGTCCGAAGTAGTGCGCCTCGGACTTGAGCAGCACGTCGTCTCCGCCGGAGAGCCCGATGTCGGTGACGTCGTTGCGGCCCTTGGTGTCCAGGTACTGCGAGGCGATGTGCCCGTCGAAGACGTTCTTGAAGTACGTGGGCAGGCCGTAGTGGATGTAGAAGAAGTGCGGCATGTCGACCACGTTGTCGACGATCTCGCGGCAGTTGCTGCCCTCGATGATGATCTCGTTCCACACCCAGTTCGACCACTCGGGCCCGTCGACGTCGCCGTCGATCTTCGGGATGTCCAGTTCCGCAGGCGGCTTCGAGTTCTCCACGTCGTGCCAGATGAAGAGCTGATCGTTCTCGATCATGGTGGGCCAGGTGCGGGTCCGGGCCCGCAGCGGCACGCGCTTGGCGTAGGGGATGGCCTTGCACTTGCCGTCGCCGCCCCAGCGCCAGTCGTGGAACGGGCAGGCGATCTCGTTGCCCTTGACGGTGCCCTGCGTGAGGTCGCCGCCCATGTGCCGGCAGTAGCCGTCGAGCACGTTGACCTTGCCGTCCTCGCCGGCGAAGACGACGAGCTTGGTGCCGAAGGCCTCGACGGAGTGGGGCTTCCCGTCGGCGAAGTCCTTCAGCAGGCCGATGCAGTGCCAGCCGCGGGCGTACCGGGTGGGCGCGGTGCCGCTGTCGATGAGGCGGGCTGCCGCCTCGGTGTTGGTGCTGCTCATGCGATCTCCTCTTCCGCGCGGGCGGGGGCTGCCGCCGCGGGGGCTGATTCCTTACCGGCCATGTCCTCGACCGCGAGGTAGGCGAAGACCATGGCAGGGCCGATGGTGGCGCCGGGGCCCGCGTAGGTGTGGCCCATGACGGGCGAGCTGGTGTTGCCCGAGGCGTACAGGCCGTCGATGACGGTGCCGTCGGTGCGCTGGACCCGGCCCGCGACGTCGGTGCGCAGGCCGCCCTTCGTACCGAGATCACCGGGGACCATGCGTGCAGCGTAGAACGGACCGGTGCTCAATTCGGCGAGACTGGGGTTCGGCTTGTTCCGCGGATCGCCGTAGTAGTGGTCGTAGGCGCTCTCGCCGCGGTGGAAGTCCTCGTCGCGCCCGGCGCGGGCGAAGCCGTTGAACTTGTCGACGGTGGCGGTCAGCGCCGCCGCCGGGACGTCCATCTTCTCGGCCAGTTCGGCCAGGCTGTTCGCGCGGACCATGTTGCCGGACTCGTACCAGCGCTTGGGCAGCGGCTGGCGCGGCGGCTGGCCGGCGAACATGTACCGGTTGCGGTAGCGCTGGTCGAAGACGAGCCAGCACGGCACGTTCTCGCCGGGGCCCTCGCCCTGGCCGTACCGGCCGCCGTACATCGCGTGCACGGCCTCGACGTAGGGCGCGGACTCGTTGACGAAGCGCTCGCCCGCGGTGTTCACCATGACGCTGCCCGGCAGCGAGCGCTCGGACAGGGCGAACCAGGCCATCTTCGGTAGCTGGATGGACGGGCCCCACCAGGCGTCATCCATGAACTCGAGGGCGCCGCCCACCGCCGCTCCCGCGCGGATCGCGTCGCCGGTGTTGGCGGGGACGCCGTTGGTCCACTCGGTGCCGATGGGGGCGCGCTGGTACTGCGCGCGCATCTCCGCGCTGGACTCGAAGCCGCCGGCGGCCAGGATCACGCCGCGCCGGGCGGTGAGGTGCACCTGCGTGCCGTCGCGGTCGACGGTGACGCCGGTGACCCGGCCGTCCTCCTCGGTGAGCCCGACGAGGGACGTGTTGAGCCACAGCGGCACGTTCGCGCGCTGCAGGCCGACGCGCAGCGCGGCGATCAGCGCCTGGCCGCGGCCGAGCAGGTGCTTGCCGCGAACCCGGGCGCCGTAGTAGCGACCGGCCACCCGGAGCGCGCGCAGCGGCCCCTTGGGGTGGCGCATGATCAGGTTGAGCCACTTGAAATCGGCCTGCGTGACCACCAGGTTCATGGGGGCCTTGGTGTAATCGGGCTCGAGGTTCTTCAGCTCGTCGCCGAGCTGCTTGCCGTCGAAGGGCTTCGGCTCGCAGGAGCGGCCGTGCGCCCGGCCGCCCGGCGCCTCCGGGTAGTAGTCGGAGTAGCCCGGCACCCAGGTGAGCTCCAGCGGGCTCATGCGGTGCACCATCGAGATGACCTCGGGGCCGCGGTCGATGTAGGTGTCGATCCGCTCGGCCGGCACCACGTCGCCGATGATGGCGTGCAGGTACTTGCGCGCCTCGTCGGGGGTGTCCTTGATCCCCGCCTTCACCAGCGACTCGTTGCCGGGCACCCAGACGCCGCCGCCGGACCGGGCGGTGGACCCGCCGTAGTGCGCCGCCTTCTCCACGACCAGCACGCTGAGCCCGCTGTCCGCAGCCTTGAGCGCGGCGGTCATGCCCGCCGCGCCGCTCCCCACCACGATCACGTCGTATTCGGTGGTCTCCGCCGTCATCGACTCTCCTCGCTGATGAAACAAGTTCTCTAGCCTCACCTGCGCCGATGGGCAGCAGGTACGCGCTACAACTGCAGCATAGACTAGAACACGTTTCACTCGCCAGGGTTCAGCGGTGATCGGGCCGCGGCGCCACGCGGCGCCGCCGCCGAGGAGGTCGATCGTCAGGCGATCAGCAGGGGATGGTGATCCGCTCGTAGGTCCCGGTACTGGGACGGAAGACCCACTTGGGCTGCGGCGTGCATCGCGGCGTCGGGGCCGGCGTGGTGACGCGCGGCGCGGTCCGCACGGGCGCGGGGGTGGTGGTGACCGGCTCGGGCGGCGGTGCGACGGTCGTCGACGGAGGAGTGGGGCTCGGCGCCGACGGCGCGGTCGTGCTCGCGCGAGCAGGGCTCGACGGTGTCGTGGACGACGGGGAGACGCTCGGCACGGCCTCGGTCGACGGGAGCGAGCCCGACGGTGCCACGACGGGTCGCGGGTCGGTCGACGGGCCGCTGCACATGCTCACGCTGACCGCGATCGCCGCGACGCAGAGCGCTGTCGCGGCCGCGATCGCGAGCACCCGCCCGGTGAAGCCGCCGAGGCGTGCGGAGCCCGATGTGTTCACCCGGTGGGTCATGCCGTGTACCGGTCCCGGACGGTCGAGGGTGCGGCGGACGCTGTCGCAGTCATCGCTCCATCTTCGCAGTCCTCGGCCTTTTGCGGGAGGTCGGGATGCGAGCCGGTGTGGTTGTCGCACAAGGAATTCGATGCCGCGTCGATCCTGCGCCGAGGTGAATCCGTCGCGATGTTTGCGACTTCGACAATCCCCAGGTCGAAGGTGGCACGGAGTGAACCGTCACTGCAAATCGAACCGCTATCCGGTTGCGGCGGCGATGCCCGCGCGACGACCGAAGAAGCTCCCGTCGCCGAGGCTGGTCCCGCTGGCGTACCCGCCCGCGCACACCCCCGACGTGCACCGCCCGGCCGCGAACAGGCCGGGGATCGGCGCACCGTCGACGTGCAGCACCCGCGCCTCGACGTCCGTGCGCAACCCGCCCAGGGTGAATCCGGCGGTGAAGCCGCGCATGTCCCAGGCGGCCACGGGCCCGGCGAGCGGCCGCACCCACTGCTCCTTCTTGTGCAGGAGGGGATCGGTGCCGTTCTCCGCGTGCCGGTTGTACGTGTCGACGGTGCCTGTCAGCGCGCCGGCGGGCAGGCCCATGTCGGATTCGAGCTCCGCGACCGTCTCGGCGGCCCAGGTCGGCGGCTGCCTGAAGTAGGGCGTCGAGGTCTCGGTGGCGAGTGCCTCCTCGTGCGCGTCCATGTCCATGACCAGGTACGCCGCGTTGTCCTGCTGGATCAGTACGGCCTGGCCGATCCGGCCGCCGTAGGTGTCCTCGGCGATGAACCGCTGGCCGTGGCCGTTGACGAGGATCCCGCGGGCCATCATCTGGGGGTCGCCGAAGAAGGCGACCTCGGTCGCGTCCATGTGGGCCAGCGCGGCGCCCGCGGCCTGCGCCATCAGGATCCCGGCCCCGTCGTGCTCCTCGATCGCCGCTGCCGGGCGCCCGATCAGCCGCGGCGCGTAGGTCTCGATCATCTCCGCGTTGTAGGCGAAGCTGCCGGTGGCGAGGACGACGCCCCGTCGGGCCCGGACGTACAGGTCCGAGCCGAACCGGCGCGCGCGAAAGCCCTCGACCCGGCCCTCGGGGCCGGTCACCAGGGTCTGCGCGCGGACGTCGTACTCGGCGCGCACCCCGAGCGCTTCGGCCGTCTCGACCAGCGGCTTCATCAGCATGTATCCGGCCCCGCGCACGCCGGTCCGCTTGTCGGTCATCTGCGGGACGTGCCCGCGCGGCGCGGGCGCCGCGACGGCGTTGAAGGGCGCGGCGTTCTCGCCGCCGGAGTATCCGAGGCCCTCGTCATGCGGCACCTCCCAGCCCGGCTCGCCCCAGAACTTCTCCTTGAAGACCACGCCGCAGCCGGTCAGCCAGTCGTAGTGCTCGGTGCTGCCGTGGGCGTAGGCGTGGATCTTCGCCCCGTCGACGCCGGGCCCGAGCGCGGCGGTCAGGAAGGTCTCCATGTTCTCGGCGCTGTCTTCGAAGCCGAGTGCGCGCTGCAGCGGGGTGCCGCCGCCGAGGTAGATCCACCCGCCGGACAGGGCGGCCGCGCCGCCCCAGCCGCCGGTGCGGTCGAGGACGAGGACGTCGGCGCCGGCGCGGGCCGCCTCGATCGCCGCGCAGACGCCCGCGATGCCGTACCCGGCGATCACCACGTCGGCCTCCAGATCCCAGGTCGGAACGTCGGCGGCGGGGAC